>NZ_JBEOZT010000043.1:0-63954 GCF_040298265.1 Nonomuraea sp. NPDC001636
CTCGACGGCGCAGCTCGGCGGGATAGGGAGACTTACCTGGCATGGACTCGATCCTCTCAAGAGATCAAGTCTCCACCGAACCCGGGACGATTCACTAGTGGTCCACGCACGATCGCATCTACATCAATGTAGTCTGATGCGTTAGGCGATGCTGACGTTGAACCGGATTTGAGTCCACGTCTGCGTAGGTGACGGAGTACGGTATCGGCGTCCACTACACCTGCCATTGGCCCCCACGTCTGAGCCAAGCCGGCCAGGTGTTCAAACAAGCTTCTGGGGCTAAGTGCGAAGTCGGCTGCCAGAGGAGCTATGCGGTCAAGCGCCTCAAGAAAGTCTCTCCCACTCTCGTCAGCCTGAGGTCGCCATACATGGAGATGCCGCAAGAAGGTGTGCGTAGCGGCGTCGGCGCCGCCGAGACGAGGAGCTCCCTGGCGCTGAGCAAGAACGATAGCCTCTCGAATGTTCTTCAAACGATTGCGGTACTTTTCATCAATGGCGTCTTTAGCTAGCGACTCGGCAAATGTCCGCATCGAAGCATGCGCTGCGGCACGGCCCGCTAGCTCCGCAAGCTGGTCCATATCGCTTGCATACTTACCGGCCACTGCCCCCAAGCCAATATCGCCCCGGGCGACCGCTTGTTGTTTGTCATCGAGAACATGGAGAGATTGCGTTAGCAGATCGACGAAATCTTTGTTAGCAGGCGATGCTCGTAGCGTGCGTTTTACCTGAAATTCTGTGGAGAGCTCATGAGGAGGCCGCTCGCCATAGATGACGATATCGTCAAGCAGATGGCCTCTGACCCGCTGTTGCAAGGCTAGAGCTATCATGGGGACTGATAGTCCTGGTGGATGCGTGCCCGTCAGGAGATGTGTAAGCATGATTGCGGCGATCCGGTACTCAAATATTGTTCCAGCACCGCCAGTTGATTGCGCGGATACGATTTGTTTCTTAATCATAATTCCGACACCCCACTACAGCTGGGCCGCATCCGCTTGGATGTTCCGCCAGGTGTGACCGTACTGAGCGACAGCCGATCGCAGCGATAACATACACGGAAGTGTTGCAGCATCCACCGCGAACTCGTCTACAACGGTAACTGCGAGCGGAGCATCCAAGACGTCCGGGGCGCTGAAACACTTGGGAC
Source organism: Nonomuraea sp. NPDC001636 (assembly GCF_040298265.1). NCBI lineage: Bacteria > Bacillati > Actinomycetota > Actinomycetes > Streptosporangiales > Streptosporangiaceae > Nonomuraea > Nonomuraea sp. NPDC001636. Next base: position 1,145 of record NZ_JBEOZT010000043.1, read on the forward strand.
CCGGGCCCCGGTAATACAGCCCTCCATCTGACTAACAGATCCGGAACGGCAGGGACATCGTCTCGGCGGGATGTCCCTGGTAGGTGCTCATGTTTCGGCACCCCAGAGGCGCGGGAGGGACAGCGGGACAGCCGGGACAGGCCCTCAGTGCTCTGACGTCAGGGAGTCCCTGATCGCTTTTGCGCCAGAAGCACCTGCCTCCGTCAGTTCAAATGCTGCGCGATAGAGCTCAGTCACCGCATAGGCATTGACGGCCACGGCATCCGAGACCACGTCCATGGCGGTGGAGGTTGCGGCTTCGGCGTCGCCCTGCAGAATATGAGCTCGTGCCAGACATACCCCGAACCAAGCACGGTCCCGCCGGTAAGACTCGGGCAAGGTGGACAGGCCGCGTTCGAGGTAGTCGGTGGCGCGGCGGCCGTCGCCGAGTTCCAGTTCGGCCATGCCGCGTTGCATGAGGAACCAGCCTTCGTCGTAGAAGTACATCCAGGGTGGTTCGTCTTCGGGGTGTTCGGCTGCTGTGCGGATGAGGTCTTCGGCTTCGGCGAGGCGGGTGCGGGCCTGGTTTGCCTCCCCCATCTGCGCGTGGCCTCGGCCGGCCATTTGGGCGGCCATGCCTTGGACGCCGTAGGTGGTGCGGCCGTCGTGCCAGCGGGAGGCTTCGGCAAGGCGGATGCAGCGTTGGGCGTCGCCGAGGCTCCATGCCTGGTGGGCGCGCATGTTCAGGGTGGTGGAGGCGAGGCAGGCGTCGCCGGCCTCGACGGCCCAGGCGTGGGAGCGGTCGTACCAGGCCAGGGCGGCAGCGTGCTGGCGGGAGTCCTGGCACATCCAGGCGAGGAACTGGGCGTACTGGGCCAGGGCTGCTACGGCGCGGTCGGCGAGGGGGCCGCGGGCTCCTCGGGCGAGGTCGGCCACGGTGGACAACTGGGCGTGGATCAGCGGTAGGAGGGGGCGGCTGCCGATGGTGTCCTCGACGCGGCGGTGTTCGGCGAGGCAGTGTTCCAGCCATTCCACTGTCGCCAGGTCGACGCGGGAGGGGTGCTCGATGGCGCGGGTGATGCGTTCGTAGAGGTCGGGGTCGGGGGCCAACGTGGGGAGGGCGAGGGCGGGGACGGGCTTGATGATGGTGCCGAACAGCTGGTCTTCGGTCAGGCCGAACGCCTTGCAGTAGAGCTGGGTGTAGAAGGCGTCGGGGCGGTGTTCGCCGGTCTCGTGGCCTCGGATGCGGCGGATGACGTTCGGCAGCTCGGGGAGGGGTTTGTCGGACGCCTTGGCCAACTCTTGTGCCAGCTCGCGTTGGGACCAGCCCTTGCTGTTGCGGGCGGCGAGCAGGCGGCCGGCCCAGACAGGGGCCGTGGCGTTGTCGCTCATCCGGTGCACCTCCGGGGACAGGCGGACACGGGGGCGGACAGCGGGGTTCGCCGCTCAGTGTCCTCTTCTGACGTAGTACCGCGCGTGGCTCTCATGTAGTCGTGCACCAGGACATCGATGGTTTCTACTCGTGGGCTGCTAGCGATCAGTACGGCCGTGGGTCGTGCGGCATAACCGGTGAGGCCGAGCAGGCGGCCGCGCTTCTGCGGCAGGCGCTTGAGTCGTTAGCGCCCGGTGCCACGGGCTCGGTCCAGCTCGTGCATCTCGACCGGTACGCATCGAACCCCTCCTACATCTACGGCGCGATCGTGCTGCGTCTCCGCAGCGCGACGACCACCGTCGCCAACGGTTGACGCCGAGCCGACGTGAACGCCAGATCAGCCGACGCAGGAGGCGACCGCCGTTGCCTCCTGCGCGCGAACCGAAGGCAAGCCCTCATGTACGTGTGGACGCCGCATGTCCCGTACGGTCCGCGTCCTGTCCGGGTGCGGGAGATCTCGTGCTGTGGTGAGTACGAGTGGTGCTGCGAGGCGGGGCAGTTCCTCATCCGTCGCCACAGCGAGGAGAACGGGTATGAGGAGACCGCCCGAGGGCGCCACGCCACCGCTCGCCTTGTGTGGGCCGCGCTGATCGCCGCGCACAGGCACGGGCAGCGGAAGCCCTGATGGCTCAGACATCGGCCTGGGCGTCGGCATCGACGATGTTCTCGACGGGGGTGGGGACCGCCCGCCGCTGGAAGCAGGCCCCCGAGTCGCGTCCCGGCACCTCGACGGTCCGGACGTGTTCGAAGCCTTGGTCCAGGTAGTAGCGCTGGAGTCCGTGGTTGTTGCGCCACACGTCCAGGCGGAGCCAGGGGAACCCACGAACTGCGGCTTGGTTCACTGACCAGTTCACGATGTCGGCCCCCAGGCTTTCGCCTGCGCGGTTCCGTGCCAGGAGGAGCTTGTACAGATAGAGGGCCGGCCCGTCGCTTTCGGGGTTCCAGAAGTCGAGATCCGGCCGGGTGTTGAGGGTGACGGTGGCGATCACGTCGCCGTCGTCCTCGAACACCCAGGTCTCGCGGTTGGCGATGTTGCGGCGGATCTTCTCCCGGCCGACCTCGTCCCACTTGGCCGTCCACTGCTGGATGCCACGTCTGGCCAACCAGCGTTCGGACTCGGCGCGCAGCCCGATCACGCGATCGGTGTCGCTCTCCACGGCGAGGCGGGCCACCAGGACGGGGCGCTCAGCCATCGCCGTACCCCACTTGGTAGATGTACTTGGACCCGTTGCCCGGTCTGATCTGATGCAGCACCAGTACCGGCTTACCCGATGTGGTCAACGTAGTCCGCACCACTTCGAGTACGGCCATGACGCCCGACAGCTGGAGCCGTTCCGTCTCCTGGCGGGAGGCGATCCGCGGGGTCAGCTCGTCGAAGTGGTCGCGCATCGGGCACCCCAGGTCGGCCAGGACCTGCGCCGTGTTGACGCTCTCCGGCTCCATGATCCGGGTGTCCTTCACGCAGTTGTACGCGTAGTAGGAGTCGGCCAGCGATTCGGGCTCGTTGGCGGGCTCTCCTGGGCCGGGACCGATGTAGCGGACGCGGCTGCGTACGACGACGCGCTCGCTCTCCGGGATGCCCAGGCGTTCCGCGACCGGTGTTCCAGCCGCCATGTGGCTGCCGGGCAGGATGCTCACGCTGATCGTCTGCCGGTGGGAGTAGCCGGCGGCTTCGACGTCCGCCGTCCAGCCGTCCGTCTGGACGTTCTCCAGGCGTTGCGGGTCCTGCCACTTCGTCATGTGCCAGGTCATGCACAGCGACTCGCGGACGTAGAAGCCCTTTTTCGGGACCGCCACCACCAGGCCCTCACCGATGAGCGCCTGGTACGCGTGCCGCACGCTCAGCGACGACACCTGCTCCTGTTCCATGAGCTCAGATGTGCTGGGAAGCCGGTCCCCTTCGGCGTATTCGCCGCTCAGGATGGCCTGTCGTAGGTCTTCGGCGATCCGTGCCGACACGTCTCCACGGAGCGTGTCGCGCCGCCTCTGGCTGGGCATGTTCGCGCCCCTCTCATTCACCTTGTTCAAACAAGTATGCCAGCAGTGATTGACGCTGCTTGTTCGCCTTGTTTAAATAAGACGCACCAGGGGATGATCAGCCCAGCTGACCAGCCCAAACAACGAAGAAGCCGGGGTGCGGTCTCTAGTCGCCAAACCAGTCCCGCACCCCGGCGCCCCTTCATGACGTGGATACGTGGCTCTCCTCGAAGGCCAAGGTACTCAGTACCAGCACTCTGCGGCTCATCCGTTCCTACCTCAACCGAGCGATCAAGCGTGCGATGGCACGAGATCTGGTGAAGCGGAACATCGTTGAGCTTTGCTCGATTCCGAAGGGTAGGGAAGGACGCCCATCCAAAGCCCTAACGATGGCTCAGGCAGAAGCCGTACTAGAAGCTGCGGAAGGAACCCGCATGTATAGCTATCTGGTACTAGTAGTGCTTTGTTAGGTCTGTTGATGGCTGTTGCGGCGTGACGGTTTCAGCCTTCGATGACAGGTAGGGCATGCGCCGGTCCAGGTCGCGAGCAGCAGTTGTAACTCGCAGATGACCTTGTAGAGGGTCAGGCCGGCGCAGCCGCTTTTGGGTCGAGTCGCAGCATGGTGATGAACAAGTGCGCGGCGGCGACAAGAGTGACGTGGCGGTGCCAGCCGGTCCAGGACCGACCTTCGAAATGGTCCAGCCCCAAGCCGGTCTTCAGCTCGCGGTAGTCATGCTCGATCCGCCAGCGGATCTTGCCGTACCGGACCAAGTCAGCTCCACGGCCAACGCCACCTCGGTCGACCGCAGGGACACCGTCTGGCACTGGCGGCGGGAGCTGGCCGACGCCCGCGGCGAGCACTGCTACACCGGTAACTCGCACGTCAAGCCCATGCAGCAGATCATCGACAGTGCGGGCGGCTTCCACGGCTGGGTCGGCGTCGAAGCCTCGCTCAACCAGAGCGCCCCCGGCGAGGGCACCTCGGCCGACGACATCGGCGTCTTCGAGCTCAGCCAGTTCTGACCCGATGCCCGCACCGGCCAGGGGCCCTGGACGGTGGGGCCGGGTCGGGCCGCGCGGCCGATCAGGAGGCGGGGGCGCAGTCGAGGGTGGTGCCCGTTCTCGGGGTGACCGTGCCGTAGTAGTGGACCTTCTCGCAGGGGGCCGTGTTGCCGGTGACCAGGACGTCGGTGATGGGGGCGGCGTCGGCGCGGATGCCGATGGCGTCGCGGGCGCCGGTGCCGGTCACCTGGTTGCCGGTGATGTCGAAAGTGCGCAGCGGCGCGCCGGCGACCGACTTCACGTAGATACCGCCCTCGCAGTTCTCCAGCTGGTTGTCGGCGATGCGGACGTTCTGGGCGTTGAAGGCGCCGATGCCGTCGTGGCGGGTGTTGCGCACGAGGTTGTTCTGGATGCGGACGTTCGTGTGCGGATGGGCGGGGTCGGAGGTGTGGGAGCCGGTGAACTGGCCCCACCCGGTCTGGGAGCCGGAGGCGTCGCAGGTGTTGCCGGTCAGCAGGATGTCCGTGCACGGGGTCAGGTCGCTCGCGCCGCCCCACGTGTTGGCCCCGGCGGGCAGGTCGAGCTGCACCGCCTCGCCGTGCCACAGCCCCTGGCCGGGGTCGCTGATCCAGCCCTTGAGCGCGCAGCCGCGCACCGTGCCGCGCCGTACGGCGTTGAGCTCGATGCCGTGCCACCACTTGACGTTCCACATGGTGACGTTCTCGATGAGGACGTCGGAGGCGTGCACGAGCGTGATGCCGTTCATCGCCGGGGCCTCGTCGAGCACGCCGCGCTGGACGAAGTCCCAGACCGGGTCCCAGCTCCCGCCGGTGACGGCGATGTTCCCGGCTCCGGCGTAGCCGCCGGTGGTCGAGCCGACCGAGTTGAGCACCATCGTGTGCTTCACGCCGTCGGCCGGGAAGCGGGACACGATGCGCGCGTCCGTGGCGTCGAGGTGGGTGTTGCGGTAGACGATGAGGGGCTCGGTCAGCAGGTACGTGGCCTTGGGCACCTTGGCGACGTACCGGCCGGCGGCGTCCTTGGCGCCCTTGCCGTCGCGGGCGGCGTCGAGGAGTTTCTGGATCTCCGAGCCGCTGACGTAGGCGGGTAACGAGGTGAACGCCTTGCCGGCGACCAGGGCCGCCGCGCCGCTGAGAAAGGTCCGTCTTCCGATCATGAGGCACTGTGGTCCGGATCAGGAGACCGTGTCAAGATCGTTGACGTGCCGTCGGGGAAGCCGATGACGACCTCGCGGGCGGAGACGTCCACGGTGATCGCGTCGCGGAGGGCGGCCGGGTGCACGGCGTCGCCGGAGAGCACGACCAGCGAGACGTGCAGGCCGGGCTCGTCGGCGTGCAGGCACGGGACGGCCGAGTGCGGGCCGAAGGCGTTGGACTCGACCTCGCGCGCGACGCTCGCCCGCCGCCAGCCGTACAGGGCGACGATCGCGGAGGTGAGGCCGTCCGGGCGGCGCGCCATCGCCCATCCGCGCCCGGTCGCCACGGTCGGCGGCACGTCCCCGGCCACGGCGAACCCACCTTCACGCACGCCGCCCTCGCCGCCGCCCTCGCCGCCGCCCTCGCCGCCGCCCTCGCCGCCGCCCTCGCCACTGCCCTCGCCACTGCCCTCGCCGCCGCCCTCGCCGCCGCCCTCGCCGCCGCCCTCGCCACTGCCCTCGCCGCCGGTGATCTCGTGGACGCGGAGCTCCCAGGGGCCGCGGACGACCGAGGTGCTGGTGACGAGCGCGCCGCCCGCCGTCCGATGGGAGGAGGAGGCGGTGGCGTCCGCGCACGTCAGCGGCGTGATCGCGGTACGGCGCGAGGGGGTGCCGCCGGGCCCGACCAGCGCGAGGTGGTTGTCGAGGTCGCGGGCCCAGGCGTGCTCGGCCGCCTCGGGGGCGGTGCGGGTGGAGTAGGCGAGCTTGGCGTAGTGCGGATCGTCGGGCGGCGCGCCGTGGTCGCTGCCGTGGTTGAGCAGGCGGACGATCCCGTCGTGCCGGGTGCCGTGCAGGAGCAGCCCGGCGGCGGGGACGGCCGCGACGACGTCGTGCTCGTCGATGGGCAGCGGCTGCTCGCGCTCGGTCCACACCGGGTGGTCCGGCGGCAGCAGCAGCCCGAGGAACCCCTTCGACGCCCAGTACGGCGACGCGGGCCCCGAGTACGCCTGCGTCACCGGCAGGAACGGCTCGTACCAGCCGAGGGAGAGCAGCCCGTCGGGGCCCGGCACGCCGCGCTCGGCGAAGTGGCGCGCCACGGAGGAGGCGAGCTTCCTGGTCTGGCCCGGCGCGAGCGGGGTGGCGCCGGTGAGCGCGCCCAGCCACACGGGCGCGAGGGCGGCGAAGCGGTAGGTGAGCGAGCGGCCGTGATGGACGGGCGCGCCGTCCGATCCGAAGAAATGCTGATATGTCGTGAGGAATTCGTGCAGGCGGCTCGTGTAGACGCCGGCCCGCTCCGCGTCGCCCGACATGCGCGTCCACAGCAGCGGGTACAGGTGCAGCGCCCAGCCGCAGTAGTAGTCGAAGTTGCGCGAGCCGCCGTCGGTGTACCAGCCGTCGCCGGCGTACCAGTCCTCGATGCGTTCCAGGCCGCGGTCGATCTCCCGCTGCTCGTACGGCCCGCCCACCGACTTCAGGAACTCCTCCGTCACCGTCTGGAACAACATCCAGTTGTTGTCCCAGGTGCGCTTGCCGACGAAGCCGCCAAGCCAGTGGGCGACCCGGTCCCGCACGCCGTCGTCGAGCCGGTCCCACAACCACGGCCGGGTCTCGTGCAGCGCGACCGCGATCGAGGCGGCCTCCACCATCTGCTGCGAGCAGTCGGTCAGCTCGGGCCACGCCTCGCCGCTGCCCGGGTCGGTGCCCGCGGCCAGGCCCCTGGCGTACCGCTCGGCGAGGCCGGGGACGTCGCCCGCCGCGCCCGCGAGGCGGAACGCGGCGAGCAGGAACGTGCGCGCGAACCCCTCCAGCCCGTCGAGCGCCACGCCCGACCAACTCGCCCGGCCCGGCAGCCGGATCTGCGCGAAACCGGGCGAGGCGTACGGCGTCACCGCCCCGAGCAGCCGGTCGGCGAGGGCCTCCCAGTGCGCGCGGGTCCAGCCGGTGCGCGAGGAGAGCACGCGGTCGGTCGGCGGCAGCGACAGGTACGGAGGGATCAACGTTCAGCCTTTCTTGCCGACGGCGAGCACGGCGGTGTGGGACCGGCCGCGGGAGCCGGCCAGATCGACGGTGAAGGAGGGCCGCTCGCCGGTCCTGACCGAGACGGTGTCGTCGGCCCTGACCAGGGCGTGCGCGGGATGGGGAAGCACGAGCGTCACCGCCGCCACGGTACGCCCCGGGTCGGAGACCGCCACCGTCAGCCGTCCCGCCGCCCGCCGGACCAGGACCGCGCAGGGAGCCGAGGCCGACACCCCGCCCGCCTCCCCCGCCGCCCAGAACGTGGCCGCGAACAGCTCGCCGCCGCCCGCCGAGCGCCCGTGCGCGCGCACCGCCTGCACGCTCGCGGTGTTGGCCAGGATCTCGGCCCGGTCGAAGTCGCGCGTCCGGTCGGGCGTGGCGCCCGGGAGCATGATCCAGGCGTAGTCCGCGCCGGACGGGCTGACCCCGTGGTCGAGCCAGAGCGTGGTGTAGTCGCAGGTCACGGTGGCGTCCGTGCCCTGCGTGCTCGCGCCGTCGTTGATCGACCGCCAGGTGTCGGTACGGCGCTCGGTGAGCGAGCGCGGCCGGTGGCCGGACGGGAAGACGTACCCGGCGACGCCTTCGAGGTGCGCCCAGCCGTCGCCGGTGGTGAGCGGGGCGGAGGTGCGCCGGTTCTCCACGACCGTCTCGATCACGCGGCCGTCGGCGCTGGTGATGCCGGCGCCGAGGCGGACGACGGCGTCGTCGAGGCACACCCAGGTCTTGCGGGCGGTGAGCGTGGTCCCCGCGGCCATCAGGTCGAGCGCGGCGACGCCGTACCCGTCCGCGGTGGCGCCGCCCGCCCAGGCGTTCTTCGGGCGGACCGTGCCGGTGCCGCCGGAGGAGACGGCCGGGTCGCGCGGGCGGGTGTCGACGGTGGTCCCGGCGAGCCTGTGGGAGTCGACCGTGGGCCAGTAGCCGTCGCTGTAGTGGCCGGCGTCGAGGTAGAGGTACGTCGCGCCGTCGCCCTGGTACCAGGCCCGGTAGTTCTCGCCGTTGCCGCACTCGTACAGGGCGATCCGCTTCGACGACAGGCTGATCGCGTACGACCAGCCGGGGCGGCGGTGCACGACGCGGTCCATGTCGGCGAACACGTGGTGGCCGCTCGGCCGGGGCGCGGCGGCGACCGCGTCGTCGGCCAGCACGGCGACGGCCCGCGCGGTGGCCGCGACGTCCGCGCCCTCCAGGAACCGGCCGCGCGCGATCCACCCCTTGGCCAGCTCGCGGAACCGCGCCGCGGACGGCTCCCCCGCGCCGGCCGCCAGGCGCAGGATCGCGTCCACGGTGTCGCGGCCCGAGTCGTGGTCCCGGTTGAACTGCCGCGACACCGCCCGCCCGCGCACGCTGTCCATCATCAGCCCGTCGTGGATCCACGGCGCGTACGTGCGCTCCACCGCGTCCAGCACGACCCGTACCGCCGGGTCGTCCACCTGCCAGGCGCTCCCGCCGAGCAGGCCGAGGATCGCGCTCACCGACTGGAGCAGGACGACGCCGTACGAGCCGGTGTAGGCCACGACGTCGTGCTGGACGAACGAGCCGTCGGCGTAGTAGCCGTCGCCGGAGGTGACGTAGCCGAACAGGGTGTGCTTGCCGGCGTCGCGCCGGTCGGACAGGCCGTCGCGGGCGAGCGCGATCTTGTCCGAGCTCTCGCCGACGATGCCGCGCAGGGCCACGATGAGCGCCTTGTCGGCCCGGTTCGCGCCGGTCTCGGCGAAGTTCGTGAGGTTCGTCCGGCGGTCGGGGTTGGGGCAGAAGCGGTCCACGGCGCGGATCCAGGCGGCCCGCCGTCCCGCGTCGACGGCGTCGTGCATGAGCACGCAGGTGTCCATCAGCGCGCGCGGGGCGCCGATCTCCCAGTGCCACCAGTTGCCGGTCTCGCGCTTGCCCTCGTTGTAGGCGCGCTCGTAGAGGAGGTCGAGGCCGCCGATGATCTGCGCGGCCAGGGTCTCGTCGGCGTACAGGGCCGAGCCGCGGCTCGCCCAGGCGGTGGCGAGCGCGCGCAGGCGCTGGTGGCTGGTCGCGATGTCGCCGGACACGCCGGTCAGCGGGAGGTCCGGCCACAGGTGCGTACGTCCGGGAGCCAGGTTCATCGACGCCCGGTACGCCGAGGCGGCCGCGTCCAGGCGGGCCAGCGGCGCGGCGAAGGCCGGGTCGCGGGGGTCGAGGTCGCCGCCCGTGATCAGCTCGGCCGCCTTGGCCCGGAGCCCGGCGAAGTCGGCGGGACCCGCCGGTACGTCCGCCCCCGAGGCCGCCGTGTGGCGGGTGGTTCCGGCCCGGGCCGGGGTCGCGGCGAGCAGAGGCGCTGCGGCGACGGCGCCGAGGAAGGCGCGGCGGCTGGTCATCGCTCGCTCAGCCGGGTCAGGTCGGCGTCCGGCGCGGGCAGGCCGAGCGCGGCCAGCTCGGCGTACCCGCTCTCCGGGATCGGGAACGCCCACGCGCGCAGGAACCCGGAGAGGTCGCGTCCGGCGACGCGGCTGAAGTACAGGGCCATCAGCGTGAAGCGCCGCGCCGAGTCCCCCGCGGACGACGGCGGCGTCTCCTCCCTGACCAGCCGGTGCACCCGGGGGTGGAAGTCGTCGCCGAACCCGAGTTCGAGCTGCCGGAACGGCACCAGCTTCTCGAACGCCCCGAGCCCGGCGTAGTCGGCGACCGGCAGCTTGGCGAGCGCCGTCTCGTAGGCGTTGCCGGTCACCAGGTTGGACGGCATGCCGAAGTGCCGCTGCACGGCCAGGCTGTAGATGTTGACCGTGACCTCGGTGAGCTCGCCCGGCCGCCAGGCCATCTGCTGGTGCTGGTGCCCGAGCTCGTGGTAGACGCCCCAGCCGGTGGTCCGCACCTTGTCGGGCAGGAGCAGGCGGGTCGTGGCGTACGCGTCGTAGTAGGCGGTGTAGGCGTGGGTGGCGTACGCGGTGGACTTGGGGCCGTACTCGGGGCGTACGTTGACCAGGTGCCGGCCGAGCGGGGTGGGTGCGTGCAGCGGGGCGGAGCCGTCCAGGCCGGAGATCGCCGCCTCGACGTCCTCGACCTGCTCCAGCAGGGTCATGAGCTGGGCGTGGTCCTGGTCGCGCACCTGGAGGAAGGTCTCGCGCCGGACGGTCACGATCATCTGCGGCGAGACCAGCTCGACGAAGGGCGCCTGCGTGAACGCGTCCACCTGCGCCTGGAACTCGGCCTCCGTGGTGCCCGCGGGCGCGAACACCGGCGCGGCGAAGGCCGGGCGGCCCTGCCACGCCGCCCGCGTCGCCAGCGCGGGGTCGCCGCAGCCGCTGCTCGGCGCCAGCACGTACGTCGGCGCCGGGACGCCCTCCGGCCCGAACCGCACGACCGCGTTCGCCCTGCGGTCACCGGTGAACGACAGGTACACCATGCCGCCGCCGGCGTCGGTGACCGTGTTGACGCCCTCGGTGAGCGGGTGGGCGCGCGGGTACCGGTAGGCGGTGTCGGGGTTGGTGTCCGGGGCGCCGACGTGCAGGGTGGGCAGGGGGCCGTCGGGGGCGCGCACCTCCAGGGTGAGGGGGCGGCCGGGCGGCAGGTACAGGCCGGTCGGCACGAACTCGGTCGTCCGGTAGACGGTCTGCATGCGCAGCCGCTCGGCCTCCGCCGCCGGCCGCCCCCGCAGCACCACGGCCCTACGCGCCCCGGGCACCGCGGCCCGCCGCACCTCGGCGGCCGCGACCCGGGGGGCGCCCAGCAACGCGACACCCCCGGCTGCGGCCAGCCCCACGACCACCCCCCTGCGAGAAGGCCCTTCATCGGGGAACGGGCCGGAAGCCCGCTCGGGGGCCGCCGGACGGGCGGACGTGCCGTCCGGGGTCGCCGGGGCGAGGCGGGCGGGCGTCCCGTCGGGGGACGCGGGGACGGGACCGGCGGCGGCCCGGTCAAGCGGCGCCGGGGCAGGACGGGCGCAACCCCCGTCGAAGGACGGCGAGGCGGGACGGGCGGAGGTCCCGTCAGGGGGTGTGGGGGCGGGGGGCATGGGGGGCTCCTAGTCGGTGAGCGTCGAGGGGTCGGCGGCGGGGGCCGGGAGGCCGAGGGCGGCGACCCGGGCCAGGTACTCGGCGGTCAGCGGCGCGCCCCAGCGGGTCCAGAAGCCCGACAGGTCGGCCCCCGCGATCCGCGAGGTGTAGATCGTGAGGTAGCCCCACCGCTTGGCGGACTCGGTGTAGTCGGAGGCCGGACGTTCCTCGCGGACCAGCCGGTGCAGGCGCGGGTGGAAGTCCTCGCCGAAGGCCAGTTCGAGCTGCCGGAACGGCACGAGCTTCTCGTACGCCCCCAGCTTCCGGAAGTCGGCCGCGGGCAGCTTGGCCAGCGCGCTCTGGTACGGCGTGAGCCCCGTCCTGGCGTCGGGCCTGGTGAGGTTGGACGGCTGCGCCAGCGTGCGCTGCGCGGCCAGCGCGTAGACGTTGACCGTCACCTCGGTCAGGTCCTCCGGCTTGTAGGCCATCTGCTGGTGCTGGTGCCCGAGCTCGTGGTAGACGCCCCAGCCCCGGGTGCGCAGCCCGTCCACGGCGATGAGCCGGTCGAGGTAGGTGCGCGGGTAGGCGGTCCAGCCGTGGGTGGCGTACGCGCCGGCGCCCGTGGGCATGCGCGGGGCCTCGACGAGGTGGAAGGGCAGCGGCGAACGTTCGGCGGCGGACAGGCCGGAGATCGCGGCGTGCGAGGCGATGATCGTCTCCAGGAGCCGGAGCAGTTCCCCGTGGTCCTGGTCGCGCCAGGCGAGCAGGCCGTCGCGGGTGATCGTGACGATGGCGTGCGGCGAGACCAGCTCGGCCTGCGGCGCGGCGGTCAGCGTGTCGAGCTGGGCCTGGAACTCGGCCTCGGTGCTCTCCCCCAGCGTGAACGTCGGCACGCGCACCCCGCCCGACAGGAACTTGACCCTGGCGCGCTGCCCGTCGCCGGTCAGCGCCAGGTAGACGAGCCCGCCGCCGGGGTCGGTCACGGTGGTGACGCCCTCGGTGAGCCGGTAGGCGCGCGGGTTCTTGTACGCGACGTCGGCGTGGGTGTCGGGTGCGCCGACGTACAGGGTGGGCAGCACCCCGTCGGGGGCGGTCACCTCGACGGCCATCGGGGTGCCGGCGGGCAGGTGGACGCGGGTGGGGTGGAACTCGGTGGTCCTGAGCGCCTGCTGGAGCCGGAGGCGTTCGCCCTCGGCCGCGGGCCTGGCCCTGAGCGTCACGGTGTGCCGCGCCTCCTGGCCGGCCGTGCGCGCCAGGGCCGGGCGGGAGCCGAGCAGGGCCGCGCCCGCCACCGCTCCGGCCGTCCCGAGGGAGGTGCCGAGGAAGGTTCTGCGTGTGAGGGGGGTCATGGCAGGGATTGTGTAAGCGCTTACTATGCCGGTCAAGGGCTTACTAGATCTTTCTGTGGCTTTCTATCCCTGGTCGGTGCCGCGATCCGGAGCCATGATCAGTAAGCGCTTCCTACGACAGCGGCGCGACCGAGGCCCTGACCACGATGCTCGTGCCGACCTTGGCCATCGTCTGCACGGGCGAGAGGTAGTCGTCGTCGTCCCCGACGTCGAGGCCGAGGCGTACGGCCTGGCGGCCCAGCTCCTCCAGCGGGATGCGCACGGTCGTCAGCTGCGGCCGCAGCTCCTGCGCGATCGGCACGTCGTCGTAGCCGACCACCGAGACCGCCTCCGGCACCGGCACGCCCGCGAGCTCCAGCCCCTGCATCGCGCCCGCCGCGACCGTGTCGTTGGCGCAGAACAGCGCCGTGAAGTCGAGCTTGTCGGCCAGCAGCGCGCGGATCCTGTCGTAGCCGAACCTGCGGTTGAGCTGCCCGAGGTGGATCAGGCCCTTGTCGTAGGGCAGGCCGCGGAAGGCGAGCGCGCGCCGGTGCCCGGCGAGCCGCGCGACGGTCGTGGACAGGCTCGGCGGCCCGCCCAGGAAGACGATCTTCCGGTGCCCCTGCGTGATGAGGTGATCGGTGATCGCGAAGGCGCCGCCCTCGTTGTCGTACTCGACGACCCGGGTCGGCACGTCGTCGCCGAGTGACGGCCGGCCGCACAGCACCAGCGTGGAGCCGCTGGCGTGCAGCGCGCGGGCCCGGCGGGCGACCTGGGCGGCGTAGGCGCGGTCCTCGTAGGCGCCGCCGACCAGGATGACGGCGTCGGCCCGCTGCTCGTGCAGCAGGTCGATGAGCGCGAGTTCCTTCTCGTGGCTGCCGTGGGTGCAGCAGACCATGCACAGGCGGCCGTGCCTGGTGGCCTCGCGCTCGACGCCCCGGGCGATGTAGGCGTAGAAGGGGTCGATCACGTCGTTGATGATGATCCCGACGGTCCTGTTGGTGGCTCCGGCCAGGGCGCGGGCGTGGGCGTTGGCGACGTAGCCCAGCTCGGCGATGGCCCGCTCGACCCGCTGGCGCGTGACGGCCGAGACCGGGTAGTTGCCGTTGATCACCCGGGACACGGTCGCGCTGGAGACGCCCGCGCGTTTGGCCACGTCGGCCATCGTCGCCAAGCTCGGCTCGGTCACCGGCACCTCCTCGCTGTCGATCATGCCATTCGGTCGAGCTCGCCGCGATCGATCTCGTGCAGCAGCGGCAGCCCGGCGGCGTAACGGGCGATCTCCCCGAGCGTGGACTCGGCCAGCCTGCCGAGCTCGTTGCCCTGCGCGCCCGCCAGATGGGGGGTCACGAACGCGTTGGGCAGGTCGAACAGCGGATGGCCGGCCGGGAGCGGCTCGGGGTCGCTGACGTCAAGTATCGCGTCGAGCCGGCCGCTGCGTACCTCCTTGACCAGCGCGTCCGTGTCGACCAGGCCGCCGCGAGCGGTGTTGACGACGACGGCGCCGTCGCGGAGCATCGACAGCCGCCTGGCGTCGAGCATGCGGCGGGTCTCGCGGGTCTCGGGGGCGTGCAGGCTGACCACGTGCGACCGCCTGACCAGGGTGTCGAGGTCGACGGCCGTGCCGCCGAGCTCGGCGATCCCGGCGGGGTCGGCGTACGGGTCGTAGACCAGCACGTCCGCGTCGAGGCCGCCGAGCAGCTCCATGACGCGCCGGCCGATCCTGGACAGCCCGACCAGGCCGACCGTGATGCCGCGGGTGCCGAGCCAGGGCAGGCCGGAGAAGTCGCGCCGGGTGCCGCGCTCGCGGTAGCGGCGGGCCAGGGTGAAGGCCCGCTTGGCGCCGAAGACGATGGCGGCGAAGGTGAACTCGGCGACGGGCACCGCGTTGGCGTCGGCCGCGCTGCAGACCCGGACGCCGCGTTCGAGGACGGCCGGGTCGAGGAAGGTCTTGACCGTGCCCGCCGCGTGCGCGACGAGGCGCAGGCCGGGGGCGTGCTCGAGCAGCCCGGCGTCGATCTTCGGGCAGCCCCAGCCGGTCACCAGGACCTCGGCCCCGGCCAGGGCGCGCAGGGCGTCCGGCGAGCCGACCTCGTGCAGCACCTGGTGGTGGAGCTCGGTCAGCTCGCCGAGGCGGCGCAGGGCCTCGTGCCCGAACACCTCCTCGCGCACCCCGGGCGCCATCGCCAGCACGGCGCGCGGTCTCGGCCGGGTGTGCGGAGGTCTCACCGGCGCCTCTTGTCTGCCCACGTCCATCTCCCGATAGTAAGCGCGTTCTACGCACTGCTGCGGCACGCTAGGGCTTCACCTGCGCAAAGGTCAAGAAGCCGAGCCGAGAACGGCATGACTTCCGGCCAGGGTCTTGACGAAGCATGAAAGCGCTTACTAGCTTCCTCGCCAACCGGAAGGACCCAGCGCATGACCGCTACCCTCGACGCCCCCCGTGCCGGGACAGCGTCGTCGTCCGGCGAGAGGCCGCGCAGGCTCTCGCTGTGGCGGCGCCTCCGGCGCGACCGGGTGATGCTCCTGCTGACGCTGCCCGGGCTGAGCTATTTCCTGGTCTTCCACTACGGGCCGCTGTTCGGCTACGTGGTCGCGTTCAAGGACTACCAGCCCTACATCGGCTTCATCGACAGCGCCTGGGTGGGGCTGCGGAACTTCGCCACCGTCTTCGGCGACCCCGGCGTCTGGAACGCCCTCGGCAACACCCTCAAGATCACCCTCACCCAGCTCGTGCTCTTCTTCCCTGCGCCGATCGCCCTCGCGCTGCTGCTCAACAGCGTGGTCAGCGACAGGGTGCGCAGGTTCGTGCAGAGCGTGGTCTACCTGCCGCACTTCATCGGCTGGGTGATCATCGTCTCGGTGTTCCAGCAGATCCTCGGCGGCGCGGGCGCGCTGCCGAACTTCCTGCAGAGCGCCGGCCTGCCGCGCTACGACATGATGACCGACCCCGACGTCTTCCCGCTGCTGGTGACGTTGCAGGTGATCTGGAAGGACGCCGGCTGGGCGACGATCATCTTCCTGGCCGCCCTGCTCGCCATCAACCAGGACCTGTACGAGGCCGCCGCCATGGACGGCGCGGGCCGCTGGCGCCGCCTGTGGCACGTCACGCTGCCCGGCATCACGCCGATCATCATCCTGCTGCTGATACTCAACCTCGGCAGCATCCTGTCCGTCGGCTTCGAGCAGATCCTGCTCCAGCGCGACAACGTCGGCCCCGAGGCGGGCGAGGTGCTGGACACGTTCGTCTACTTCAACGGCGTCAAGGACGGCCAGTGGGGGCCCGCGGCCGCGGTCGGCCTGGTCAAGACCATCGTCGGCACCGCGATGGTGCTCGGCGCGAACAAGGTGGCCCACCTGTTCGGCCACGAGGGGGTGTACCGCGGTGGCGACAAGTAGCCGGCCGGCCTGGATGGAGCGGCCCTCCACGCCCGGCCTGATCCTCAAGGGCGCGATCCTGACCGCGGTCGTCCTGCTGGTGGCCTACCCCTTCGTCGGCGTCATCGGCACCAGCCTGTCGGCCGAGTCCGACATCGCGCGGGCGGGCGGGTTCGTGCTGGTCCCGTCCGCGCCGAGCCTGGCGGCGTACTCGACGATCTTCAGCGGCGGGGTGGTGACGCGGGCGCTGCTGGTCAGCGTGCTGGTGACGGCCGTCGGCACGCTCGCCAGCGTGCTGGCCACCATCGGCATGGCGTACGGGCTGAGCCGCCGCGAGGTGACCGGCTCGCGCTGGATCCTGATGGTCGCCCTGCTGACCATGCTCTTCAACCCGGGCCTGATCGCCAACTTCCTGCTGGTCAAGCAGGTCGGCCTGATCGACTCGTTCGGCGCGCTGATCCTGCCCAGCCTGGTCAGCGCGTTCAACCTGGTCGTGCTGCGCTCGTTCTTCATGGGGCTGCCGCGCGAGCTGCTGGAGAGCGCCCGCATCGACGGCGCGGGCGACCTCGGCATCCTCGTCAGGATCGTGCTGCCGCTGTCGAAGGCGGTGCTCGCGGTGATCTCGCTGTTCTACGCCGTCGGCTACTGGAACGCCTTCTTCAACGCCCTGCTCTACCTCGACGACTCCGACAAGTTCCCGCTCCCGCTGATCCTGCGCACGTTCGTGCTGCAGGGCCGCTCGATGGAGACCGTGACGGCCGCCGAGGCGCCGGCGCCCGTGCAGGCGGTCCAGATGGCCGTGCTCGTGGTGGCGATCGTGCCCATCCTGCTCGTCTACCCCTTCCTGCAGCGCTACTTCACCAAGGGCGTGCTCACCGGCGCCGTCAAAGGCTGACCCCCCAACCCCCCAAGGAAGATCCCATGAGAGAAAGCGTCTCGCGCCGAGGTTTCCTGCGGCTCGGCGCCGCCACGGCGGCGGGTGTCGTCGCCTCCTCCGCCCTCGCGGCCTGCGGCGGCGGGTCCGCCGCGCCCGCCGCCAAGGCGCAGGGGCTGACCATCAAGCTGCCGACGTACACGCCGCTCGCCGGCACGCTCACCCCCGACCTGCCGGGCAGCCCCACGGGCGTGCCCGAGGGCTACTTCACCTATCCGGACAAGCTGTTCAAGGCCGTCGCCAAGCCGCCCATGTCGGGCGGGACTGTGAAGATCGCGGTGCAGACGTTCCTGCCGCCGCCGCCCGGCCGCGCGGACAACCCGGCGTGGCAGGAGGTGGAGAAGCGGCTCGGCGGGACGGCCGACGTGCAGGCGGTCTCGTCCGACGACTGGCCGACGAAGTTCAACACGATGGTCGCGGGCGGCACGTTGCCCGACATGTTCACCTACATCCAGTCGCAGGGGGTGAACAACCTGCCCGCGTTCGCGGCCAGCCAGTGCACCGACCTGACGGCGCTGCTCGGCGGGGACGCGGTCAAGGAGTACCCGAACCTGGCGGCGATCCCGCAGGTGTTCTGGAAGCAGGGCATCGTCGGCGGCAAGCTGTACGGCATCCCCATCCCGCGCAACATGGTCGGCGGGCTCGGCTTCTACCGGGCCGACCTGTTCACGAAGGCCGGCGTCACCGACCTGTCACAGATCTCCGACATGGACCGCCTGTTCGAGCTGCTCAAGGAGGTGACCAGGCCCAAGGACAACCAGTGGGGCGTGCTCACCATGGTCGGCGGCGTGTACGGCCTGTCGATCTTCTCGCAGCTGTTCGGCGCCCCCAACTCCTGGCGGCTGGAGAACGGCAGGCTCGTCCACGCCATCGAGACCGAGGAGTACAAGGCGGCCGTCGAGTACGTCCGCAGGCTCCGCGAGGCGGGCGTCGTCTACCCCGGCTCGGAGGGCTTCGACGGCCTCAAGCGCAAGAACGAGTTCAACTCCGGCCACGCCGCGATGGTCTACGACGGCCTGCCCGCCTACCTCGGGCCCACCGGCTACCTGCAGACGTCCAAGAAGATCGACCCGGCGGCCGATCCGCGGCCGCTCACGCCGGTCGGCCCGAAGGCCAAGGCGTTCCTCAACAACATCGTCGTCTCGATCACCATGCTGAAGAAGAGCGACGAGCAGCGGGCCAAGGAGCTGCTGCGGGTGGCCGACTTCTTCGCCTCGCCGTTCGGCAGCGAGGAGTACACGCTGCTCAACTACGGCCTGGAGGGCACCGACCACACGCGCGACGCCAAGGGCGCGCCGGTGCTGACCGAGCAGGGCGGGCGGGACACCGCCGTGCCGTGGAAGTTCGTCGCCGCGCCGACGCAGGCGCTGTTCGACTCCTCCTCGAAGGAGGCCGTACAGATCATGCACGACGCGATCGGCAAGATGATCGCCGTGGGCGTGGAGGACCCGACGGTCGGGTTGTACTCCCCCGCCAACGAGAACAAGTACGAGTCGCTGTACACCATGCGCACCGACCGCGTGACCTCCATCGTGGCCGGGCGGGCGCCGCTGAGCGACCTGGACAAGCTGGTCAAGGACTGGCGGGCGCAGGGCGGCGACCAGGCACGCGCCGAGTTCGAGGAAGCACTCAAGCAGTCACCGAAGGCGGGCTGACCATGAAGCGGACCGTCCTCGCCCTCGTCGCGGCCGCGCTGCTCGGCACCGCCGCCGCCGTACCCCCGTCGCCGGGCTCGCCCGGGGTCGGCGACCCGCTCTTCCCGACGCTCGGCAACGGCGGCTACGACGTGCGCCACTACGACGTCTCCTTCGACTTCACCCCGGTCACCTACGACTTCTCCGGCGTCGTACGGTTCACCGCGAAGGCCACCCAGGCCCTGTCGTCCTTCAACCTCGACACCGACGGGCACGTGATCGACGCCGTCACCGTCGACGGCCGGCCCGCCGCCTGGGCCCTCTCCGCCGGGCAGAGCGGCCAGGAGCTGACCGTCACGCCCGCCGAGCCGCTGCGCGAGCACGTCCCGTTCGCGGCCGAGGTGCGCTTCCACGGCAACGGCAAGGCGCCGCGCGCGGGCCTGACCGGCTGGCGCTTCGGCCCCGACGGCGGGTTCGCCGCCGCCGCGCAGTCCAGCAGGGCCGACACGTTCTTCCCCGTCAACGACCACCCGTCGGACAAGGCCACCTGGACCTTCCGCGTCACCGCCCCCGAGGGGTACGTCGCCACCGCCAACGGCGAGCTGACCGGCCGCGACGGCGGCACGTGGACGTTCGAGGAGCGCGAGCCGATGGCCTCGGAGCTGATCGGCCTCGCCGTGGTCAAGGGCACGTACGTGTACGGCACCGGCCCGCACGCGCTCCCGCTGCGGCACGTCGTCCCGCAGGGCCAGGAGGCCAGGTACGCGCCGATCGCCGCCGAGACCGGCGCCCAGATCGCCTGGGCGGAGGCCAGGTTCGGCCGGTTCCCGTTCTCCACGTACGGGGTGCACATCTACCCGGGGTACAGCGACGCGCTGGAGAACCAGACGCTGTCGCTGTTCGGCACCGGGTGGTTCGACCGGCCCACGTACTCCAACACGATGGTGCACGAGCTCGTCCACCAGTGGTTCGGCGACTCGGTGACCCCCGCCACCTGGCAGGACGCCTGGCTGAACGAGGGCCCGGCCGTCTACTACGCGGCCGTGTGGGCGCAGGAGCACGGCGGCCAGCCGCTGGCCGACAGGATGCGCGGCGTGTACGCCAAGCTCGACGAGGTCCGCGCCAAGGACGGCCCGCCCGGCAGGCCGAAGGGCCTCGGCGGCTACAACATCTACGACGGCGGCGCCCTCGTCCTGTACGCCCTGCGCACCGAGGTCGGCGAGGAGACGTTCGACCGGATCATGCGCCGGTGGGTGCAGCGCAACAAGGACGGCAACGCCTCCACCGAGGACTTCATCGCCCACGCCGCCGCCACCGCCCACCGTCCCGCCCTGGACGGATTCCTGCGCGCCTGGCTCTACGGCCCCCAGAACCCCCCGCTGGAGGGAATGTGAACACCGCGATCGCCCTCGCCCTGACCCTGGCCCTGCCCCCCGCGACCCCCGCGGCCGCCCCGGCCGCCCCGGCCGCGAAGGTCTTCCACGTCGCCCCGGACGGCCGGTCCGCGGCCTGCAACCAGGTCAACCCGTGCTCGCTGGAGACCGCGCGGGACAAGGTCCGCGAGGCCCTGGCCGGCGGCATGGACCGCGACGTCGAGGTCCGCCTGGCGGGCGGCGTCTACCGGATGGCCGCGCCGCTCGTCCTGGACCGGCGCGACTCCGGCCCCGAGGGGCACACGGTGACCTGGACCGCCGCCCCCGGCGCCCGTCCGGTGCTGTCCGGCGGCGTGCCGATCACCGGCTGGCGGCAGGAGGGACGCCTCCAGGTCGCGCCCGTTCCCGAGGGCCTCTCGCCCCGGCAGCTCTTCGTCGGCGGCGTACGCGCGGTCCGGGCCCGCGGCGGGTCGTGCCCGGCCTCGACCTGCGACGCGACGAAGACGGGCATGACCGGCGCGGTGCAGAGCGGGGTCGCGGGCTGGGCCGACCCGGCCAACGCCGAGGCGGTCATCAAGGTCAGGTGGCGGAACTACCGCTGCCGCATCGACCGCGTGGACGGCGACGTGATCACCTTCGTCCAGCCGTGCTGGACGAACTCCGCGAGCGGCACCGGCCGCACCGGGCCCGCGTGGGACTCGACGACGGTCGACTCCTCCCGGTACTCCAAGGTGTCCTCCTTCGAGAACGCCGCCGAGCTGCTCGACGAGCCGGGCGAGTTCGTCTTCGACCGGACCGCCCGTACCGTCTCCTACCTGCCCCGGCCGGGCGAGCGACTGGACGACGTGATCGCGCCCGCCACCGAGACCTTGCTGCGCCTGGAGGGCGCGAGCCGGGTCAGGGTCGCCGGGCTGGGCTTCGAGCACGCCGCCTACCGGCAGCCGGACACCGCCGAGGGGTACGCGGGCACGCAGGGCGGCCTCACCCTGACCGGCGCCACCGGCCCCGAGGACCACGCCGGCCGCTTCTACACCAAGCCGGCCGCGGCCGTCGTCGTGCGCGGCGGCCGGGACGTGACCGTCGACGGAGCCGCGTTCGCGCGCCTCGGCGGCGCCGGCGTGATCCTGGAGGGCGGCACCAAGGACTCGGCGGTCACCGGCTCGACGTTCACCGACCTGTCCTCGGGCGCGGTCTACGTCGGCGACACCGAGCCCACTCCCCCGGCCGAGCTGCGCGGCGAGCGCAACACCGTGGCCCGCAACACCATCACCTGGACCGGCCGCGAGTTCACCGACGCGGTGGGCGTCTGGGCGGGCTACGAGTCCGGGCTGCGCGTGGACCACAACACGCTGGAGAAGCTGCCGTACTCGGGCGTGTCGGTCGGGTGGGGCTGGAACCAGCCGGTGGCCCAGAACCCGGACATGCGCGACAACCGGATCACCGGCAACAGGATCGTGGACGCCATGATGGTCGCCGAGGACCAGCACGACGGCGGCGCGATCTACACCCAGGGCCCGCAGCCCGGCACGGTGATCTCCGGCAACTACCTCAACCGGTCGGCGTACGGCAACACCGAGCGCGACGGCAACGGCGTCTACCTCGACGAGCAGAGCTCGCACATCACGGTCGAAGGCAACGTGATCACCCGCGTCGGCTACAAGTGGATCTCCAACTGGGCCGGGTACGGCATCGACAACCTCGCCACCGGCAACTGGACCGACACCACCGCGCCGGAGCTGTCCGGCCGCGGCTCGCGGCAGGTGGACAACCACACCGCCCTGGACCGGCTGCCCGACGCGGCGCTCGCCGTCGCCGCGGCGGCGGGCGCGCGTCCCGGCCCGGTCGAGCAGCTCGAACCCGACCTGGCCAGGACGGGCACCGCGACCCAGTCCGCCACCGAGGGCACCGCGGCGGCCGCCGGCGCCCTCGACGGCTCCACGGTGACCGACACCAGGACGACGTCCGCGCCCGGCTCCTGGTGGCAGGTCGATCTGGGCGGCCCGCACCGGATCGGCACGGTGGAGATCTGGAACGACGCCTCGATGACCACGGCCGACGCCGAGCTGCTGGTCTCGGCCACGCCCGACTTCGCGCAGGCCACCCGGGTGCCGCTGCCGGGCCGGGCGCTGCGCCCGTCCGTGGTCGCGGTGGACGCCGAGGGCCGGTACGTGCGGATCCAGCGGACCGGCACCGGCAGGATCGGCCTGTCGGCCGTCATGGTGCACCCATGAGCTGGTTCACGCAGGCCCGGTTCGGCCTGTTCATCCACTGGGGCATCTACGCGGCTGCCGCCCGCCACGAGTGGGTGCAGTCGTACGAGAAGATGGACGACGAGCGCTACCGCCGCTACCTCGACCACTTCGACCCCGACCTGTACGACCCGGCCACCTGGGCCGACGAGGCCGTCAACGCCGGGATGAAGTACCTGGTCGTGACGGGCAAGCACCACGACGGCTTCTGCCTGTGGGACTCCGCGCTGACCGATTTCAAGGCCCGCCGCGACCTGCTCGCCCCCATGCTCGACGCCTTCAGGGAGCGCGGCCTGCGTACCGGCCTGTACTACTCCCTGCTCGACTGGCACCACCCCGACTTCCCCAACGACCTCTACCACCCCCGCCGGGAGGAGGACCTCGGCGAACGCGACATCGCCAAGTACGCCGACTACCTGCACGGCCAGGTCCGCGAGCTGCTGACCCGCTACGGCCGCATCGACACGATGTGGTTCGACTTCTCCTACGCCGGGCGCGGGTTCGGCGCCAAGGGCCCCGACGAGTGGCGTTCGGCCGAGCTGGAGCGGATGGTCCGCGAGCTGCAGCCGGGCATCCTCGTCAACAACCGGCTCGGGCTCGGCGGCGGCGACTTCACCACGCCCGAGCAGGTCATGCCGCCCGGCGGCGTGCCCGGCCACCGGCCGTGGGAGGCGTGCCAGACGCTCAACGGCAGCTGGGGATACCACCGCGACAACCAGGACTGGAAGCCGGTCGAGCTGCTGGTGAAGATGCTGGTCGACACCGTGTCCAAGGGCGGCAACATGCTGCTGAACGTCGGCCCGAACGCCCGGGGCGAGTTCGAGCCGCGGGCCCTGGAACGGCTGCGCGGGATCGGCGCGTGGATGCGCCTGCACGCACGGTCCATCCACGGGGCGGGGCCCGCGGAGTTCGAGGCCCCGCCCGACTGCCGCTACACCCGGCGCGGCGACCGGCTCTACCTGCACCTGCTGTCGTGGCCGATGCAGCACGTGCACCTGCCCGGCCTCGGCGGCCGGGTGGCCTACGCCCAGTTCCTGCACGACGCCTCGGAGGTGCCGTTCGTCGAGATCGACCCGAAGGAGCCGTTCCACCACTACCTGCGCGGCCTGCCGGAGGACACCCTGACCCTGCGGCTGCCGATCACCCGCCCCGACGTGACGATCCCGGTCGTCGAATTGTTCCTGCGACCTGGCTAGCCCCTGGGGCGGGCCCGGCGCATGGCCGGCGCCTGAAGAGGACGGCTGAGCAGCGGGTTCAGGCGGGGATGCCGGCGGCTGCCTTCCGGAGGGCGGCGCCGGCGTCCGTGACGGGGTCGCCGTGGCCCACGCAGGCCGTCCGGACGTCCAGGCCGGCCAGCCGCCGGAACGAGCGCAGCATCTCCGCACGGTCCATGTTGAACACGCCGGGCATGACCAGCCCGGACACGTGCGCCACGGTGTCGCCCGTGAAGAGGACGCCGTGCTCCGGCAGGTGGAGGGCGATGCTGCCGGCGGTGTGCCCGGGGGTGGCGATCACCCGGGCCCCGCCGCCGAAGTCGATCACGTCGCCGTCCGCAAGCTCGCGGTCCACCCGGCACGGCGGCGCGGGCGGCAGCAGATCGGCGCCCAGACTGTGATGCAGGGCCCGCTCCTCGTCGGTGAAGTTCGGCGGCGGGGCGGGCACGTCCCCCCGGATCACCGGGGCCTCCAGGCGATGGGCCATCACCGTGACCTCGCCCCACGCCGTCACGTCCGCCGCGCCGCCGCAGTGGTCCTCGTGGTAGTGGGTGAGGACGACCCGCCGTACGGCGTCGGTGCGCAGCCCGAGCCGGCCGATCGCCGCGGCGATCTCCCCGGCCGAGGTGGCGATGCCCGTGTCCACCAGGGTGAGCGCACCGCCGTCGTTCCACAGGTACGCCTGCCCGAACGTCAGCCGCAGCAGGTGCAGGCGCCGGTCGACCTCCACGACCTCCATCGCGGGACCCCCTCTCATCAGCACGAATGTCAGGCAACAGGTAACCGGTCCGCCGACGGCACTGTCCAACACCCATGGGACCGCGGATTGACAACCGATGGTTGTCGGTGCAGGGTCTGGGCGTGGAAGCAGACGTCTCCGGCGTACGCGCCTTCATCGCGACCGCCGAAGAGCTGCACTTCGGCAGGGCCGCCGCGCGCCTGTTCATCACCCAGCAGGCGTTGTCGAAACGCGTCCGCAGGCTGGAGGACGCCCTCGGCACGCCGCTGTTCGATCGGACCACCCGGTCCATCGAGCTGACCGCCGCCGGAAGGCGGTTCCTGCCCTTGGCCGTGGCGGCGGTGGCGGCCTTCGACGAGGCCGTGGGGGCGGTCCGCGTGGTGGACAGCCCCGTCCGCGTGGACGTCTACGACGAGCGCTTCACGCCCCTGCGCATGGTCAGGGAGGCGAGCGAGCGCGACCCGCGGCTGCGCGTGGAGGTGAGCATGCGGCAGGGGCTCGCGGTGGCGCTGCCGGCGCTGCGCCGCCAGGAGATCGACGCGGCCTTCGGACGGGCGCGCGACCTGCCGTGGCCGGAAGAGCTGGCCCGGCGGCTGGTCCACCTGGAGCCCCTGGCCGCGTTCGTCCCGGAGGATCACGCGCTCGCGCACCTGAGCGAGCTGCGGCCCGCCGACCTGCGGGCGGGCGGCATCGCGATGCCCGACCCGGCGGGCGCCGCCGAATGGCGCGCCTATCTGGGACGCCTCGCCGGCCGCCTCGGCGTCCCCTTGCGCTTCACCGAGCCCGCCATCGGCCAGGGGCACCTGGTCCAGCAGTTCCTGCGCGAGAAGAGCGCCGTCGGCCTGGGTGAGTGGAGCATCGGCGCGGCGGGGAGCGGGCTGCGCCGCATCCCCATCGTGGACCCGATCCCGCTCCTGCCGTGGTGGGTGGTCTGGCACCGCCGCAACCCGCACCCGCTGCTCCGTACGCTGCTCGGCCGGCTCCCACGCGTGAGCCCGCCGGACCCCTCGGACGGGCGGCACTGGATCCCCGACGCCGACCGCGCCCTTCCATAGGGTCGCCCGGCGCCTCCGCGGCCGGACCCCGGCCGGCAGACCGCGCGGGAGACGCCGGGCGCGGCCTGACCGGCGGCATGTGGGCCGTTCACGCGTGCGTCCTTCGTGGCCGGCGAGAGGTGGCGCGGAGCAGGGCGTACCCGATCACCAGCGAGCCGGCCAGCACCACGCCGGCGTCCACGGCGGCGGCCAGCCGGACACCGCTCAGCAGAGCCGGGGCCGGGGCCTGACCGGCGGCCCGGAGCGCGGACACATGCGCCATGCAGATGGCGCTGAGGATCGGGGTGCCGACGGTGATGCCGATCTGCTGGGCGCTCGTCACCAGCCCGGTCGCGAGCCCCTGAGCCGTGTCGGGAAGCCCGGACGTCACGGTGACGCCGTAGGAGACCACCACCGACATGTGGCCCACGGAGGCCAGGCAGATCACGGCCAAGGCCGGCCAGGCACCCTCGGTCACGGTCATCGCGGCGGTGCAGACGCCCTGCAGGGCCAGCCCCGCGACCAGCGTCCGCCCCGCGCCCAGCACCCGGATCACCGAGGAGGACACCATGCCCGTCACGGCCAGGACGACGCCCTGGCCGCCGAAGAACAGACCTGTCCACAGGGGTGACAGCGCCACGACGTCCTGCAGGTAGAGAGTCAGCAGGAAGATGAACGAGCTCATCATGGAGAAGGTGACCAGGCCGCCCAGGCTGCCGAAGGCGACCGTGGGCCTGCGCAACATCGTCAGCGAGACCAGCGGCTGCGCGGCTCGCGACTCGATGACCACGAACCCGCCCAGCAACAGCACGGCCGCCGCCATCGCCACCGCCCTCACCGCTCCCGCCGCCGACAGGGCGTAGATGAGGCAGACCAGGCCGCCGCTGACGGTGGCGGCTCCGGGCAGATCCAGCCGGGGAGCGCGGGCGCCCCGGCTCTCGGTCAGCAGGCCGGGCGCCGCCACGGCGAGGACGCCGCCCGCGACGGCCAGCAGCGCCATCGTCGAACGCCAGCCCAGCGTGTCGGTCATGGCGCCGCCGACCAGCATGCCGACGGTGAAGCCGAGCGAGAGCACCGACCCGCTGACGCCGAGCGCCCGGTTGCGCTGCGGCCCTTCGGCGAAGGTCGTCGTCAGCAGCGACATGCCGGTGGGAACGACGGCGGCCGCCCCCAGCCCCTGCAGGACCCGCCCCGCGACGAACACCCCCGGGTTCCAGGCGAGTGCGGCCACCACGGAGGCCACGGTGAACAGCAGGACGCCGCCCAGGAAGAGCCTGCGCCTGCCGTACAGGTCCGCCATGCGGCCGAACAGCAACAGGCATCCGCCCGAGGGCAGCGCGAAGGCGGTGACCGCCCATTGCAGGTCGGCCTGTTCCATCCCCAGATCCCGGCCGAGATCGGGCAAGGCCACATTTAGAATCGAAAAATCCAAAGAAATGATGAATTGCGCGGCGCACAGGACGGCGAGGATGAGTTTGGCACGCGTGGTGAACCGGGCGCCGTGCTCCCCGGCGGAGGTTCCGGCACCGGCTTCGGCGTCCCTGGACAAGGGGTCGATCGTCATGGCGTCCACGCTCGGCCATCACCCGTCCGCGCGGGGAGAGCGTGGTGACACCGGTGGTGGCACCACCAGTCGAAGCGGTGCGCGGTGAGGTCGGGCGAGGAACGCCGCCGGGACCTGCGCGACTTCCTGGTGAGCAGGCGGGCCCGCGTCAGCCCTGACTCCGCCGGCCTGCCGGCGGGCGGGCGGCGGCGCACGCCCGGGCTGCGCCGTGAGGAGGTCGCGGTGCTGGCCGGGGTGAGCCCGAGTTGGTACCAGTGGCTGGAGCAGGGGCGCGACATCAACGTCTCCGCCCAGGTGCTGGACGCGGTGGCCCGGGTCCTGCGGCTGGACGAGGCCGAACGGCGGCACCTGTACACGCTGGCCGGGCTCAATCCGCCGCCTCCGGCCGGACACCCGCACGCCTACTGCGAGGGACTGCAACGACTGATCGAAGCCTGGGACCCCAAGCCGGCGACCATGCTGGACGCCTCCTGGAACCACGTGGCCTGGAACGAGTCGGCCCGGCTCGCGCTGGACATGACGCAGGCCGAGCGCAACTGCCTGGTGGGCTTCTTCCACGACCCGCGGTACCGACGCCGGGAGCGGGCCTGGCAGGACCTGGCGCCGACCGTGGTGGCGGCCTTCCGCGCCGCGGCGGCCGAGCAGCCCCGCGATCACGACATCCACGACGTGGTCCGCGCACTGGACGCGACCAGTCCCGAG
This sequence comes from Nonomuraea sp. NPDC001636, assembly GCF_040298265.1. Taxonomy (NCBI): domain Bacteria; kingdom Bacillati; phylum Actinomycetota; class Actinomycetes; order Streptosporangiales; family Streptosporangiaceae; genus Nonomuraea; species Nonomuraea sp. NPDC001636. Next base: position 28,812 of record NZ_JBEOZT010000043.1, read on the forward strand.
TTCGCCCGGCTGTGGGCCCGACAGGACGTCCAGGCGGCAGGAATCTGGATCAACGAGGTCGATCATCCCGTCGTGGGCACGCTGACCTTCGAGAGCAGCCAGATGAGGCTGCCCGCCAGACCCGACCTGACCATGGTGCTGTACAACCCGCTGCCCTGCACCGACACCGCCGACAAGCTCGCCTGGCTGCGCTCCGTCACCGCGCCCGTCTGAGACCGCCTGCCGCGACCGAGCGGACCGATCGTTACACAGACCGCACGGTCCGCACCGGACGGCACGGAGACCGAGGTCTGGGCACCGGAGGGTGGCGCAGGTCATCTACCGCTTCCACCATCTCACCAGGCAGGCGCGCTCGGTCTGCGGCAGCGGCAGCGGCACCGGTTCCGGCGGGAAGCTGCACATCGCGATGATCCTCACGGCCCCCGGCAGCTCCAAGTCCAAGACCGTCGAGATCGAGGCTTCGGGACGCACCCCCCGAAAGGACTGCTTCTAACCCCTACGAGCGCAGGCCGCGGCGTCGCGGCGAGATCGCCGAGCTGCTCGTCCACCGCGAGGCGCGAGGCCGGGAGTTGTCGCGGCTGCTGCGGGCCGGGGCGTGAGCCTGCTCTTCTGCAGGCGGCTCACAACGTCTCGGTGAGCGCGTCGAGGTCGGCCAGGCGTCCGGCCGGGTCGAGGCGGGCCGCCACGGCGACCAGCAGCAGCTCGGTGACGGCGATCTGGTGCGCGAGCGGCGCGAGCGGCCCTGCGGCCTCGCGCGGCAGCCTGATCAGCACCTCCGCCCGCGCCGCGAGCGGCGACTCCCAGGCGTCGGTGATCAGCGCCAGCCGCGCCCCGCGGGCGCACGCGGCCTCGGCGAAGCGGGCCGTCGCGGGGGAGTAACGCCGGAAGTCGTACGCGACCACGGCCGCGGAACCGCCCAGGTCGAGCAGCGTACGGGCACGCGCGGACGCCGAGTCGGGCACCCGATGCGCCCCCGGACGCAGGCCGGCGAGCTGCCTGATCAGGTACTCGGCGGCCAGCTCGCTGAGCGGCCCGCCGAGCGCCCAGACCGACGCGGCTCCGGCCAGCAGGTCGCCGACGGCGTCGAGCAGGGGCTCGGTGACGGCGGCGAGGGTGCTGTCGAGCCCGGCACGCAGGTCTTCGGCGGCCCGCCGGGTGCCGGGCGGACGGGCGACGAACTCGCGCAGGCGCGACCGGTCGCGGACGCCGTCGCGCACGGCCGCCTGGAACCCGGCGAATCCCGCGTACCCGAGCCGGTCGAACAGCCGGGAGGCGGTCGGCGGGCTGACCCCGGCCCGCTCGGCGAGCGCGCGCAGCGAGCCGAGCGCGGCGAAGGGGTGGTCGTCGAGCAGCACCCGCACGACGGCCCGCTCCCCCGGCGGCAGCTCGGGGTAGACCGCGTTGAGCCGGGTCGTCACGGGATCCTCATCCATGCTGACAAATGTTACACGTGGCGAAGCACACGAAACAAATGTTACGGTCGCCGGTATGAGTACCTGGAACGGACTGATCGACAGCGGCTACCGGCGCTGGCTCCCGGTCACCCCCGGCACGCCCGCCGTCTCGCTCAACGAGGGCAACACCCCGCTGCTGCGCTCGGCGCACCTGTCCGCGGTGACCGGCTGCGAGGTCTGGCTGAAGGTCGAGGGCGCCAACCCCACGGGGTCGTTCAAGGACCGCGGGATGACCGTGGCGATCAGCAGGGCCGCCGAGGCCGGGGCCGAGCTGGCCGTGTGCGCCTCCACCGGCAACACCAGCGCCTCGGCCGCCGCCTACGCCGCGCGCGCCGGGCTGACGGCCGCCGTGCTCGTGCCGAAGGGGCAGGTCGCGCTCGCCAAGCTCGGGCAGGCGGTCCGTTACGGCGCGCGGATCGTCGAGATCGGCGGCACGTTCGACGACTGCCTGCGCGTCGCCCGCGAGCTGGCCGCCCACCACCCGATCGCGCTGGTCAACTCGGTCGGCAACGAGCTGCGGCTCGCGGGGCAGCGCACGGTCGCCTACGAGATCGTGGACGCGCTCGGCGACGCGCCCGACATCCACTGCCTGCCGGTCGGCAACGGCGGCAACATCACCGCCACCTGGGGCGGCTACCAGGCCTACGAGCAGGAGGGGCTGTCCGGCCGGTCGCCGCGCATGTGGGGCTTCCAGGCGGCGGGGGCCGCGCCGCTCGTCCACGGCACGCCGGTCGCCGACCCCGAGACCGCGGCGAGCGCGATCCGCATCGGCAGCCCGGCCACCTGGGACGGCGCGCTCGACGCCCGCGACCGGTCCGGCGGGCTGATCGCCGCGGTGACCGACGCGCAGATCTTCGAGGCGTACGAGCTGGTGGCGCGGCGCGACGGCGTCTTCGCCGAGCCCGCCTCGGCCGCCGGGATCGCCGGCCTCCTCGACCAGCACGCCCGGGGCAACCTCGCGCCGGGCCAGCGGATCGTGATCACACTGAGCGGCAACGGCCTGAAGGACCAGGACGCCTCCCTGCGCGACGGCTACACCGCCACGGAAACCAGTTCGGCCACCTCGGCCGTGGCCCAGGCCCTCGGCCTCGCCGCCTGATCCCGGGCGCGCCCCAGCGGCTGCGCGCCGCCGGGATGCCGCCGGCGGTTACCTCCGGGGTAATCGACGGCGTTCAGGCGGGTCGCGAGACTGGGGGCATGGAGAGGGACACGCGGGACATCGTGCAGGAGTTGTTGCGGCGGATCGGCGCGGGCGATCCGGAGCGGACGGCGGAGTTGTTCGCCGAGCCGGTCGACTGGCAGCTCAGCTGGCCCGTCGAGGGGCATCCGGCGGTGCCGTGGATCCGGCCCCGGTCCGGGCGGGCCGAGGTGGCCGAGCACTACCGTTCGCTGGCGTCGCATCACGTGCCCGAGCTGAACGGCACCACGGTGCGGCAGATCCTGGTCGACGGGCCGGACGCCGTGGTGCTGGGGCAGATCGTGCAGACCGTGCGCGCGACCGGCGTCTCCTACAGCACGCCGTTCGCGCTGCACCTGACCGTCGAGGGCGGCCTGATCACGCGCAGCCACATCTACGAGGACAGCCTGACGGTCGCGGAGGCCATGACCGCCAAGGGGTGAGCCCCGGGGAATGCCGGTGCGGGCGACGGCGGGATCCTCGCCCGATGATCCGCATTCGGCAATGCCCGCCACCGTTTTGCCCCTCGGCCGGCGCATGGACCACGTCGCCCCGCCCGGTGCGGGTTACGGTGATCGCCACAGTCCGTACGGCCGGAGGGATGGGATGGACGGCCGCGCCCCGCTCCCCCTGCGCGTCAACGGCCGGCCGCACGAGCCGCCGGCGGACCCGCGCGTGTCCCTGCTCGACTTCCTGCGCGAGCATCTCCGGCTGACCGGCACGAAGAAGGGCTGCGACCAGGGGGCCTGCGGCACCTGCACCGTCCTGGCCGACGGCCTGCGGGTCTACGCGTGCCTGCTGCTGGCCGTCCAGTGCGAGGGGATGGAGATCGTCACCGTCGAGGGCCTGGCGGACGACGAGGTGGGCGCGCGGGTGCAGGAGGCGTTCGTCCGGCACGACGCCCTGCAGTGCGGGTACTGCACGCCCGGCCAGGTCTGCTCGGTCGCCGGCCTGCTGGCCGAGCTGCGGGACGGCGTGCCCAGCGCCGCGACGCCCGACCTGACCGCTCCCCCGCGCGAGCTGACCGACGCCGAGCTCGGCGAGCGCATGGCGGGCAACCTGTGCCGGTGCGGGGCGTACCACCACATCGCCGCCGCCGTCCGGGAGGTCGCCGCGAGGTGAGGGAGTTCGCCTACCTGCGGGCGTCCAGTGTGGCGGAGGCCGTCGCGATGATGGCCGCGACGCCGCCGGACGGCGGCCCGGCCCGCTACCTGGCCGGCGGGACGAACCTCGTCGACCTCATGCGGGAGGAGGTCGAGCGGCCGGGCCGGGTGGTGGACATCTCGCGCCTGCCGCTGTCGGCCGTCGAGGACCTGCCCGGCGGCGGGCTGCGGCTCGGCGCGCTGGCCGGCAACACCAAGGTCGCGGCCGACCCGCGGGTGCGGCGGCGCTATCCGGTGCTCGCCCGCGCCATCCTGGCGGGCGCCTCGCCGCAGTTGCGCAACCGCGCGACCGTGGGCGGCAACCTGCTGCAGCGTACGCGCTGCCGCTACTTCTACGACACCGCCGCCGCCTGCAACAAGCGCGTGCCCGGCGCGGGGTGCGACGCGCTGGAGGGCTTCAACCGCGCGCACGCCGTCCTGGGGGCGAGCCCGAGCTGTGTCGCCGTCCACCCCTCGGACATGTGCGTGGCCCTGGCCGCCCTCGACGCGACCGTCAACCTGACGGGGCCGCGGGGGGCGCGGAGCGTGCCGTTCACCGGCTTCCACGTCCTGCCCGGCCGGACGCCGCAGGTGGAGACCGTGTTGCGGGACGGCGAACTGGTCACGAGCGTGGACCTGCCGCCCGCCCCGCCGGGGCGCGGGGCGTACGCGAAGGTCAGGGACCGGGCCGGGTTCGCGTTCGCGCTGGTGAGCACGGCCGCGCTGCTGCACGTCGAGGACGGCCGGATCGTGTTCGCGCGGGTCGCGCTCGGCGGGGTGGCGCACAAGCCGTGGCGCGCCCACGCCGCCGAGGACCTGCTGACCGGCGCCGTGCCGGACGCGTCCGCCTTCGCGCGGGCCGCCGGCGTGGCGCTGGCCGAGGCCCGCCCGCTGCGGCACAACGCCGTCAAGCCGGTGCTGGCCGCACGGCTGCTCCGCCGCACGCTCGCCGAGCTCGCGCGCCCGTCATGAAAGCGCCCGCACTTGCGCGAATCGGCCGCGCGCCGGGCGGCCGGGGCGAGTAGGTCTGGTAGCCATGACGCAGATGACGTTCTACCCGCCCGTCGAGCCCTACGAGAGCGGCCTGCTCGACGTCGGCGACGGCCAGGAGATCTACTGGGAGACCTGCGGCGACCCCGGCGGCAAACCGGTCGTGCTGCTCCACGGCGGTCCGGGCGGCGGGCTGCTGCCCGTGCAGCGCCGGTTCTTCGACCCAGCCGCCTACCGGATCGTCCTGTTCGACCAGCGCAACTGCGGGCGCAGCCGCCCGCACGCCGCCGACCCCGGGGTGTCGCTGGCGGCCAACACCACCTGGCATCTGGTCGCGGACATGGAGCTGCTCAGGCGGCGGCTCGGGATCGACCGCTGGCAGGTGTTCGGCGGCTCGTGGGGGGCGACCCTGGCCCTGGCGTACGCGCGCCGCCACCCGAGCCGGGTGACCGAGCTGGTGCTGCGCGGCGTCTACCTGGCCGGCGCGGCCGACGAGGCGTGGGCGTTCACCGGTTCGGGGGCGGCCCGGCTGTTCCCGGCGGAGTGGGCGGCCTTCCGCGACGCGATCCCGCAGGCCGAGCGGGACGACCTGCTCGGCGCCTACCACCGCCGCCTGTTCGACCCGGACCCGGAGGTGCACCTGCCGGCGGCGCGGGCGTGGGCGGCGTGGGAGCTGGCGGCCAACACGCTGCTGCCCGCACCTCCCCCTCCGCTGACGGACCGGGAGGTGCTGGGCTTCGCCCGGATCGAGGCGCACTACTTCACCCGGCGCTGCTTCCTGCGGGAGGGCGAGCTGCTCGACGTGGCGGCGATCCGGGACGTCCCCTGCGTCATCGTCAACGGCCGCTACGACATGAAGACGCCGCCCGACGCCGCCTGGGAGCTGCACCGCGCCTGGCCGGAGGCCGAGCTGCGGATCGTCGAGGACGCCGGCCACGGCGGCGCCGAACCGGGCACGCTGCACGAGCTCGTCAGGGCCACCGACGGCTACCGTCCGAACGCCCGTGCACCACAGGATTCATGATCTACAATACGAACTTGTAGTGGTTTTGCAGGACTTGCTGGTCTTGCGCACTTCTGCTCACCGTTGTTGACATGTCACCTCGTTCGCAGCCTGCCGCGGAGCAAGACGTGATCCGGATCGCCGTGATCGACGACCACGAGCTGATCCGCCATGGGCTGGAGTACCTCCTGCACCGGCACGAGGACCTGCAGGTGGTGCTGCGGGGCTCGTCCGTCGGTGACCTGCGCGGCTTCGACGCCGGGTACGACGTGCTGATCCTCGACCTCTACCTGGCCGAGGACCGGCCGTGCCTGGCCGCGGTCAAGGAGCTGTCGGCCGTCACGCGGGTCCTCATCGTGTCGGCCTCCGGACGGCCCGCCGACGTGCTGGCGGCGATCCGCTGCGGAGCCAACGGGTACGTCACCAAGGACGCCCCCTCCGAGCTCATCGTCGCCGCCGTGCGCACGGTGGCCGCGGGCGGCTTCTACCTGTCGGCGGGCCTGGCCGACATCCTGCAGAGCGAACTGGACGACAACACCCGCCCGCCCGCCGGAGCCGACGGCTCGGAGGGCGGCGCGGGGGGCGACTCAGCAGGCGACGCCCGGCCCCGGCTGTCGGCGCGGGAGGAGGAGACCCTCTCCTACATCGCCCAGGGCTTCACGCACGCCCAGGTGGGCCGCCGGATGGGCGTCAGCAAGGCCACAGTCGACACCTACGTCGAGCGCATCAGGGCCAAGCTGCAGGTCGGCAACAAGGCCGAGCTCACCCGCGCGGCGCTCAACCGGCTCGAACGCCGCGACCGGCCGTGAGCCCCCCGCGCCCGCCGCGCCCGCCCGGGACGGCGGTCGCCGGCATGGAGCGCAGCCGGGCCCTCACCATGGTGGTCGTCCGGGTGGGCGCGCTGGTGTTGTGCGGGTCGCTGGAGGTGCTGGGCGACGGGCGGTGGCTGACGCTCGGGCCGCTGCCGTACCTGCTGGGGGCGATGGGCGCGGTCAGCCTGCTGGTGTGCGTGGTCACGGCGGCCCGCGCCGCGCTCGCGCCGCGGGCGCTGCTCTGCGCGGACCTCGGCCTGGTGACGGTGGCGGTGCTGGCCGCCGGTCACTACGCGGGCTCGCGGGTGACCGACGGCTGGCCGGGCACGGTCCTGCCGTACGTGCTGCTCGTCGGCATCATGGCGGGCATCTCCTTCCGCACGTTCCCCGTCGTGCTGGCGTGGACGGCGGCGCTGGGCGGCGCGCTGGTCCTCGGGTACGTCCAGGCGGACCTGGCGTGGTGGGCCGGGCTGCCGCACGTCGCCGGGCTGACCACGAACGCCACGATGGCCGCGTACGTCATGCGCATCCTGTTCAGGACCGCCGGCGACCTGGACCGGGCCAGGGCCGAGGAGCTGCGCCGATCGGCGCAGCTGTCGCAGGAGCGCGAGCGCGGCAGGACGGCCCGCGTGCTGCACGACCGGATCCTGCAGACCATGGAGGCGCTGACCCGCGACGGCTGGATCGCCGACGCCTCGGTCAGGGCGCGGGTGGCGGAGGAGTCGCAGTGGCTGCGCGCCTTCCTGCGCGGCGACGACCGCGACCCCTCCGAGGACGTCGTGGCCGCCCTGGAGGAGGTCGTGCGGCAGGCGGTCGGCAGCGGGCTGCGGGTGGAGTTCAACGCGGGCCGGCTGCGTTCGGCGCCGGAACGCGAGGGCATGCCGGCCGAGGTCGTCGAGGCGCTGAGCGGCATCCTGCGCGAGGCGCTGACGAACGTGCGCAAGCACGCGGGCGTGCGGCACGCCGTGGTGCGGGCCGAGTGCCGGGCCGGGACGCTGGCGCTCAGCGTGCTCGACCACGGCAGCGGCTTCGACCCGGACGCGCCGACGACCGGCCTCGGCATCGCCCGTTCCATCCGGGAGAGCGCCCGCGCGGTGGGCGGCAGCGCCGACGTCGAGACCGCTCCCGGCGAGGGGACGCTGGTGTCGGTGCGCATCCCCTTGCCGTCGGGCGAATGACGTCCCGCCAACGCACCACAGGTCGCATGACAGATCCGGGCGGGCCGGCCGGTCCACAATCGTGCCGACGAACCCGATCTCTCCCTGGAGGTGGCGACATGCGATCACACCGGACGGCGGCCGTGCTGGCGGCGGCGGCCCTGGCCCTGTTCCCGGTCACGGGGGCGACCGCGGACGACGGCCCCGCGAACGGCCGGCCGGCCGCCCGCAGCTGCTCCGGCACGGCCTGCGACGGCAAGGACCCGGCGCTGACGGGCTGCACGACAGGCTCCTCCACCGTGGCGTCCAAGTGGGTCCGGGCCTTCGGCGGCTACCTCGAACTGCGCTACGGCCCCGGCAAGAACGGCACCTGCCAGGTCAACTGGGCCAGGTTCACCAAGCAGGGGCAGGGCGCGGACTACAACGTGTGGGTGGAGCGCAGGCCGGTCGGCCGCTCGGCCGGCTACGACGACAAGAACCTCACCCAGTATTCGGGCGGCGACGAGGGCACCGGGGTCATCTACTCCGACCAGGTGTACGCGCCCGAGGTCCCGGCGCGGGCCTGCGTCGAGCCCGCCCGCGGCCGCCGCGCCGCCGGCTCGTCCGTCTGCACGGACGCCGTCTGACCCGGCCCGCGCGCCTCCCGCCGGTGGGGGGTGGGAGGCGCGCCGTGGATCAGCCGAAGCCGTCGGGGCACAGGAAGCTCTTGATCGACGCGGGCGCGCTCGCCACCAGCGCCGGGCGGCCCTCCAGGGAGCAGAAGTTGCTGCCGATCTGGGCGTCGAGGAACCGGGAGGCGTTCCGCCGGGCGATCAGGTCGATGGCGCCGACGCTCGGGGAGGACAGCTCGGCGGCGACCCAGGAGCCGACGCAGCGCTTGCGGGCGACCACGGCGTCCTGCGGGAGGCTGCCGCCGTTCTGCGCGGCGGCCTCGCGCAGGATCGAGCCCGAGGAGGCGCACGGCAACGTGCGGGGCCTGCTCTTGCTGGGCGTCGCCTCGGGCGTCTCCTCGGGCGTCTCCTCCGGCGTGCCGGTCTCGGTCGGGGTGTCCTCCGGGGTGGGGCTCTCCTCGGGGGTTTCGCTCTCCTCCGGGGTGGCGGGCGGGTCCGCGGAGGTGGCGGGCGGGTCGGTGGAGGCGGAGGTGGACCGGTCGTCCGGGGACGGCAGCGCCTCCGGCGTGCCGGCCGCGTTCAGCGCGAACGCCGCGCCGACCGCCACGACGGCGACGACCGCGACCACGGCGGCCGCCACCGGCCACGCCCGCGCCCGCCCCCCGGACGGCGGCGGCCCCAGCGGCCCCTGCCCGCCGGACGAACGTGGCCCCAGCGGCCCCTGCCCGCCGGAGGGGGGCGGCGTCAGGGGCAGTGTGCCGGGCGGGGGTGGCGGGGGTGTCAGAGGGAGCGTGCCGGACGGGGGCCGCGGCAGGAGGAGCGTGCCCGACCGGAGCGCGCCGAGCAGCTCCGCCGCCCCGGGACGCGCCGCCCTGTCCTTGGCGAGCGCCGCCCGGACCAGGTCGCGCACGCCCTCGGGCACCCCCGACAGGTCGGGATCGACGCTCATGACCCGGTAGGCGAGCACGTCGGGCGCCCCCATGCCGAACGGCGGCCGCCCGGTCGCGGCGTAGACCATCAGCGCGCCCCAGGCGAAGACGTCGGCGGCGGCGTCGGCCTGGTCGCCCCGGTACTGCTCGGGGCTGATCCAGCCGGGCGAGCCGATGAGCGCGCCGGTGCCGGTCAGCCCGCTCTCGTCGAGGGCGCGGGCGATCCCGAAGTCCAGCACCTTGGCCCCGGACGCGGCCAGGATCACGTTGCCCGGCTTGAGGTCGCGGTGGACGATCCCGGCCCCGTGGATGTCGGTGAGCGCCTCGGCGATGTCCACCCCGAACGCGACCAGGTCGTCCGGCGGCAGCGGCCCGTGGTCGCGTACGTGCTCGGTCAGCGTGGGGCCGGGCACGAACTCGGTGGCCAGCCACGGCGGCGAGGCGGCGGTGTCGGCGGACAGGACCGCGACCGTGCACCGCCCGCGCACCCGCGACAACACCTCGACCTCGCGCACGAACCGGTCGTGGAAGTGCGGGTCGGCGGCCAGCCCCGGATGGATGACCTTGACCGCGACCCGCCCGCCGTCGGGCGCGACCCCGGCGTAGACCACGCCCATGCCGCCCGCGCCCATGCGGCCCACGATCCGGTACGGACCGATGCGCTCGCGTTCGTCCATCTCCAGGGGGCCGAAGCCGCCGGGGTCGCTCATCGTGCTCCCGATCGCCGGATCTTCGCAACAGCGACGATCTTATTGACACATCGGTGTAAAGCGCGCCCCCCTCAGGCGGTCGCCTCGTCGAGGAGCTCCAGGAGATGCCGGTAGGTCCGGCCGGTGGCGCGGGTCAGGCCCAGCTCGCAGGTGCGGTTGACCGAGGCGTGCGCGGCGCAGCCCGCCTCGGCCACGGACGCTGCCTCGGCGCGGGTGGCCGAGGCGGTCAGCTCGGGGTGCAGCAGGCCGCGGTCGCCGGCGAAGCCGCAGCACTGCCATCCGTCCGGGACCACGACCTGCTCGGCGACCGCCTCGGCGAGGCGGGTGACGGCGGCGTCCAGGCCGAGGCGGGTGGAGGAGCAGGTCGGGTGGAGCGCCAGCGACGGCAGGCGGCGCGCCTGCGGCAGGCGGGGCAGGACGTGCTCGGCGGTGAAGGCGACCGCGTCGACCACCTGGAGACCGGGCACCAGGTGGGCGTAGCCCTCGGTGCAGGAGGCGGCGTCGCTCACCACGGGCAGCCGGCCGCCGTCGGTGGCGCGCGCGAGCACGTCCCGGACGCGCTCGCCCATGGCCTCGTGGCCGCCGGCGAAGCCCTTGGACGACCACGGGGTGCCGCAGCACAGGCTCGCGATCTTCTCCGGGACGTGCAGCGTCAGCCCGGCGCGGGCGGCCAGGCGCTGGAAGGCGGTCATCACGCCGGGGCCGCCGTCCGCGGGGGCGAACAGGGTGTTCAGGCAGGACGGCAGGTAGACGGCGTCGGCGTCGTCCGCCGGGGACGGGCGGCGCCTGGTGCCGCCGCGCGGCAGGTCGCGGCTCCACCGCGGGACGTCGTCCGCGCCGGCCAGGGCGCGGGCGGCGCGCGAGGCGGCCTCGGGCAGCGCGGGCGGGACCGCGGCGGCGGTGTCGAGGGCCAGGTTCATCGCGCGGGTGACGCCGTCCCAGTGGCGGGCGGCGCTCGTCCAGGCGCGCTCGGCGGCGCGGCCGTGGCGCTCGGCGCGCAGGCGTTTGGTCAGGTCGCCGGTGTTGATGAGGACGGGGCAGGCGGTGGCGCACATGCCGTCCACGGCGCAGGTGTCCACGGCGTCGTAGGCGTAGGCGTCTTCCAGCTCGCGGGCCAGGGCGTGGTCGCCGGCCGCCTGGGCCGCGGCCAGCTCGCGGCGCAGCACGATGCGCTGGCGCGGGGTGGTGGTCAGGTCGCGGCTGGGGCAGACGGGCTCGCAGTAGCCGCACTCGACGCAGCGGTCGACCTCGGGCTCGACGGTCACGACGGTCTTGAGGTCGCGCAGGTGGGCCTCGGGGTCGTCGGTGAGGACGACGCCGGGGTTGAGCGTGCCGGCCGGGTCGCACAGGCGTTTGACCTCGCGCATCACCTCGTACAGCTCGTCGCCGTACTGGCGGCGCACGAACGGGGCCATGACGCGGCCGGTGCCGTGCTCGGCCTTCAGCGTGCCGCCCCTGGCCAGGACGGCCTCCACCATGTCCTCGGTGAACTCGGCGTAGCGGTCGAGGTCGGTGGCGAACCGCTCGTTGAGCATGAAGTGCAGGTTGCCGTCCTTGGCGTGGCCGAAGACGACGCTGCGCTCGTAGCGGTGCTCGGCGAACAGCCGGGTCAGGTCGTCGCACAGGTCGGCCAGCGCCGGCACGGGGACGGCGACGTCCTCCAGCAGGGCGGTGGTGCCGCTGGGGCGGGCGCCGGCGACGGTGGCGTACAGGCCCTTGCGGATGTGCCACAGCGCGGCCCGGCCGCCGGCCTCCCTGCTCAGCCGGGCGGGGGCGGCCAGGCGCAGCCCGGCGAAGACCCGCTCGGCGGTCCGCTCCCGCTCGGTGAGCAGCCCGGCGTCGGACTCCTGCCATTCGACCAGCAGCGCGGCGTGCTCGGCGACGGCCATCGCGCGCAGCGTCCCGTCGGCCTTGGGGTCGGTCTGGGCGACGCGCAGGGACTCGGCGTCCAGCAGCTCGACGGCGGCGGGCCCGGCGGCGACCAGCTCCGGCACCGTGGCCATCGCCTCGCGCAGCGTCGGGAAGACGAGCAGGCCGGTGGCGGCCAGGCGGTGGGCGGGGACGGTGCGGAAGACGGCCTCGGCGACGAAGCCGAGGGTGCCCTCGCTGCCGATGACCAGGTGGGCGAGGATCTGCGCCGGGCCGTCGTGGTCGAGGAAGCTGTTCAGGCCGTAGCCCATGGTGTTCTTCAGCGAGAACTGCTCCTGGACGCGCCGCACCGAGCCGGGGTTGCCGCGGACGCGGTCGCGCAGCCGTTCCAGACCGGCCGCGAGGTCGGGTTCCAGGGCGCGCAGCCGCTCGTCGGCGTCGGGGGCGCCGGTGTCCAGGACGGTGCCGCTCGGCAGCACCAGCGTCATCGACTCCAGCGTCCGGTAGGTGTTGGCGTGCGTGCCGCAGGTCATGCCGCTGGAGTTGTTGGCGACGACGCCGCCGATGGTGCAGGCCGACTCGCTGGCCGGGTCGGGGCCGAGCTTGCGCCCGTACGGGGCCAGGCGGGCGTTGACCTGCCGCAGCACCGCGCCGGGCTGGACCCGTACCCGGGCGCCGTCGTCGAGCACCTCGATCGAGCGGAAGTGCCGGCGGGTGTCCACGAGCAGGTGCTCGCTGACGCCCTGCCCGCTGAGGCTGGTGCCGCCGGAGCGGAAGGTCAGCGGCAGGCCGGTGCGCAGCAGCGCGGCGACCTGGCCGGCGCTCTCGGCCACCAGCACGGCCTGCGGGGTGAGCAGGTAGTGGGAGGCGTCGTGGGCCATGCCGAGCCGGTCGCTCGCGCGGGCGCGGGTGATCCCCGGGACGGCCGTCTCGACCGCCGCCAGGACGGCGGCGTCCGGCGCGTTCAGCCGTCGCGGTTCACGGTGGGTCATGCTCGTGCTCTCTTCCAGGTTCATTGCCGGGGATCGATGTGGATCTTGGGCCCCGGGCCGGCGCCGGGCGGTCGCCGTCCGGCCAGCACGCCGGCCGTCTCGGCGAGCCCGACGGTGGCGGCCACCAGCGGACGGGCGTCCACCGAGCCGGCGGCGTAGGCGTCGATGGCCCCGGCCAGCCCCGCCGAGCCGCCCAGGACGCCGACCGCGGTGACGTCCTTGAGCACCAGCTCGCGGGTGTCGAGCGTGGACGGCGTGCCGGCCAGGCCGATGTAGACGACGCGGCGGGCCGGTTCGGCCAGGCCGAGGGCGAGGGCGGGCATCGCGGCGGCGTTGGTGGCGTCGATGACGGCGTGCCAGGGCAGGGCGGGCAGCGTCGCGCGCGTCCAGGTGTGCCGGAACCCGAGGCCCGCGGCCAGGCGCAGGTCGGGCTCGGCGCGGCCCATGAGGTGCACCTCGGCGCCGCCGGCGCGCGCGAACAGCGCGGCCAGCAGCCCGATCGTGCCCGTGCCCAGAACCAGCAACCGCTCCCCCGCCTCCAGCCCCGCCGCGCGAACGGCGCGTAAGGCGTTGCCACCGGGCTCGACCAGCGCGCCCGAGGTAGCGTCCACCGTATCGGGCAGCCGGTGGAGCGCCGCGACCGGGACGGCGACCCGCTCGGCCAGCGCGCCCGCGGCGCCCCGGCTGATGCCGAGCTCGGCCAGGTCGGGGCACACGTGGTGGCGGCCCTGGCGGCAGCGGTCGCAGCGCCCGCAGCCGAGCATGGTGTCGCCGACGACCCGCCGCCCCAGCCACGACGGGTCCACGCCCGCGCCCAGCTCCGCGACGCGCCCGCACCACTCGTGGCCGGGGCGCAGCGGGTAGCGGGAGCGGCCGGTGCGCAGGTAGCTCATCCCGCCGCTGAACAGCTCCATGTCGGTGCCGCACACGCCGGCGCGCTCGACGTCCACGACCACCTGGCCGGGCCCCGCCGACGGGGGCTCGACCTCCTGGACCTCGGCCGCGCCCGGCCCGGTCAGGACGAGCGCCCGCACTACCGGGGCTCCACGACCCGCTGGCGCTGGCTGCCGAGCCCGTCGATGCCTAGCTCCATGACGTCGCCCGGCCGCAGCCAGATCTGCGGGTCGTGGCCCATGCCGACGCCCGGCGGGGTGCCGGTGTTGATCAGGTCGCCGGGCTCCAGCACCATGAACTGGCTCAGGTGGTGCACGATGACGTACGGGTCGAAGATCATCGTCTTGGTGCTGCCGGTCTGGCGGCGCACGCCGTTGACGTCGAGCCACATGCCCAGGTCGCGGACGTCGGCCAGCTCGTCGGGGGTGACCAGCCAGGGGCCGGCGGGGTTGAACGTCTCGGCCGACTTGCCCTTGCTCCACTGGCCGCCGCGTTCCATCTGGAAGGCCCGCTCGCTGACGTCGTTGACCACGCAGTAGCCGGCGATCGCGGCCGCGGCCTCCTCGGGCGAGTCGAGGTAGGAGGTGCGGCGGCCGATCACGATGCCGAGCTCCACCTCCCAGTCGGTCTTGGTGGCGCCGCGCGGGATGCGCACGTCGTCGTCCGGGCCGACCAGGGTGTTGGGCGACTTGGTGAACAGGATCGGCTCGGCGGGCACGGCCTGGCCGGTCTCGGCGGCGTGGTCGCGGTAGTTCAGGCCGATGCACAGGATCTGGTGCGGGCGGGCGATCGGCGCGCCGACGCGCTCGCCGGCGAACGCCTGCCGCGGGCCCGTGGCGACCCGCTCGGCGAGCAGGGCGGGGCCGCCGGCGGCGAAGAAGCGCTCGTCGAAGTCGGGGGTGAGGTCGGAGACGTCGACGTAGTGGTCGTCGTCCACGCGGACGACCGGCTTCTCGGCGCCGGGCGCGCCGATGCGCATGAGGTACAAGGGGATCTCTCCGGTTCTGTACGGGTCAGGGAAGGTGGCGCCCGGCGACGACGGCGCGGATGGCCGGCACGTCCTCGACGAGCACGCTCAAGGGGGTGCGGTAGGCCAGGCCGCTGATGCTGACCGCGCCGCTCGGCACGGTGGGCGAGGTCAGGTACGCCGGGACCGCCACGCAGTTGACGCCCGGCTCGTTCTCCTGGTCGTCGGCCGCGTAGCCCTGCTCGCGGACGCGTACCAGCTCGGCGTGCAGCTCCTCGGCGGTGCCGACCGAGCGTTCGGTGGGCCGCTCCAGCCGCCGGTTGCCCACCCAGGCGCGCACGGCGGCCTCGTCCCGCAGCGTCTCGGCCAGCAGCATCTTGCCGACGGCGGTGCAGTGGGCCGGGTTGCGCCCGCCGACGACCGAGGTCAGCCGGACCGCGCCGGACGGCGGGTCGAGCTTGGACCGGTAGACCACGGACGTGCCCTCCAGCACGGCGTAGTGCACGGTCTCGCCGTAGCGGTCGCACAGCGCCTGGAGGATCGGGGTGACCCGGACGTGGTCGGGCCGGGCCTCGTGGTGGGCGAAGGCCATGCGCAGGAACTCGTCGCCGAGTACGTACCGGCCGTGGCCGTTCTGGGCGGCGAGCCCGGCGCGGCGCAGCGCGGCCAGGGCGCGGTGGGCGGTCGGCTTCGGGCTGGACACGGCGCGGGCCATCTCCTCCAGGCCGATGCCGTCGGGGTGCCGGGCGAGCTCGGCCAGCACGGCCAGCACGCGGTCGGCCCCCACCAGCTTGGCGTCACCGTCGGACATGTTCCGAAGGTTAGACCACCGTTCCGGAAAACGGAAGTTTGCCCCGATCGACCCCAGCGTTGACGCAACCAATCGGTTGCCATACTATGGCAACCGATTGGTTGCTATTACTTGGAGGCCGCAATGAGTGTTCCTGTCGCGACCGTCGAGGCCGCCCCGCCGCGCCTCGACGGCAGACAGCGGTTGATCGCGTTCGTCCTGCTCGGCGCCGGTTTCATGCTGGCGGTCGACTTCTCGATCCTGAACGTCGCCCTTCCCCAGACCGGCGCGGGCGTCGGGCTGAGCCCGGCCCAGTGGCCCTGGATCACCTCGGCGTACGCGCTGCCGGCGGCCGGGTTCACCCTGGTGTTCGGCCGGACGGCCGACCTGTTCGGCCGGCGGAGGCTGTTCCTCGCCGGCATGGTCGTCCTGGCCGGCGCCTCCCTGCTCGGCGGCTTCGCCGGCGGGCCCGCGACGCTCCTGACCGCCCGGGTGCTGCAGGGCCTGGCCACGGCGATGACGGTGCCCGCCGCGTTGTCGCTGCTCACCACCACCTTCAAGGAGGGCCCGCTGCGCGCCCGCGTCCTCGGGCTGAACGGCGCCCTGCTGTCCGGCGGCTTCACCGTCGGCGCGCTGCTCGGCGGCGCCCTGGTCAGCCTGCTGAGCTGGCGGGCGGCGTTCCTGTTCAACGTGCCGGTCGCGGTGGCGATCGCAGTGCTGACGCCGTTCCTGATCCGGGAGAGCGTGCTGCCCGAGCGGGTGCGGCTCGACCTGCCGGGCGCGGTCACCGTGACCGGTGGCCTGCTGGCGGTGATCTACGCGGCCGTCGAGACGAACCTCCTGGCGGCCGTCGCGGGCGTGCTGCTGCTGGGCGCTTTCTGGCTGATCGAGCTGCGCGCGCCGGCGCCGCTCGCGCCGGTGCGCATCCTGCGGCGGCCCACGGTGAAGTGGGGCAACTTCGCCGGGTTCGTCATCTTCACGATGGAGCCGGCAATGATCTTCCTGGTGACGGTGTACCTCCAGCGGGTGCTGGGCCTGTCGCCGCTGGTCACCGGCCTGGTGTTCGGCATCCCGGGGCTGGCCTCGGTGGTCGCCGGGGTGATCGCCGGGCGGTTCGTCGGACGCCACGGCAGCCGCCGCGTCCTGGTCGCCGGCATGACGGTCCAGGCGCTCGCGACGCTTCCCGCCGTCTTCCTCGGAACCGGCTGGACGGTGCTGGCGATCCTGGTCCCCGCGCTGTTCGTCGGCTTCTTCGGGCACGTCACGGCGATCGTCGCCTACACCGTCACCGGCACCTCGGGCCTGCCGGACGAGGAGCAGGGGCTGGCGACCGGGCTGACGTCGATGACACAGCAGGTGGCCGTCACCGTCGGCATCCCGCTGCTCGGCGCGGTCGCCGCCACGCGCGCCGGGGAACCGGCCGGCATCCGCCTGGCCCTGCTGGTGGACGTCGCGGTGACGCTCGCGGCCGTCGTCCTCGTCTCCTACGGCCTGCGCCGGCACCCGCGGCCGGAGCGATGACCGTCCACCTGTCGCCACGAGGTGTGGCAACCTTTTCCCTGCCGCATATGGAGGTCGTCATGGGATTCCCCGATCGGGTCGAGCGCACCGTCGAGCTCGCCCACCCGCCCGGCAAGGTGTGGGCGGCGCTCACCACCCCCGAGGGGCTGGCCGCCTGGTTCGGCCAGGAGGCGGCGATCGAGCTGCGTCCCGGCGGGCCGGCGCGGATGAGCTGGAGCGACGGGCACACCGTCGACCTGCGCGTGGAGCGCGTGGAGGAGCCGTCGGTGTTCGGCTTCACCTGGCCGGTCTTCGGCATGCCGGAGGGCGACCCGCGCCGCACGTACGTCGAGTTCACCCTCGAACCGGCCGGCACGGGCACCCGGCTCACCGTCGTCGAGACCGGCTTCGCCCAGTTGCCGGACGACCACCACCGCAAGGCGTACGACGCCCACACCGAGGGGTGGGCGAGCGAGCTGGGCGAACTGGCCGGGCACCTTGACGCCGCCTGACATCGAGGCGGTGGCCGAGCAGGTCTTCGTCGCCCTGGCCGACCCGAGCCGGCGCGCCGTCCTGGCCGAGCTGGCCTCGCGTGGCCCGGCCACGGCGACCGACCTGGCCGCCCGCCTGCCGATCACCCGGCAGGCGATCGCCAAGCACCTGACGCTGCTGGGCGAGGCCGGTCTGGTGACGGCCGAGCCCGGTGAGCGCCGCCGCGTCCGCTACCGGCTGCGCTCGGCTCCGATGCGGGTGGCCCAGCAGTTCCTGGCCGCGCTGGCCAGCGACTGGGACGGCCGCCTCGACGCCCTGCGCGACCACCTCGACGGCTGACCGCCCGTCCCCTCCCCCCTTCACGCGGCCCGGCGGGGACGGGTGAGCCAGGAGAACGACCCGGCCATCACGAGCGCGACCAGCCCGCCGGCGACCATCGCGGCCGAGACCGAGAAGGCGTCGACGACCGTGCCGCCCAGCAGCGCGCCGAGCGCGAAGGTCGCCTGGAACGACGAGGTGAACACGACGGTCGCCGCCTCCGGCGCGCCGGGCGCGGCCCGCAGGAACCACGCCTGGGAGCAGACCGGCACTCCCCCGTAGGCCAGCCCCCACACCACCAGCAGCCCGACCGCGCCCGCCGGCGAGGCGCCGGCCAGGGGCAGCAGCAGGGTGGCCGCCGCGATCAGGCCGCCGCAGACGGCGAAGGCCAGGCGGGGGGCGGTGGCCACGGCCCGGCCGGCCAGGAAGTTGCCCGCGACGCCCGCCGCGCCGTAGGCCAGCAGGACGGCGCTGACGGCGGCCGGGGACAGCCGGGTGACGTGCTCCAGGAACGGCGTGACGTAGGTGTAGGTGCCGAAGTGCGCCAGCACGACGAGGAACGTGCCCAGCAGGGCGATCCCGGTGCCGCGCACCCGCAGCAGGTCCAGCAGGACGCGCGCGCCGGTGACCTGACGGGCGGGCAGCGGCGGCAGCACGCGCAGCAGCGCGACCAGCACGAGGACGGAGAGCCCGGCCAGGACCAGGAACGCCGTCCGCCAGCCCGCCAGGTGGCCGACGAAGGTGCCGGCCGGCACGCCGAGCACCGAGCCCAGCGGCACGGCCGAGAAGATCACCGCCGTCGCGGCGCCCACGGCGGCCGGCGGCACCAGCCGGGACGCCAGCCCCGCCGCGATCGACCAGAAGCCGCCGATGGTGAGCCCGACGAGCACCCGCGAGGCCAGCACCACCCAGTAGGCCCCGGCCACGGCCGCCAGCACGTCGGCGGCGGCCAGCACCGCCATCAGGACGCAGAGCATCACCCGGCGGTCCAGCCGGGCGGTGGCCACCGTCAGGACGGGCGCCGCGACGGCGGCCACGAAGCCCGGCAACGTCATGGTCAGCCCCGCGGTGCCGTCGGTGACGCGGAAGTCGGCGCCAATGGTCGTCAGCAGGCCGATGGGCAGGATCTCGCTGGTGACGATGGCGAAGATGCCGAGGGTGATCGAGGCGACCGCGAGCCAGGAGATCAGCGGCGGGCGCGGCGGGGCGAGGGTGGTGGTGGCCATGGTTCCGTTCCAGGACAGGGGTTGATCTACGGCGAACCAGCCAACCAGCCGCGACGTCCCCGCCACCGGCCGATTTCGGACCACACCGTCAACCGCCCCCGACGACGGCGCGATGCGCGGGAAGGGCCCGTCAGTCGGCGTGCAGCGCGGTCCGCAGGCCGGCGAGCAGGTCGGGGGTCGCGGCGCCCGGCGTCCTGAGCCGGACCGAGAACAGCCGCCCGTTCCACCGCGCCGGGACGCGGTACCGGCCGGAGACGGGCAGCCCGAGGTCGTGGCCGAGCCGCAGCCCGGCCCCGCCGTGCTGGAGCGCGACCGGCAGCAGGCCGTCGAACGCCAGCGTGCCCACCACGACCCCGCCCTGCGACAGGTGGAACGCCGAACCCGCGGGGCCCGTGGTGTGGACGACGTCCACGGACTGGCGGCCGGCGGGCAGCGGGCGGTCGGCGGTGAGCTCCAGCGGCTCCCCGGCGCGGGAGAAGGCGAAGGCCAGGCGGCCTCCGGTGACGTACAGGGCGAAGCCGCCGTTCCAGTCGCCCAGCGCGAACAGCACGCCTTCCGGCTCGCGGGCCGCCTCGATCTCGGCCGTCCAGCGGAAGCCGCCGAACAGCAGCGGCAGCGACTCGTCGCACACGGGCGAGGCCCCGGGCCGGAACGTGCGGTCGTCGCCGGGCGGCCAGGCCGGCCCGATGAGCGCGCCGAAGCGGGCCACGAGGCCGTCGTACAGCGGCAGGACGTTGTTGCGCCCGGCCTCCCTGTCCCACAACCGCCGCAGCTCGGCGACCACCTCCGGATGCCCGGCGGACACGTCGGCCGCCTCGGAGAAGTCGGCCGCCAGGTCGAACAGCGCCCAGTGGTCGGCGTCGAGGTCGCGACTGCCGGTGAGCAGTTCCTCCTCGTCCAGGACGCCCGTGGACACGTGGTCGGTGGTGACCTTCCAGCGGCCGTGGATGAGGGAGCGCGAGCCCAGCATCTCGAAGTACTGGGTGGTGCGCGGCGCGGGCGCCCCGGGGTCGGCGAAGGTGGCCAGGAAGCTGGCCCCGTCGACCGGCTGCTGCTCGATCCCGTCCACGACGTCGGGCGCCTGGATGCCGATCGCGTCCAGCAGGGTCGGGAACAGGTCGTTGACGTGCACGATCTGGTCGCGCACCGCGCCGCCGCCGCCGATCCCGGCCGGCCAGTGGACGATGAGCGGCGTCCGGGTGCCGCCGAGCCAGGTGTAGCGCTTCCACAGCCGGAACGGCGTGTTCCCGGCCCACGCCCAGCCCCACGCGTAGTGGTTGTAGGTGCGCGGCCCGCCCCAGTCGTCGTGGTGGGCCACGTTGTCCTGCGGGGACTCGCGGATGCCGGCGGAGAAGCGGTGCTCGTTGACGCTGCCGTCCACGCCGCCCTCGGCGCTGGCGCCGTTGTCGGAGAAGATCACGACGATGGTGTCGTCGAGCCGCCCGGTCTCCTCCAGGTGGGCGATCAGGCGGCCGAGCTGGGCGTCGGCGTGGGTGAGGAAGCCCGCGAAGACCTCCTGCTGGCGGGCGTACAGGCGGCGGCGGCCGGCGGTGAGGCCGTCCCAGGCGGGCACCCACTCCGGGCGCGGGGTGAGCACGGCGCCGGGCGGGACGACGCCCGTCTCGGTCTGCCGCCGGAAGATCTCCTCCCGCCAGGCGTCCCACCCCTGGTCGAAGCGGCCCCGGTAGGGCTCGCTCCACTCGGGCGGGACGTGGTGCGGGGAGTGCGTGGCGCCGAGGCCGAGGTAGAGGAAGAAGGGTTTGCCGGGGGCGGCGTGGCGCTGGTCGTCGAGGTGCCGGACGGCCTGCGTGAGGAGGTCCTCGGTGAGGTGGTAGCCCTCCTCGGGGGTGGCGGGCGGCTCCACGTAGTGGTTGTCCCGGACGAGGTTGGGCGCGTAGTGGTTGGTGTCGCCCTGCAGGAAGCCGTAGTAGTGCTCGAAGCCCTGGCCGAGCGGCCAGTGGCCGAACGGGCCGGCGGCCGAGCGCTCGAAGCGCGGCGTGAGGTGCCACTTGCCGACGGCGATGGTGGAGTAGCCGTGGTCGCGCAGGATGCGCGGCAGGGTCGCGGCCGAGCGCGGGATGCGGGCGGTGTAGCCGGGGTGGTCGAGCGGGATGTCGGCGAGGAAGCCCATGCCGACGGCGTGGTGGTTGCGCCCGGTGAGGAAGCAGGCGCGCGACGGCGAGCACAGCGCGGTCACGTGGAACCGGTTGTAGCGCAGGCCGCCGGCCGCGAGCCGGTCGATGTGCGGCGTGGCGATGCCGGAGCCGAAGCAGCCGAGCTGGGCGAAGCCGGTGTCGTCCAGGACGACGGCGAGGACGTTCGGAGCGTGCTCCGGCGGGCGGCCGGCCCGGCGGAAGATCGGTTCTGCGGTCACGGCGAGGCTCCTGCCAGGAGAGGCGTACGGTCTTGGACAGCAGACGGCACGAGAGTAAGACAGGTTGTCTTAATCCGCGACGATACCTCGGTGATCCGGAAAAGGTGGGAATGCAGGCCAAAGAGAAGATTCTCCTGGCGGCCGAACGGCTCTTCGCCGAGCGCGGCCTCGACGTCTCGCTCCGGGAGATCGCCGTCGCGGCCGGGCAGGGCAACCATTCGGCCGTCCAGTACCACTTCGACGGCAAGGCCGGCCTGATCGACGCCCTGTACGCCCACCGCATGACCCCCCTCAACGAGCGCCGCCGCGAGCTGATCGGCGACCTGCGCGCCCGCGGCCTGGAGGAGGACCTTCCCGCCCTGGTCGCGGCGTACCTGGCCCCGCTGGCCGAGCACGTGCTAGCCCATCCCGGCACGAGCTGGTACCTGCGCTTCACCAGCCGTTACGTGTTGTCCGGCGGCTACCGCTCCTGGCCCTACTCCAGCGACCACCATCCCGGGGTCGCCGAGCTGGCCGCCCTGCTGCGGCGGCGGCTGCCCGGCCTGACGCGGGAGCGCCTGCGGGTGCTCAACCTGCACATCGTGGTGGTGCTGGCCGACCTGGAGCAGCGCCTGGGCGACCCCGCCTTCGACGCCGGGCGGGCGAGGTCGGCCGTCGCCGACCTGCGCCTCACCGCCCAGGCCCTGCTCACCGCCTGACGCCCGGAAGCGAGGGCCCGCCGGAAGGCGTCCCGCCCCGCCACGCGAGTCTCCGGGCACGCGGAACGCCCGGGGCGGCCGCCCCGGGCGTTCCGGTCACGCTCAGGCCAGGTCGAACCGGTCGAGGTTCATGACCTTGTCCCACGCCGCGACGAAGTCACGGACGAACTTCTCCTTGGCGTCGTCGGCGGCGTAGACCTCGGCGACCGCGCGCAGCTCGGAGTTCGCCCCGAAGACGAGGTCGGCGCGGGTGCCGGTCCACCGCACCTCGCCGGTGGCCGCGTCGCGGCCCTCGAAGAGGTTGGCGTCCTCGGTCGAGTGCCACGTCGTGCCCAGGTCGAGCAGGTTGACGAAGAAGTCGTTGGTCAGCGTCCCCGGGGTCGTGGTGAGGACGCCGAGCGTCGACTGCCGGTGGTTGGCGCCCAGCACCCGCAGGCCGCCCACGAGGACGGTCATCTCCGGCGCGCTCAGCGTCAGCAGGTTGGCCCGGTCGAGCAGCAGGTACTCGGCCGGAAGCCGGTTGCCCTTGCCGAGGTAGTTGCGGAACCCGTCGGCGACCGGCTCCAGCGCGGCGAACGACTCCACGTCGGTCTGCTCCTGCGTGGCGTCCGCGCGTCCCGGCGTGAAGGGCACCTGGACGTCGAAGCCGGCCTCCTTGGCGGCCCGCTCGACGCCCGCGCACCCGGCCAGCACGATCAGGTCGGCCAGCGAGATCTGCTTGCCGCCGGCCTGGGCGCCGTTGAACGCCTTCTGCACGCCCTCCAGCGTGCCCAGCACGGTCGCCAGCCGGTCGGGGTCGTTGACCTCCCACGCGCTCTGCGGCTGCAGCCGGATGCGCGCGCCGTCGGCGCCGCCGCGCTTGTCGCTGCCGCGGAAGGAGGAGGCCGAGGCCCACGCGGTGGAGACCAGCTCGGACACCGACAGCCCCGTGGCGAGGATCTGCTCCTTGAGGGCGGCGACGTCGGCCGCGTCGACGAGCTCGTGCGTCACCGCGGGCAGCGGGTCCTGCCACAGCAGCGTCTCGGCCGGGACCTCCGGGCCGAGGTAGCGGGCGCGCGGGCCCATGTCGCGGTGGGTGAGCTTGTACCAGGCGCGGGCGAAGGCGTCGGCGAGCTCGTCGGGGTGCTCCAGCCAGCGGCGGGTGATCTGCTCGTAGATCGGGTCCACGCGCAGGGCCAGGTCGGTCGTCAGCATCGTCGGGGCGTGCCGCTTGGCCGGGTCGTGGGCGTCGGGCACGGTGCCGGCGCCGGCGCCGTCCTTCGGCCGCCACTGGTTGGCTCCCGCGGGGCTCTTGAACAGCTCCCACTCGTAGCCGTACAGGATCTCCAGGAAGCTGTTGTCCCAGGTCGTGGGGGTGTTCGTCCAGATGCCCTCAAGACCGCTGGTGATGGCGTCGCCGCCCTTGCCGGTGCCGAAGCTGTTGCGCCAGCCGAGGCCCATCTGCTCGATCGGGGCGGCCTCGGGGTCGGGGCCGACGTGGTCGGCCGGGCCGGCGCCGTGCGTCTTGCCGAAGGTGTGACCGCCCACGATGAGGGCGGCGGTCTCCTCGTCGTTCATCGCCATGCGGCGGAAGGTCTCGCGGATGTCGCGGGCCGCCGCCAGCGGGTCGGGGTTGCCGTTGGGGCCCTCGGGGTTGACGTAGATGAGGCCCATCTGGACCGCGGCCAGCGGGTTCTCCAGCTCGCGGTCGCCGGTGTAGCGCTGGTCGTCGAGCCAGGTGGACTCCGGGCCCCAGTAGACGTCCTCGTCGGGCTCCCAGGCGTCCACGCGGCCGCCGGCGTAGCCGAAGGTCTTGAAGCCCATCGACTCCAGGGCCACGTTGCCGGTGAGGATCAGCAGGTCGGCCCAGGAGATCTTGCGGCCGTACTTCTTCTTGACCGGCCACAGCAGGCGGCGGGCCTTGTCCAGGTTGCCGTTGTCCGGCCAGCTGTTGAGCGGCGCGAAGCGCTGCTGCCCGGACCCGGCGCCGCCGCGTCCGTCGCTGATGCGGTACGTGCCCGCGCTGTGCCAGGCCATCCGGATCATGAACGGGCCGTAGTGGCCGAAGTCGGCCGGCCACCAGTCCTGCGAGGTCGTCAGCACCTCAGCGATGTCCCGCTTGACGGCCGCGAGGTCGAGGGTCCTGAACTCCGCGGCGTAGTCGAAGTCCTCGCCGAACGGGTTGGCCACGGCCGGGTTCTTGGCCAGGATCTTGACGTTGAGCCGCTCCGGCCACCACTGGCGGTTGCCGCCGCCCTGGGTCGGGTGCGGGGCGCGCTCGTGCGCGACCGGACAGCCGCCCGAGTCCTCCGACTTGGCGTCTGTGACGATCGCATCATGGTTCTCAGACATGGGAATCCTTCCGGACGAGGCGGAATCTGGGTGCTCAGGAACTGCTGCCGGTGGAACAGGCGGGGCACAGGCCCCAATAGATGACCTCGGCCTCGTCGATGGCGAAGCCGCGGTCGTCGGAGGCGGTCAGGCAGGGGGCGTGGCCGACGGCGCAGTCGACGTCGGCCACGGCGCCGCAGGACCGGCACACGAGATGGTGGTGGTTGTCCCCGACGCGGCCCTCGTACAGGGCCGAGCTGCCCGGGGGGTCGAGGCGGCGGACGAGCCCCGCGGCGGCGAGCGCGTGGAGGGCGTCGTACACGGCCTGCAACGAGATATGACCCACGCGCTCGCGCACCCCGGAGGCGATCGCCTCGACCCCGAGGTGGTCACCCTCGCGGACGGTCTCCAGCAGCGCGACCCGGGCGGCGGTCACCCGCAGCCCGGCGCCGCGCAGCTCCTCGGCGGTCGTCGGAGCGTTCGATGCGGTCATAGCCGCCAAACCTACCTATACAAACCTGAATGACACAAGAGAACGAACCATCCAAGTTTAGTAATATGTCCGGAAATAGCCCCCTAGAAGGGCGTCACCCCAGCTCCGGCCCGCCGCCCTCCAGCAGCCGCCCGCCGGACAGCTCCAGCCTGCGGCCCACCCGGATCTCCGCCAGGAACCGCTCGTCGTGGCTGACCACCACGAACGCCCCCTCGTACGCGCCGAGCGCGCTCTCCAGCTGGCCCACGCTGACCAGGTCGAGGTTGTTGGTCGGCTCGTCCAGCAGCAGCAGCTGGGGCGCCGGCTCCGCGCACAACACGCAGGCCAGCGTGGCGCGCAGCCGTTCGCCGCCCGACAGCACACCTACCCGCAGATGGGCGCGCGCTCCCCGGAACAGGAAGCGGGCCAGCAGGTTCATCCGCTCGGCGGCCGGCATCGCGGGGGCGAAGGCGGCCAGGTTCTCGGCGACGGTGAGCTCGTCGTCGAGCAGGTCGAGCCGCTGCGACAGGTAGGCCACCCGGCCGTCGGCCCGCCTGGCGGTGCCGCCGTCGGGCTCCAGGTCGCCGGTGATCAGGCGCAGCAGCGTGGACTTGCCGGCGCCGTTGGGGCCGGTCAGCGCGATGCGCTCGGGCCCGCGGACGACCAGGTCGATGCCGGGCTCGGCGAACAGGCCGCGGGCCATGAGGTGCTCGCCCTGGAAGACCGTGCGCCCGGCGGGCACGTTGGTGCCCGGCAGCTGCAGGGAGATGCGCTGATCGTCGCGCAGGGCGCGGCCCGCCTCGTCGAGCCGGGCCTTGGCGTCGCTGACGCGGGCGGCGTGCGTCTGGCCCGCCCGGCCGGCCGACTCCTGGGCGCCGCGCTTCATGTTCCCGGCGAAGATGCGCGGCAGGCCGGCGTTCTTGAGGTTGCGGGCGGCGTTGCCGGCCCTGCGCTCGGCGCGCTCGCGGGCCTGCTGCATCTCCCGCTTCTCGCGCTTGAGCTCCTGTTCGGCCGTGCGCACGTTGCGCTCGGCGGCCTCCTGCTCGGTGCGTACGGCCTCCTCGTAGGCGGTGAAGTCGCCGCCGTAGAAGCGCACCTCGCCCCGGTCGAGCTCGGCGATGCGGTCCATGCGGTCGAGCAGGGCGCGGTCGTGGCTGACCACGAGCAGGCAGCCCTTCCAGTCGCCGAGCACGGCGTGCAGCCGGTGGCGGGCGTCGAGGTCGAGGTTGTTCGTGGGCTCGTCGAGCAGCAGCACGTCGGGCCGCCGGAGCAGCTGCGCGGCCAGGCCGAGCGAGACGATCTGCCCGCCGCTCAGCGTGCGCAGGGTGCGGGCGAAGTCGAGGTGGCCGAGCCCGAGCCGGTCGAGCTGGGCACGGGTGCGCTCCTCGATGTCCCAGTCGTTGCCGATGGTGGTGAAGTGCTCCTCGGCGGTGTCGCCCGCCTCGATGGCGTTGAGCGCGGCGATCACCGGGGCGATGCCCAGCACCTCGGCCACGGTCAGGTCGCCGGCCAGCGGCAGGCTCTGCGGCAGGTAGCCGAGCACGCCGTTGACGGACACGCCGCCCGAGCGCGGCCGGTACTCCCCGGCGATCAGCTTGAGCAGCGTGCTCTTGCCGGCGCCGTTGGGGGCGACCAGGCCGGTACGGCCGCCGGGCACGCTGAAGGACAGGTCGCTGAAGACGGGGGTGTCGTCAGGCCAGGAGAAGGACAGGTTGGAGCAGACGATGAACGCGTCGGACATGTGAAGAAGACCTCGACGGAGAACGCGGGCATGCCGAAGCCGCCCGGTGAAAGGACAGGGATTCGGGAAACGACGAACGCGGCCACACCGGCGGCGCTCACGCGCTCACGCCGGGGCCGATCGACCTCCGGTATCACCCGGAGATGTCGTCGTCACCTGCCATGTCTGGTCTCCTAGCTGAGGATCACAAGCATTTCACACCTTAGCAGGCGCCCGCCGCGCTCCGGACGCCTGCCTCCCGCGCGCCCACCGGCGCCGGGCCCCGCCGTGTCAGTGGGCTCCGGCTGCGCGGAGCAGGGCGGCCACTTCCCGCTGGCCCTTGGAGACGGCGTGGGCGAGCGGCGTGACGCCGTCGCGGTCGGCCAGGTCGACGTCGGCGCCGGCGGCGATGAGCAGCCGGACCACCTCCTGGTGGCGCTCGCCGCCGTCGCCCAGGATGACCGCCTCCAGCAGGCCCGTCCAGCCCAGGTCGTTGACGTGGTCGACGTCGATGCCGGTCTTCAGCACCTCGCGCACGTACTCGACGTGCCCGCGCTCGCAGGCGGGGATGAGGGAGACGCCTCCGTACCGGTTGCGCCTGGTCAGGTCCGGCCCGGCGGGCAGCAGCGCCCTGAGCATCGCCACGCTCCCGGTGACGCCGGTGACCAGCCAGGGGGTGTCCTTCCTGGCGTCCTGGGCGTCGGGGTCGGCGCCCGCCGCGACGAGCACCTTGGCCACCTCGACGTGGTCGGCCGCCGCCGCGAGCAGCAGGGCCGTACGGCGTTGCCCGTCGCGGGCCTCCACGTCGGCCCCGGCGCCGAGCGCGTCCCGGACGGCGGCGGCGTCCCCGCGCGCGGCTCCCGCCAGCAGTTCCTCGTCGGCCATTCCCGCTCCCTTCACCTCGCGCCCGCCGCAGGCCGCGAGCATCAGACCGAGTCCCCAGGTCAGGATGGCTCGGCGGTTCATCCCCTCATCCTTCCGTCCGCCCGCCCCCGGCGGCGCGCCGGGGCCGGTCCAGCCGGTCAGCGCAGCTGCCCGGCGACCGCCTTGAGGCCCGCCTGGGCGATGGACTCGTCGATGTCGCCGCTGGGGGCGCCGCCGACGCCGATGCCCGCGACGGGGGCGCCGCCCGAGGCGACCGGCACGCCGCCGCCGAGGAAGAGGGTGCCCGGGATGTCGGCGATGGACGGCCCGCCGCCGTTGATGCCCTTGCCCAGCTCGGACGTCGTCCGGCCGAAGGAGACCGCGGTGAACGCCTTGCGCCGGGCCGACTCCTCGGTCTGCGGGCCCGCGCCGTCGCCCTTGAGCACCAGCCGGGTCGCGCCGGACCGGTCGACGATCACGACGGTGACGCGCTGCTTCTGCTTGACGGCCTCCTTCAGGGCGGCGTCGGCGATCTTCAGCGCGGCGTCGGCGGAGAGCGTGCCGGTCTGCACGACGGGCTCGGCCGCGGCGACCCGGGCGAGGCGAGCGCTGTGGGCGGCGTCGGCGGCCTGGGCGGGTGAGGTGGCGGCGACGGCGCCGGCCAGCACGGCCAGCCCCGACAGCGAGCCGGCGACCAGGCGAGTACGGATGTTCATGGTTTCTCCAGTTCGTCAGGGCGAAGTCGGACACCTCGTCGGACTCCTCCAGGTTTCCGGGCGGGCCGCCGCGGGCCATCGGGAGCACGGGCGATCCCCGCGCGCCGAGCGGTCGAGGGCCGGGTCAACCGATCGGTTGATGCGCGGCCGCCCTGGTGGGGGCCATGCTCGGGCAGGGGATAGTGTCGAAGGGCGCGGCGACGGGGAGGGCCATGAGGGAGCGCACCTGGCTCAACTGGGCCATGCACGTCGGCTTCTACCTGCTGCTCGCCGCCTCGGCTCTGCGGCTGGTGTCCCGTCACGGCATGAGCGCCCAGACGGTGACGTCGCTGGCCGTCTGCGGCCTGCTCGCGCTGGCGTACGCGGCCGGGATCGTCTGGTGGCACCGGCTGGGCCGGCAGGGGCGGCTGGTCTGGCTGGGCGGCGTGGCGGCGGTGTGGCTGGCGCTGGTGGTGCTGGCGCCGTCGTTCAGCTGGTGCGCGGTCCCCCTGCTCTTCCTGTGCCTGCGGCTGCTCAACGCGCACGGCTTCGCGGTGGCCGCCGCGGCGCTGACGCTGGTGGTGATCGTGGCGCAGCTGGAGATCGCCCGCGAGCTCGACGTCAGCCTGATCCTCGCGCCGGTCGGCATCGCGGCCATGACGGCGGTGATCTTCGGGGAGCTGCAGCGCGAGAGCGCCGCCCGGCAGCTGCTCATCGACGACCTGATCAGCACCCGCGGCACGCTGGCCGACTCCCGCCACCGCACCGGCGTCCTGGAGGAGCGCGAGCGGCTGGCCAGGGAGATCCACGACACCCTGGCCCAGGGCCTGACCAGCATGGGCATCCTGCTCCAGGCCGCCGACCGCATGTGGGCCGCCGACCCGGCCCAGGCTCGCGCCCACGTACGGCGGGCCGCCGCGGCCGCCGCCGACAACCTGGCCGAGGCGCGGCGGTTCGTCCGCGACCTCCAGCCGCCCGGCCTGGTGGACGTCACGCTGCCCGAGGCCCTCGCCCGGCTGTGCGCGGACGCCGGCGAGACCGGGCCGCGGGTGCGTTTCCGGCTGGCGGGCGAGGAGTACCCGCTGGCGCCGGAGGTGCAGGCGGCGCTGCTGCGGGTGGCGCAGGCGGCGCTGGCCAACGTCCGCGACCACGCCGCCCCGGCGGCGGACCCGGCGGCGGACCCGGCGGCGGACCCGGCGGCGGACCCGGCGGCCGGGGTGACGGTCACGGTGACGCTGTCCTACCTCGACGGCGAGGTGACGCTCGACGTGTTCGACGACGGCGTCGGCTTCGCCGAACCGGCCCCCGCTCCCGGCCGCGGCTACGGGTTGCGGGCGATGCGCGACCGGCTGGCGGAGGTGCACGGCGTCCTGGTCGTGGAGAGCGCGCCCGGCGAGGGCACGGCGGTCGCGGCCCGGGTGCCCGCCGCGTGGCCGCCGCGGGCCCCGGACGGCGGTGCGGCATGAGGTTGTTCCTGGTCGACGACCATCCGGTGGTCCGGGCGGGGCTGGTGGCGCTGCTCGGCGGCGAGCCCGACATGGAGATCGTCGGCGAGGCGGCCGACGGCGCCGAGGCGTTGCGCGGCATCGCCGCCTGCTCCCCCGACGTCGTCCTCATGGACCTGCAGCTCGGCGAGGGCGTCGACGGCGTGGAGGTCACCCGGCGGGTCCGCGGGCTGCCCGCGCCGCCGCAGGTGCTGGTGCTGACGACGTACGAGAGCGACGCCGACATCATGCGGGCCGTCGACGCGGGGGCCATCGGCTACCTGCTCAAGGCGTGCCCGCCGGAGGAGCTGTTCCAGGGCATCAGGGCCGCGGCCAGGGGCGAGAGCGTGTTGTCGGCCAAGGTGGCGACCCGGATGATGCGGCGCATGCGCGAGCCGGGCCCGGCGCTGAGCGCCCGCGAGGTCGAGCTGCTGGAGCTGCTGGCCAGCGGGGCGAGCAACCGGGAGATCGCCCGCCGGCTCTACATCACCGAGGCGACGGTCAAGACCCACCTGGTGCACATCTACGACAAGCTCGGCGTGGACACGCGCACGGCCGCGGTCACGGCCGCGGTCGAGCGGCGTCTGATCCGGCTCCCCTGACCGCGCCCGGACGGGGGCCCCGGGTGTCAGCGGACGGCGGCGGGCGAGCTCGCGCCGGGGATCAGCCGGCGGGGCGGGCCGCCGCCGACGTCGGCCGCCCACACGTCGCCGTCCTTGGCGTACATGACGGTGCGGTCGTCCAGCCAGGCGGCCTGGTCGTCGATGCTGGCCCGCTCCCCCAGCGGGGTCTCCCGCATGCTGGCCAGGTCCAGCAGGTGCAGCCGCCACGGGCCGGGCGAGACGCGTTTCTTGAACACCAGCCGGGTCCCGTCCGGCGACAGGGACGGGCACTCGGCGTTCTCCCTGAGCGTGCGCGCCCGCCAGGCGCCGAAGTCGCCCTCCACCAGGTACGTCCTGCCCTTGGTCGAGACGGTCGCGTAGAAGCGGTTGTCGTCGGCGGCGAACGTGACGCCCCAGTAGTTGACGTCGGCCGAGTGGTAGCGGCGGCCGTCGAGGTAGAGCGGGATGTCCTCCATGTTGGTGATGAGGTAGCCGGTCCGGGTGTCGAGGATGCCGGTCCAGGTGGAGAAGCCGCCGGTGCTGTAGGAGTCGCCGGTGACGAACACCGTCCAGGAGGCCATCCGGCCGCTGGCCGACACGCGGGCCCGGCTCGGGACGCCGGCCAGGTTGATCCGGCGGGTCTCCTTGAGCGACCGGTCCAGGACGAGCGCCTCGGTCTTCGGCAGCGGGCCGGGCCTGGTGACCAGGCAGAGGGTGGTGCCGTTCGCCGTGTAGAAGCGGTCGCAGGCCCGGGAGCTGACCCGCGGCGGCGCGCCCGGCTCGGCGAGCGGCACGGAGGCGACGCGTCCGCCGCTGCGCACCAGCACCCGGCCCGGCTCGCCGGCGTCGAAGCCCGCGACGGCGGGCCCGGCCTGGCGCGAGGACGCCGCCCAGGTGGCGTACGCGGTCGCGCCGCCCGCCAGCAGGACCACCGCGGCCAGGAGCACGAGCACCCGTCTCATGGACGACCTCCTTGTGATCGCAGCGCCCGCCATGCGATCGCGGACGCCGTCACCAGCCCCGCGGCCATCACCGCCAGCGCCGGCCCCTCCCCCGTCCCGGCCCACAGCAGGCCGAACAGGATGGACGACACCATCCGGGCCGTGGCCTGCCCGGTCTGCAGCAGCGCCAGCCCGCCGGTGCGCGCGCTCTCGGGCAGCATCGGCCCGGTCAGGGCCATCAGCACCCCGTCGGTGGCGGCGTAGAACAGGCCGTGCAGCAGCAGCGCGGGCAGCAGCCACGCCGGGCCCATCAGCACCAGGTAGACCGCGAGCAGCGCCACGTGCCCGGCGACGAACACCGTCGCGCGCCCGAACCGGTCGGCCAGCCTGCCGAGCGGCACGGCGAGCAGCAGGTACGCGCCCGCCGTGCCGAGCGGCAGCAGCGGGAACAGCTCGGGCGCGATCGCCAGCCGCCGCTGCAGCACGAGGTAGACGAACGAGTCGCTGACCGTGACCAGGCCGAGCGCCACCGCCACCAGGCAGGCCCGGCGGAACCCGGGCTCCCGCGTCACCGCCGCCCGCAGCCGGACGCGGGCCGTCAGCGGGCCGCGCCGGTCCCGGACGTACAGGACCAGCAGCAGCACGGCCAGCGCGGCCACGCAGAAGCTGGTCACGAACACCGCGTCGTAGGCGCCGGCCGTCGCCGTCAGCACCGCGAAGGCGGCCAGCGGCCCGAGGAAGGCGCCCACGGTGTCCATCGCCCGGTGCACCCCGAACGCGCCGCCCAGCCGGTCGGGCGGGGCGCTCAGGGTGATGAGGGCGTCGCGGGGCGCGGTGCGCAGTCCCTTGCCGGTGCGGTCGGCGGCCAGCACCAGGCCGAGCGCGGCGGCCGACCCGCCGGCCGCGAGCAGGCCCAGCTTGCAGACGGCCGAGAGCCCGTACCCGAGCCCGGCGACCAGCTTGCGGCGGCTCCACCGGTCGGCGGCGTGCCCGCCGGCCAGCCTGACCAGCGCGGTGACGCCGAAGTACAGACCGTCCAGCAGGCCGAACTGCACCAGGCTGAGCCCGAGCGCGCCCACCAGGTACAGCGGCAGGACCGCGGTGACCATCTCCGACGAGACGTCCGTGACCAGGCTGACCAGGCCGAGCGCCACCACGTTGGCGGGCACCGCCCTGGTCAGCCGGGTGCCGAGCAGCGAGATGTACATCTAGTGGCAGGAGTAGGTCGGGCTGGTGTCCTTGACCGAGCCGTCGGTCCCGATCAGCTGCCAGCCGAACGTGCTGCCGGTGAAGGTCAGCTTCAGCACGCCGAACGTGCCGCTCAGCCGCTTCTGGCTGTTCGGCTGCACGTTCTCGATCTGGTACGGCGACGCGCCGCCCATCCCGCCGAGCACCTCGACGATGCCCTTCGCGGTGTCGGCCTGGGCGCTGGGGTTCTGCGGCCCGAACCGCTCGTAGTGGTGGTCGTGCCCGTTGAGCACGAACTCGGCGCCGGCCGCGTACAGGGCCTGCCACACGGGCTTGGAGACGGGGTCGTTGCCGTGCTCGCCGGAGCTGAACAGCGGGTGGTGCCAGTACGCGGCCACGCACGGCTTGGTGGTGGCGGCGAGGTCGTTCTTGAGCCAGGTGAGCTGGGCGGACTGGTCGAAGTGGTTGGAGTCGAGCGCGACGAAGTGCCAGTTGCCCCGGTCGTAGCTGTAGTAGCTCTTGCCCTGCGGGAAGGCGATGGCCCCGAAGTACGACTTGTACCCGGCTTCCGACCCGGCCGGGTCGTAGGTCTCGTGGTTGCCGGGGACCGGGTGGGTCTTGGCCTTGAACCTGCCCCACGTCTTGTCGTAGTAGTTGCGGAAGTCCGACAGCAGGGCGTCGTCGTACTGGTTGTCGCCCATGGTGATGACGAACTCGGGGTTCATCGACTCGACCAGGGCGGCCGTCTTCGGGTGCACGCAGGAGGAGGAGCTCGCGGTGCACTGCTCGGCGATGTCACCGGCGGCGGCCACCACGAACGTGTCGCCCGGCGGGTCGGTGGGCTGGGTGCCGCCGCCGTAGACCTGCATCTCCCACAGGGAGTAGCCGTAGGAGGTGCCGCGCGCGGTCCCGTACATGCGGACGTAGCGGCCGGTGCCGGTCACAGCGAGGTCGTCCACGCCGCCGTCGCCGGTGGTGGTGGAGTAGACGTCGGTCCAGGCGCTCCCGTCCGGGGAGGTCTGGATCTTGTACGACTTGGCGTAGGCGTCCTCCCAGGTCAGCTTGACCCGGCTGATCTGCTGGGCGGCGCCGAGGTCGACGCGCAGCCATTCGGGGTCGTGGCCTTCGGCCGAGGCCCACCGGGTGGCGGCGAGGTCGCCGTCGAAGGCCTTGGCGGCGGCGTAGGAGGAGGTTTCCGTGGAGGAGGAGGTGGCGGGTTTGCCCTGTGACAGCAGCGTCTCGGCGGTGCCGGCCGAGGCGGTGGCGGCCACGAGCAGGCCGGCCACCAGGCCGATCACGGCCATGACGGCCAGGCGGACTCTGGACATGGCGATTCTCCTGGGGGTGAGAGATCGGAGCACGGTCCGGTGGGCGGCCGGGGCAGGAGTCTTTCGCTGAGCGCGTCACATCCTGGGGGAGGAAGCCGCGCCGAGCCGCTTACCGGGATCGTGGCGCAGGGTGCTGAGGGCTGTCAATGAAGTTAGGAAGGTTTCTTAACCCTGTTGGGCGGGGTTCACCCGGGCGGCGCGCGGCACGGCGAGGACGCCGCCCGGGGGCCGGGCGGCCGGTCCCGAGCGGGCCGTCAGCCGGGGGTCACCGGGACGTTCGTCAGCCCGCGAGTGGCGCCCGTGACCGTGTTGGAGGAGCGCACGACGTTGGGGTCAGCCGCGCACTTCGACGTCGAGGTGATCTTGATGGCGTACTCGCCGACGCCGCCGAGATCGGACCGGTTGCCGCGCCAGACGTTCCCGCAGCCGTTGAGGAAGGACGGCGTCGTGGCCGGATTGTGCGTCTCGTAGCCGTTGGCGAAGGTGCCGGGCGGGGCGAACGTGCCGGTGTTGTTCTCGATGGTGTAGCCGGAGCCCTTGACGTCCACCCAGGAGTCGGCGGAGTTCTGGCCGCTGACGCCGGTGCCGTCGAAGGTGTTGCCGCTGATCAGGCCGCCGCTGGTGCCCTCCTTGACGTCGATGTGCTCGGCGGCGACGTACGGGCCGATCGTGTTCCCGACGACCTGGACGCGGTCCGAGCGGTCCGCGCCGCCGGTGTTGCCGTGGCAGCCCCAGTTGGAGCCGGCCGAGCCGAGGTAGACGCCCTCGCCGTAACCCGGCTGGACGAGGCCGGTGTGGGTGATGCGGGAGTTCCGCAGCACGCCGTCGGACGAGCTGCGCCGGAAGTGCACGCCCTCGTCCTCGACGTGGTGCACGTACACGCCGTCGATCACCACGTGCGGGGAGGCGTCCAGGACGACGCCCTTCTTGGAGTCCTTGACGGTGAACCCGGTGAGCCGCCAGTACGGCGCCTCGTACAGCCACAGCCCGTAGCCGGAGTCCCAGCCGCCGCCGGGCGCCGGGCAGGACGGCGCGGCGCCGGAGGGACCGTCGTTGACCAGGACGGCGTCCGCCGGCCCGGTCAGCGTGATCGGGGCGGCGGACGTTCCGGGACGCCGGGCGACGAACGCGCCGTGGTACTCGCCGGGCGCGAGCCTGATGGTCTGGCCGGGAACCGCCGCGGCCAGCGCGCCGGCGAGCTGCGCCGCCGTGGCCACCTCGACCACCTCTGCACTGCTCTCTCCGGACGGTGGCATCGCGGCGGCCGGAGTGGCGAGCAGGAGCGGCAGCAGGCCGGTCAGCAGGGCCCGTCTCATGAGGTTCCTCCCTTCGGGGGCCGTGGGCGCGGGCGGCGGGGGCGGGGGCCCGGGGGGGGTTGGCCCCCGGGCGGGGGCCCCCCGGGTTGCGGGGGCCCGGGTAAGTTAAAGGAGCGGT
>NZ_JBEOZT010000044.1:0-56157 GCF_040298265.1 Nonomuraea sp. NPDC001636
AGCCCTGCCTCGTGATGGCAGCAGCCGTCGAGCGTGACGTTGATCGAGTATCGAAGCGGTCTCATCTCGTTGCTCTCCCTTGATGCGCGCAGCGCGTTTCACCGGACGTGTACTTAGACGACTGTCGGCGCCATTTCTCATCGGCGCCCGATCCCATCTGCTCAACACCGTCGTGATGCGAACCAGACCGCAGACCGAGCGCGCGACCGATTCGGGCGCTGGGGGCGTTCGGGTTCGCAACGGGTCTCGGAGCGCCCCGCGAGACCTACTGCCCCTCCACGACATCCTCGCCAAACAGCCACCGCCCGGCCACCCAGACACAAACGCCTCCCGAAGAACCCAACACGGCCGGCTTCACCGAAGGCAGGGTTCAGGCCATCGTGACCGACCTGCAGCAGGCCGGCTTTCTTACACGTGAGCGCGTTGGTCGGCGCAACCGCGATGAACTCCATCTCGACCAGCACTTTCACGAGGCCGGGCTGCCCGTCGGTCTGCTGATCGCCATCCACGCCAGGGAGGACTTGGGATCGCACTCGGACCGGTCGTCCTCAGCCGAACAGCGGCGTCGGAGTCACCAGGTGGCACATCGCTCGCATGATCAACAGCGACGGCGAGGTTCCGCAACACCCTTTGAGCTTGTTCTTTATCCTCCTGATTGTTGTAGGGCTGCGAGTGCGGGACGCAGGTTCCGAAACCCGCGCCGGCGAGCCATGCGCAGCTGGATGTGCACGATGATGAGCAGCCAGGTCCAGCGGTCGGCGGCCTGGGCGGCGCGCAGCTTGGGCCGGGGCCGGCCAAGGGTCTGTTTCCGGAAGCGGTAGGTGTGCTCCAGGTCGAATCTGCGCAGGAAGGCTTGCCAGCTGCGGTCCATGTCCACGCCGGTGGCGCCGGTCTTGGAGGACCGGAGCCAGATGGGTGGCGCGTCTCGGTCGCCGGGCAGGTGCTCGACCTTCAGCCGGATCAGGGTGCCTTGGAGTCTTGTGTCAGGGCGTGCGGATCAGGGCAGGTCGGCACGGTTCCGTGTGCCGTCGTCCTCCCCAGAGGACTGCAACCATGCGGACCGCGCATCCAGCCTCGGCCGTCCGGCTCGATCAGGTGACGGGGCATGCGTTCCACGCTGAACGCGCCGCCGGAGGCGTCGCCGCTGCTCGACTGGTCGTGCGTGTGCGTAGAACGTCGCCGATGACAGCAAGGGTGCCCCTGCTGCGTGGACGGCTGCTTGCGTCGCACCAGCGGCCCTCTCGGCACGGTACGTTCCGTCATGCCTGATATGTCATGCAGCGTGGACATGTGCCGTTTTGCGTGTTCTCTTGGCAGAAGTGTCGCGGCGCACCTGCGCCCGAACGAAACGGAGGCAGCATGGACATGCACGAAGAAGTCCTCGACCTGGACGCGCTGGACGTCGCCACCGTGGAACTCCCCGGCTCCGAGGTGCTCGTCGAGGCCGTGGCCATGGGGCTGGGCAACACCGAGATCGGCGCTTCGGGCTGTACGTCGGGCAAGAGCTGGCTCATCTAGCGCGGCGGAACCCGCATGGCGATCTGGCGCCGGCGTTCGCCCACCGTGGTGGTCAGAGTCGCCGCCCTGCCCACGGCCGTCCTGGACGATCTGCGGTGCGAACGGACCTGGCGGACCGTCCAGGAGATCCTCAAGGGGCAGGCTCGCCTGTCCGCTGAGGGGCGGGAGCTCGCGCTCGCCCTGGAGCCGTGCATCGCGGACGTCCCTCCGGGGCGGGCGAGGTCCCGCCTGGTCGCACTCCGCCGGGCGCTGTACAACGGACGCCGTCCTGCGGCGTTCGCCGGCTCGGCCGAGCTTCCGGCCGAGCTGGAGCGGCGGCTTCGGCGGTGGCTGGAGGCGTCGCGGGCGAGCGAGCGGCTGCGGGCTTCGCTGCCCGCCGTCCTGGAGGAGGAACGCCAGGACAGGCACCGCAACCTTGGTAAATGGGCTTCGGCCGATGTCTTCACCCATGGCCTGGTCCAGGCGAGCCCGTCGCTGGCCGAGGCGCTGCGGCGCTGGCTCGATGCTCCCGGCGCCGCGCCGTCCCGGCGGCTGGAC
The DNA here is from genome assembly GCF_040298265.1 of Nonomuraea sp. NPDC001636. Lineage (NCBI taxonomy): Bacteria > Bacillati > Actinomycetota > Actinomycetes > Streptosporangiales > Streptosporangiaceae > Nonomuraea > Nonomuraea sp. NPDC001636. Next base: position 2,056 of record NZ_JBEOZT010000044.1, read on the forward strand.
CTGCGGCTGAGCCGGTATCTCGCGCGGGTGGCGGCCAAGACCAGCCCCCACTCGACATTCACCATGATGGGACTCGGGTGCTGGGCCCCCGGGCCGGAAGCGGTCACCGTGACAGGCGAGGGGAACTGGCGCAGCGCGGCCGAGCCCGACCTGTGGCTGCTGCGCAGGCTGCTCGGTGACCTGGCCGCGACCGACGACGACCTCGCGGCCCGCTTCCTGGTCAGGCCCAACGCCGGCCTGAGCGAGGACGGCGATCGCCTGTGGTGGCTCAGCCGTACCGAGGACGCCTACCGGGGCATCCCGGCCACGCCGCCACTGCGCGCGCTCCTGAGCTCCCTGGCCGGCGCCCCGACGCTCGGCGAGGCGCGGCGGCTTGTCCCGCCGGCCACGCTCGCCCGGCTGATCGAGCTGGAGGTGCTGGAGACGTTCACGCCGGTCGCCGACCAGTCCGGCTCCCATCTGGCCGATCTGGCCCGGGGGCTGGCGCCGCATCCCGCCGCCGACGCGCTCACCGCGTTCGCGCGGGCGCTGGACCGCCACTCCGGCGCGGCGGGACTGAGCGCGCAACTGGCCTTCCAGCAGGAGGTCCGCGGCGCACTGCGCCGACTGGCCCCGTCCGGCACGAAGCTCCCGGACAAGAACCTCTTCCGCGACAACGCCGTCTTCGCCTCGCCCGCCACGCGCCTGGGGGAGGAGGCCTGGCGGGCCGCCCTGGACGATCTTGACCTGCTCCGCGAGCTGTTGGGGGTCTTCCAGCGCGACAACGAGATCCGGCTACTGGCCGCCGACCTCTTCGTACGGGCGTCCGGCGCCGGGGCACAGGTCCCGTTCGTCCGGTTCCACCGTACGCTGGCCGCGCAGCTCGCCACCCCCGAGGGCCGGGCGCTGCACGGTCTGCTCCATCGCGGTGGCGCGGCGGCGGAGAGTGTGAGCACCCTGCCCGCGGCGGTCGAGTTGCGGCGGTTCCGCGACCGTACCCTGAGGATGTTGCACGAGCAGCCGGAGACGCTGGCCGACTGGCTGTCCGGGCGGCCGGGCAGCGCCCGGCCGGTGCGCTCGCTGGCGTGCTACGTGCAGGTGCTGCCGGGGGACGGGCCCGTGCGGCTGGTGCTCAACAGCGTGGCGGTCGGTCATGGCGCCGCGCGCAGCCGCGTCCACCGGCTCCTGACGGTCGCGGGTCTCACGGACGAGCCGAATCCCGCCGAACCCGAGGATGGCGGGATTCCGGTTGAGATGACCGGGTTGTTCGGTCACAACGTCAACCTCCGCTCGGCCACGACCGTCCACGAGCTGAGCTATCCGGGCGCGGTCTCCGACCGGCCGCCCGGCGCGCGCCTCACTCTGGGGGAACTGGCCGTCCGCCACGATCCCGCCGCCGGGGAGCTTGAGCTGGTACGCGCCGCCGACGGCCGCCGCGTCCTGCCCCGCCACACGGGCCTGATCGCCACGCCGTTCCTGCCGCGTACGGCCCGGCTGCTGCTGCACCTGTTCGGCGATCAGCCCAGCGTCGCGGTGCCGACCTGGGCGTTGTTCGCCGAGCCGCCACGTCAGCCGCCTGAAGCGGTCGTGAGCAGGTCCAGGGTGTGGCTGGGCCAGGTCGTCGTGGCCCGCGCCACCTGGTACGCGGCCACGACCGACGTCCCGCGACGCCGGCCCGGCGAGCCCGAGACCGAGCACCTGCTGGCGCTGGCCCGCTGGTTCGCCGCGTCCGGCATCCCGCCCCGCTGCTTCGTCTTCTCCCTGGACCCGGGCACGTGGGGACAGGACCCCATGCGTACGGCACGGCTGGCCAAACCGACCTTCCTGGACCTGGCCGACCCTTCCCTGGTCGCCGCCTTCGAGCGGCAGCTCGGCGACAGCGGCACCTGTACGGCGTTCCAGGAGGTGCTGCCCGAGCCGGGCGACGGCCACGTCACGGAGTACGTGGTGGAGGTGGGCGATGGCTGAGCCGTGGATCTCGCTGCACGCCTTCCACCACGGCGGCACCGACCGGCTGATCGTCCAGGCGGTCGGCGGGCTGGTTCGCGAGCTCGCCGCCGAAGGCCTGCTGACGGGCTGCTTCTTCCTGCGCTACTGGGAGGGCGGGCCGCATCTGCGGCTGCGGCTCCTGCCGTCCGCCCGCCCGGAGGAGGTGGCCGAGCGTGCCACGGCGGCGCTGGAACGGCACCTCGCCGCCCACCCCTCGCCGGCCTCCTGGGACCCCGGCCGGTACGCCGCCACGGCCGAACGGTACGCCAGAGCCGAGCACCTCCTCCACTACGACCGGCGGGTACGCGCCCGCGACGGCGTGGAGGCCATCGCGTACCGCCCCGAGTACGGCACGTACGGCGGGCCGGAGGCGGTCGAGGCCGCCGAGCGGCACTTCCACGACTCCAGCCGCATCGCGCTCGCCCTGCTGGAGGGCGAGCTCGGGCCTGGACGCCGGGCCGGGTTCGCCGCCGCCGCCCTGATGCTCGCCCTGGCCGCCTGGGAACCGGACCCCGCCCGCCTCGCCCGTACGCTCCCCACCACCCGCGACCGTCGCTCCGCCCCTGGAGAACCGTCCGACCAGCCAGGGCCTTCCGACGGGCAGCGGGCCGCGCTCGCCGCGCAGCTCCTGCGCAGCCACCGCATCGCCGGCGGCGAGGAACACCCCCGCGCCGGCGATCCGCTCGGCGCCTGGTGGCGCTCGATCGACACCCTTCGTCATCGCGTCCTGGACCTCCAGGCCACCGGCCGATTCAATCCGGAACCCGCACAGTCCACCTTCGTCCCCTCCGGCGTCACCCGGCCGCGCGGCGACCTGCTGGTCCTCCTCCTGCGCTGCGTCCACCTGCTGTGCAACCGGCTCGGCCTTACGAGCGGGCACGAGTCACACCTGCGTCACCTCGTCGGCACCACCTACCGCGAACTGGAGCACCGGTGAACGACCTCACGACCCCCTGGCACAGCATCCAGGTCCGCTACTACCAGACCGACCAGGACGGCCTGATCCTCGACGCCGTGCGACCGCTGCTGGAGGAACTGGGGGAGCGGGTGCGGCAACCGTACTTCGTACGCCACTGGCGGCGCGGGCCGCACCTGCGACTCAACCTCCAGGCCCCCGACGACGCCTGGGACACGGACATCCTGCCGCTGGCCACCGACCGGCTCGGCCGCTACCTGCGCGACCACCCCTCACGGGCGGTTCTGGACGAGGCCGCACTGGAGCAGGCCCACCATGCGCTCGCCGTCCGGGAGAGCGATCACGGCCCGCTGAGGCCGTGGTATCCGGACAACACGCTTCAGACCGAACCGTACGAGGACCGCCTGCACGTGCTCGGCAGCCGTACCCTGCAGGACCTGCTCGACTCCTACCACGCCGAGAGCACCCGGATGGCGTTCGGGACGCTGGCCGCCATCCGCAGGGGCGAGCTGTCGCTCTTCCAGCTCAGCCTCGACCTGATGATCGCCTTCGCGCACACCAGCGTGCCGCCGATCTCGCGCGGGTACATGTCCTTCCGCTCCCACGCCGACGCCTTCGCCTCCTACTGCGTGGACCGCGACGGCGTGCGCGCCGGCTTCGAGGCCAAGTACCGCGCGCAGGAGCGGCAGCTCCGTGCCCTGGTGCGCCGCCGGGTGGCCGAGGTGGACACGGGCCGCACCCCGCCGCACGTCCGTGAATGGCTCGACTACGTCGAGCGCAGGAAGGCGATCGCCGCACCCCTCATCCGCGACGGGAAGATCGACCTCGACGCCGCCGCGCCCGAACCCGAGATGCGCCAGCTCCACACCATCGACTTCCACGAGATCCTGCTGGCCACCGGACGGTACAAGGACGAGGTGCTCGGCTCCGACTGGTTCCTCGGTCACCGGCTGGCCATCAACATGCTCTACGGCCACCTGGCCAGACTCGGGCTCGCACCGCTCCAGCGCTACCTGTTCTGCCACCTGATCGCGGCAGCGGTCGAGGCCGAGTACGGCGTCTCACCCGTGGAGAAGGCCACGGCCTGGGCGCGAGCCTGACATGGCCGGCGGCTCAGGACGTCGCGAACGTCATCGCGGAGCGGCCGCCCCGGTTCGGGAAGGATGAGGCACAGGCGCTCACGCGGCCATCCCAGGCCCTCCGGACAGGTCGACCGGCGGTAACGCGACAACATCACGGACATTGACGCGCGAACCGCACGCTGAGATCGGCGCTCATGGGCTGATGCGGTAGGGGCGCATCATTTCGTTGTCCTCGTGTTCGAGGATGTGGCAGTGCCAGACGAACAGACCCGGCCGGTCGAAGGTGGCCTTGATCCGGGTGACCTGGCCCGGGTAGGCGATGACGGTGTCCTTGAAGCCGCGCTCCCCTGCCTCCGGTGGCCGGGCGGGGGAGTGGAACGGGCGGCGGTCGACAATCTGGAAGAGGACTTCGTGGATGTGGATCGGATGGGCGTCCATGGTGAAGTTGTGGATCTCCCATGTCTCGGTGGCACCGACGGCGGGGTTCTCGGTGATCGGGTCGGACCACATCTTCGCCGTACCGCCTCGTTCCAGGGTGCCCAGAAGAACGGCCGCCGGTCCCGCGCCCGGCACCACCCTTGAGGCCCGCTCCAGCAGCGCCACCTTGCGGGTGGTGCCGGCTGCGCCGAGCGGGGTGAAGGTGGGCAGGACGAGATCGGCCGGTGGCACACTGCGGTCGGGTTCCGTCAGCGGGCGTACCGTGAATTTCAGGACCTGCCCTGTTGTTGCCGGGTCGGCCGGAGCGGCGGCGTGGCGGCCGTGGAAGGGGCCGTCCGGGGCCTCGTTGATCAGGAACAGTTCCGTCCCCGGGCGGACGCCGGTGAAGTCGACGATCACGTCGGCGCGTTCTGCCGGGGCCAGCAGCACCTCGCCGAGCTGCACGGACGCGGGCAGGAATCCTCCGTCGGATCCGATCTGCCAGAAGGGGAGGGCGGCGGACGCGGGCCGTCGGGCCAGCGGATTCGTGACGATCTTCAGATCGAGGAAGCGACCGTTGCACCCGTTGAGGAGCCGGAACCGGTAGCGGCGCGGCTCCACCGCCAGATGCGGCCAGGTGCGGCCGTTGGCCATCATGGTGGTGCCGTAGAACTCGGGGTTCCAAATGGGCGGGATGTCGCTGCGGGGAATGTACGGTCCGGCGAACCGGTCGAACCGCCTGCGGCTCGCCGGGTAGAACAGCGAGCCGTCGGCGGCGAAAGTCCTGTCCTGGATGACGATCGGGATTTCGTGGACTCCCTGGTGTCCGGTCGCGCCGGAGGCTCCTGCAGGCCCCGGCAGGACGCCCGGCGCGAGGTCGGCGGGACCGCCGCGCAGGAGGTAGAAGCCGGAGAGTCCGGCGTAGACGTTGAGCCGGGTGATGCCGAGGGTGTGGTCGTGGAACCACATGGTCGCGGGCCGCTGGTCGTTGCCGTAGTGGAAGGTCGCCGATCCCGCGCTCCAGGCGATTCCGTGCAGGTCGGCAAAAGCGGCTGCGAAACCGGCGTACTGCGATCCCTCGGTTGCGTACCCTGGCGGGATGTCCCGTGCCGCCGGCAGGAACCACGCTTCAGGATGGCCGTCGCTGTGGTCGGAGCTGTGCCCGCCGTGCAGGTGCGTGACGATCGGGACCGGCCCGAGGTAGCGGCCGGGTGTGTTGGCGAAGGCCGGTCGCGAGTCACGTCCCGCTGGTCCCCCGGGAGGGTTGGCCCAGTGCAGTGTCGGATCCACCGCCAGCGGATGAGCAAGAGTCCTCCCGTGGCCGTCGACCAGCTCGTTCACCCACTTGACCTGTACGGGACGGCCGACTCGGGCCTCCACCGTGAAAGCCGGGCTGTTGAAGCTCCGAGGCACCCCCGCCGCCCCGTAGCCCAGTACCGTCGTGGCCGGGCTGCCAGGTGGCAGGATCTGCAGGCGGAGCCGTCGCACGCCGATCACGTACCGGTCGATCGGGCCGGTTGTCGAGGCCGGTGGCATCACGGGCGGAATCGGCAGCGGGACGACGTACTTGGCGATGGACGCGGGGTTCATCAGGCTGCCGAGGGGGGCCACGGCAAGGTCCGAGCGGGAAACCAGGAGGAAGGCGCCACCCGCTCCGGCCTTCAGGAACCCCCGTCTCGTGATCATCTCCATCTCCCATTCCCGGGCGAGGGCCAAGGACCTTCGCTTCCAGCCTCCGAAGGGCCGCTGAGCCGCTTCCGGAATGCCGACAAAGCGCCTGTTGTGGGTATGTACCCCGCCTGAGCCGTTGACGGCGGCCCTTTGCCGTGATCCAGTCGTTTCCCGACTCTGTGCAGAACCATCTGCGCGCCTGCCAGAAATTGCATCCATGCAGGTCAAGGCGCTTGTGAGTACTCATGGAGGGCGCAGCAGAGCTGCCCGCACGCGTCACACCCCTTGGCCCTCTATGGTCTGGCAGGGGGAGGCGAACGGACTTGCGCCTGGTCCTTCCACCGCAACGGTTCAGCAGGACGCCGCACTCGGGAGCGACGCCATCGCTCCTACGGGCCGGTTCAGCGGGTCCGGTGGGCGCACCCCTCAGCGGAGCGAGTTCATGGGCACCGTCGAGACCGGCGCGCCGGTCAGGACGTTCACGCGGTCCAGGTAGGGCGGGGCGGGTTGACCATGGCCCAGCAGGCGCTGTGGGAGCGAACCTCGGCGAGGGGCTTGCCGCAGAAATTCGCCCACAGATGCCACTGGTTGCCGACCTGCACCGCATCCGGCAGAGCACGTCGAATCGCCTCCCCATAGGCACCTGACCCGTCCCGGCAGACGATCTCGACTCCAGGGTGCGGTCGCAGTCATGCCTCCAGCAGATCGGCACCGCGGCCGGTGCAGGACATCGATCCGCTCGCCGGTCTCGGCGTCAGTGAGGACGGTGGCATATCGATGCCGTCGCTTGAGAGCGAAGTCATCGACACCCAGCACGCGCGGGACCTGCAGCGGTGGCAGCGGCAGCCGCATCAGCAGGCGCAGCGCTGTGGACCTGGAGATCGTGACAGCCAGGACCGCTGACAGTCGAGACCCGGCCGGCCAGCGCCTGAACCACCGCGCCCAACTGGTCGGTGAGCCCATTCGTCCGACGCTGGTCGCGCTCAAGCAGCCCGGGAACCTGCTCCCGGAACGTCTGCCGAGGACATTCCCGCGCTGGGCAGAGCAGACGCCGGACCTGCAGCGACACCATCACCGGCCGCCCGTCGACCGGGACATCCCTGACCGTCCGGCGGCTGGCCTAGCTGTGCACCCGACCGGTCGGCACCCCACATGCCGGGCACGGCATCGGTTCGGTGCGCGTTCGGGCCATCACCTGGATGTGGTTGCCCTCGTCTTCTACGCCCTCGATGACCAGGGCAGACGCGCGAACACGACATCCGTAAGATCGTCGATTTCAGCCCGGCACAGCCTGGCAGGGATCACTCAGCGCCACCACCGATTACGAGCCAGAGCCCCTGAAGTGACAACCTCTCGGCCACCACTTTCCGTCACCACCGAAGGCGGGCCAGAGCCGAAACCCGGACACACCCGTGCGCGACGGACATGGCCGAACCCACTTCCTGTTGCTGCTCTTGCGGCCGCTGTTCCCGATCGGCACTACCCGCGCGGCGGGCCGACCAGACAATGGGCGGGGGCCAGCGCTGTCTTACTCCGACGGGCACGACGCAAGCCGCTACCGGGCGTTGCAGTGATCTCCAAGTGAGCCACCAGAAGCGATTGCGACGATCTTGGCGTCCGAGCCGCCTGGCAGGAGCGGGCGGCGGATTCGCAGGTATGCATCCACTGGGGGGAGCATGACCATCAGCGGGGAGGAGACGCGTCCGGGCACGGGCCCGATGAGCGTCTGCCTGATCGGGAAGTACCCGCCGATCGAGGGCGGGGTCAGCGCGCAGACCTACTGGGCGGCGCGGTTGCTGGCCGAGCGCGGCCACCACGTCTACGTGGTGACCAACGCCGACGAGGTCGAGGAGCAGTTCCGGCTTGGACTCGGGGACGACGACGCCGCCGAGTACCAGCCTTGTTTCCCCGGCGGCGGCTTCGTCCGGGTCTTCCGGCCGGAGCGGTTCGGGCGGCGCATGGACCACATCCCCCAAAGCAACCCGTTCGTCAGCAAGCTGGCGGGGCTGGCCCTGCAGGTGGTGCGCGAGTTCGGTTGCGACGTCGTGGTGGGCTCCTACCTGGAGCCGTATGGCGTGGCCGCGCATTTGGTGAGCAGCTGGACCGGGTTGCCGTTGCTCGTCCAGCACGCCGGCAGCGACCTGGACCGGCTCATGCGCGTCCCCGAGCTCGGGGCCGCGTATCAGGAGGTGTTCCGCGCCGCGCACACCGTCATCACCAAGCCCGGACTGGTCGGCAGGTTCCTCGGCATGGGGGTTGCCCGCGACGCGATCCGCATGTCGCCGCCGTACGCGGTGCCACCGTGCTTCCATCCGGACGCCGTGCCGTTGTCGGCCGAGGAGATCGGCGCCCTGGCACGCTCGCTGCCCGGCGCGCCGCCGATGCCCGCGTACGACTCGTCCCTCCCCACCATCGGCATGTACGGCAAGCCGGGCGAGTTCAAGGGCACCCTCGACCTGATCTCCGCGCTCGGCCGGGTGCGGGCCTCCGGTAGGTCGTTCAACCTGCTGCTGCTGTCAGGCCGTGCCCGTACGGAGATGTTGCGCGAGGCGGTCGCCGTCCACGGCCTGGAAGAGCACGCCTGGCTGCTGCCGTTCGTGCCGCATTGGAAGGTGCCACGTTTCATCCGGGCCTGCACGGCGACGTGTTTCCTCGAACGTGACTTTCCCGTGGTCATCCATGGGCCCGTCGTGCCGCGCGAGGTACTGGCCTCCGGGACGTGCCTGGTGTTGTCCGGCGAGATTCACGACAAGCAGATCTACCGCGAAACGCTCGGCGACGGGGACAACTTCGTGCTGGTGCCCGACCCCAAGGAGCACGACGTCCTGGCCGACCGGCTCCAGGGGCTGATCGACCGGCCGGAGACCGCCGCCGGGATCGGCGCGCGCGGGCGGCTGGTGGCCGCGGACTTCCCCGGTTCCGGCCTGTTCGCCGAGGCGTGGGAGGCGCTGCTGAACGACGCGGCCGGACGTGTGCCGTCCGCCGGCCCGGTCGCCCCGCCTGTGCGGAGGACGTTCGCCGAGTGGGTGGAGGGACGGCTGCCGTGGGCCCGCGACGTCCTCGGTGACGTGCTGGACGAGCTGACCGCCGGCTTCGTCGCGGACCACCCGGTTTCCGACAATTCACCAGCCGCTGACGGGGCCGACAGTGTGGTGCTGGACGCGTACTGCGAGCATTTGGATAAGCGGTATGAGGGCCCGGCGGCCGGCCAGGTCCGCGAGCTGGTCCGCTATCAGCGGGCCCGGTTGTGGGCGCTACGGGTCGGAGAGCCATGTCCCGGCCCCGTCATGCCGCCCGCGCCGGACGCGCTCGCCGGCCAGCCCATCACCCTCGAGTCGGTGGGCACGCTGCATCCGCTGCTGAGGGCTGAGATCCGCCTCGAACGCTTCGGCGGGGAGACCGTACGCCAGTTCTGCCGGACGGGCGGCGCGAACGAGCGGCCCGGCCACGACCGGGTCGTGGTGTGCTTCGCCCGCCTGGCCAACCTCGCCACCACCGAACTGCGCATGAACGAGGCGACCGCCATGCTGCTGGACACCTGTGACGGCAGCGTGCCGACCATCACGCTGGTGGAGCACCTGGCCCGGGGCGGCGGGGCGGAGCCGTCGGAGCTGACGCCCAGGCTGCTTGGCACGCTGGCCAAGCTGTATCGGGCTGGGCTGCTGGTGTTCACCCGCCCGCCCGCGCCGCAGGGCTGATCTGCGGCATCGCACGGGGCCGGGCTCTCGCCCCGCTGATCGAGCCGGGCCGTGCCCCCTTGCCTCGGAACGCGTACGGCGGGGCGCCCGCCCGCGTCCGGCGCGCCCGGCGGAGAGAAAGGAAGAGGCCGATGACCACCACGCAGTCACCCGCGCTCGCGCTGGAGTTCGAGCTGGAGCAGCTCGCCACCCGGTTCGCCGCGGCCGAGCCGGAGGTTTCCTGCGCGGGCTGTTCCGGCTGCAAGTCGTAGCGGCCCGCGCCACTCAGGCTCCGACCGGGACAGCCCGGCCGGATCTCGGACGGGTCTTCCGTCCGGGAGATCCACCTCACGAAGAGGAGAGTCACGATGAGCACGATGACCATGGAGGGCCTGGCCCTTAGCGGGGCTGCGCTGGAGTTCGAGCTCGAGCAGCTCGAGTCGAAGATCGTGATGGCTCAGCCGCAGGTGTCCTGCAGCGGCTGCGGCAGCTGCTCGGGCTGCGCCCACAGCGGCTGCTCGGGCTGCGCCCACTAGCGGCCGGCAAGGCGCCTCGTCATGGCGTCTGCTGAAGGCGCCTGTGACGAGAACTGTTGACGGCATCGTCCGTTGACGGCGCTGGAGATCACCGGGCGCGGCGGATCCCCGCCGCGCCCGGCATGCCGCCCGCTCGGCGTACCGGGTACGCCGAGCGGGCGGCTGTCACATCCCGTCCACCATGAGGAGTCACGCATGTTCGACGATCTACCGGAGCTCGGAGCAGGGCTCGGCTACCGAATGCCGCTGCACGAGCAGACGATGGCCGCCGACGACGAGATCGACTTCCTTGAGATCATTTCCGACCAGTACCTGTACGCGGCCCCCGACAAGATGGACCGCCTGCTCGCGCTGCGCGAACGTTTCCCGCTGATCCCGCACGGCGTCGGCCTGTCGATCGGCACTGATGTGCTTCCCGATCCGAACTACCTGTCCCGGCTGGCCACCCTGGTGGAGCGGACCGGCGCACCCTGGTTCAGCGACCACTTGAGCTTCACCCGGACGCCGGAGACCAACATTGACCAGCTCACCCCACTGTGGTTCACCGAGGAGAGCCTGCGTATCGTCTGCCGCAACGTCAAGGAGGTCACCTCCAGGATCGACGCGTCCTTCCTGCTGGAGAACATCACGTACTACGCCGAGTTGCCCGGCGGGGAGATGAGCGAGGCGGAGTTCACCTCCCGCGTGCTGGAGGAGACCGGTGCCGGCCTGCTGCTGGACGTGAACAACGTTTGGGTCAACTCCGTCAACCTGGGCTTCGACCCGTACGAGTTCCTGGACGCCATCCCGCTGGAGCGGACGGTGCAGATCCACATCGCCGGCGGCAAGGAGATCGGCGGCATGCTCGTCGACACGCACAGCGAGCCGGTGGACGAGGAGGTCTGGAAGCTGCTCGACCACGTGCTCGACCGTGCCCCGGTGAAGGCCGTGCTGCTGGAGTGGGACCAGGGGTGGCCGGAGTTCGGCGAGATCGTGGAGCACGTACGGCGGGCGCGGGACCTGATGCGCCGGGAACGGCCGGTCCGCGGCGGGGCCTGCGCATGAGCATCCTGGACATGCAACGAGCCTTCAGCAGGATGCTGACCGACAAGGCGTTCCAGCGGATGTTCCTGGACGGCGACCCGGCCGCCACCGAGCTGTACCAGCTCAGCGAGGCCGAGACGGCGAGCCTGCGCGGCATGGATCGGGGACGGCTGGCCCTGCAGGCGGAGTTGCTCGCCAACAGCAGACTTGAGCTGGGGCTCGGCGCGCTGCCGCTGACCTCGCTGCTGCTGCACCACCAGTTGCACGATCACGTGGACCGGTTCTGCGCCGAGTTCCCGCCCGTGCCCGGGTCCAACGGCGCGATGATCGTGGAGGCCGAGCGGTTGTGCGAGTTCGCCGTACGGCTCCTGCGGGAGGGCGCGCTGGAGCCGGCCTGGGCCGAGGACGTCGTCGCCTATGAACGGGTGCTGCTCGACCTCAGCACCAGCGGCGAGGCGTGGGAGGGGGCGGCGACGATCGCCCTGGTCAATGACGGTTCCGCCGCGCTCGCCACCGGAGACCTGTTGGGCCTCGTCCCGGTCACTGCGGCCAACACCAGGATCGTCCCGTTCTTCCACGACCTCGCCGAGTTGGTGCCCCGGCTGGAGAACGGCGAGGTCCCCGCCGAGGTGACCCGGTTGGAGTGGCCGCAGCTTCTGCTGTTCATCAAGCGGCCGGCCGCGGTGTTCGTCCGCCGCATGCGGGTGAACGCCGCGACGGCCGCGCTCATGGAGGCCAGCGACGGGCGGCGTACCGTCGCCGAGGTGTGCGCGGCTGTGGCGGGCGCGTCGGGCGCGGGCGCGCTCACCCCGGCGGCGCGGCAGGCCGCCCTGGACATGTTTCTGCTGCTCAGGGAGCACGGCGCGATCGGCCTGCGCCCCCGATCGGACGAGACGCCCACGGTGTACGACGGGGCCGCGGCGACTGACGGAAGGGACGACTGAAGTGTGCGGAATCGTAGCCGTGATCGGCGAGGGTGTGGCCGAAGGGAGCGCCTCCCTGCTGAGGGAGATGACGCGGACGCTGGCCCATCGAGGGCCGGACGACTCGGGCGTACACCTGTCCGGTGACGTCGGGCTGGGTTCACGGCGGCTGAGCGTCATCGACGTCGAGGGTGGCCGTCAGCCCATCGAGTCGACCGACGGGCGGCTGCGCGTGATCGCCAACGGCGAGATCTACAACCACCGCGAGCTGCGCGAGAGCCTCCGGGCACGCGGCCACACCTTCGTCACGGGCTCCGACAGCGAGGTCGTCCTGCACCTGTACGAGGAGTACGGCGACCGGTGCGTGGAGCACCTGCGCGGCATGTACGCCTTCGCGGTCGCGGACGGCGACCGGGTGCTCCTGGCCCGCGACCCGCTGGGCATCAAACCCCTGTACCACGCCCGCCTGGACGACGGAGTGCTGCTGTTCGCCTCGGAGATCAAGGCACTGCTGCGCGTCCCCGGGCTCGACGGCGAGCTGGACCCGCAGGCGTTCGCCGACACCCTGGTACTGGGCCACCCCGCAGGCGACCACACCTATTTCCGACACATCCGCAGCGTGCCACCCGGCCACACGATGACCGTCTCCGCCGCCGGGGCCGGTGCCGCGGTCCCCTTCAGAACTGCCCCGGATCCCGTTGGGAGCGGCGAGGAGGCAGCCCCCGTTTCCTTCGACGAGGCGGTGGACCTGCTGATCGGCCGCCTGGGCGACGCCGTCCGCTCGCATCTGGTGGCCGACGTCGAGGTCGGGCTCACCCTGTCGGGCGGGCTCGACTCCGCCGTGCTGGCCACGTTGATGCGCCGGGAGCGGGGCGGGCCGTTCCGCGTGTACAGCGTCGCCGACTCCGACGGGCACCCCGACCTGGTGCAGGCCCGCGCCCTCGCCACCTCAATGGGGCTGCCGCACCAGGTGAGCGTGCTGGACTTCGACACCTACCTGCAGAGCGTGCCCGCCTACCTGTGGTCGGCCGAGGCGCCCGCAGGCCTGGGCGGGCTGCCGCTTTACCACCTGGCCGGGCTGGTCGCCCGCGACCTGAAGGTGTGCCTGAACGGCGAGGGCGCCGACGAGCTGTTCGGCGGGTACACGGAATACCTCGACCGGGGCCCACGTGCCCGCTACCTCGCTACGCAGTTGCCGAAGTTGCGACGGCTGGCCGCGTTGCCGAGCCCACGGGCCAGGGAGATCCTCGACGGTCTGTCGGGTGAGCGCCCGTACGGCGACTACCTGGAGCGGGTCCTCGCCGACAACATGCGCGATCAGCTCGTCCGGCTGCACCTGGAACCGCTGGACAAGTCGTCGATGGCGGTCGGTCTGGAGATGCGGGTCCCGTTCATGGACGACTCCCTGGTGCGGTTCGTCACCTCGCTGCCGACCACCTACAAGGTGGACGCACGTTTCGGGTTCCAGAAGCACCTGCTGCGGCGGGCCGCCCTGCGGTTGTGCGGCGGCGACGGGCCGCTGGCCGACAGCGTCCTGCGCCGCAAGATTGGCGCGCCGTCGTCGGGAGTGCGGCTGCGCGGCCGGTTGGAACGGCTGTGCGAACGGTCGCTGCCGGACGACTACCGCGAGAGGCACGAGTTCGGCTTCTGCTTCGACAGCAACCTGGAACTGCTGGTGTTCGACCTCTTCACGGAGATATTCGTGACCGGACGGGGCGCCTACCCACACGGCCTGTCGCTGCTGGACTTCATCGCCGAGCGCGCGGGACGGCCGGTCGCCTCGCTCGTCCCCGCAGCCGATGTCGGCTGACCGCCCCGTCGACGGGTCGGCGCGCACGCTGCCGCGGCTGCTCGGGCTGCTGAGGCCGTACTGGGCGCGTACGAGCGTGTCCTTCGGTCTCGGGGTCGTCATGATCGTGGCTTCGGCACTGCTGCCGCTGGCCATCAGGGCGGTGATCGACGACGCGATCGTGCCGGGCAGGCCCGGCCTGGTCGCCACCGGGGTCGCGGTGCTGCTGGCCCTGGCCGTGATCCGCTGGGTCTGCGGCTCGGTGCGGCGCGCAGTCGGCGGCCATGTCGCGCTGGACGTCGAATACGGCCTACGGTCGCGGCTCGCCCGCCGGATCCTGCAGCTCGAACCCGCCTGGCACGACGGCGTCGCGACTGGGCAGGTGCTCTCCAGGCTCGGTTCCGACATGGCCGCGATCCGGTTCTTCCTCTCCTACGGGTTCATCTTCGCAATCCTGAACGCGCTCACCGCCATCGCCGCCCTGACCCAGATGGCCGTCCTGTCCCCCAGGCTCACCGTGGCCGCGGTGGCGATCCTGCCTCTGTTCGCGCCGGCCGCGGTGCGGTACGACAGGACGCTGGGCGTGATGTTCCGCAGCCTGCAGCGCAAGGAGGGTGAACTGTCCGCGGAGGCAGAGGAGAGCGCCGCCGGGGTCCGCGCAATCAAGGCACTCGGCCTGCGGCGGCAGCGCCAGACCCGCTTCGACGACGTCAGCGCGGGCCTGATGGCGGAGAACCTGGCCATGGCCCGCGTACGCGCCCGATACAGCCCGCTGCTCGGCGCCCTGCCCGCCGTGGGCCAGGCGGCGATCCTGTGGTACGGCGGCCGGCTGGTCATCCAGGGCCAACTGACACTGGGCACCCTCGTCTCCTTCACCACCTACCTGCTGCTGCTCACCGGTCCGCTGCAGGCGCTCACCTCCCTGTCGGCCGTCACCCGGCGGGCGATGGCCGCCGCCGAACGCGTCTTCGAGGTGCTGGACCGGCCGCCGGCCATCGCCGACCGAGCCGCCGCCGTACCGCTGCCGGCGCTGCCGCACGGCGCCCAGGTCACGTTCGAGGGCGTGAGCATTTGCCACGAAGGGGCACGACGGCCGGTACTCGAACAGATCGACGTGACCGTGGCACCCGGCGAGCGCGTCACCTTCACCGGCTCCAGCGGGACGGGTAAGTCGACGCTGCTGGCGCTCGTCCCCCGCCTGGCCGCGCCTACCGCGGGACGGGTCCTGCTGGACGGGCACGACCTCGCCGACCTCACACTCGGCTCGCTGCGTTCCCAGGTCGCGCTCGTTACGCAGGAGCCGGTGCTGCTGTCCGGCACGCTCAGGGAGAACGTCGCACTGGGCCGCCCCGGCGCAGGCGACGACGAGATCCGCGCCGCGCTGTACGCCGCCGCGGCGCTCGACCTGGTGGAGACCTTGCCGGGCGGCTTGGACGCGGTGCTGGGCGAGCAGGGGAACAGCCTGTCGGGCGGGCAGCGCCAGCGTGTGGCCATCGCCCGCGCCCTGCTGCTACGCCCGCGGGTCCTGCTCCTGGACGACGCGCTGTCCCAGGTGGACGCGATGACCGAGGCGGCCGTGCTGGAGCGGCTGCCCGCCGCTCTCGGCGGCGCCACCGTGCTGGCCACTGGTGACGGCACGGCGCGCCGCTTCGCCACCCGTGTGATCCGCCTCGGCGACGCCCCGGCCTCCGCCGACGAGGACGCCGGGGACGAACTGAGCATGACTAGCGTGGAAGGTGCACGATGAACGATCCGTCACCAGCGGCATGGCTGCGGCCGATGGTCGTCGTCCACCGGCGAGCACTCGCCGTCGGCTGCGCCGCCGTACTGGCGCGAACGGCCGCCGGGCTGGGCCTGCCGTACCTGGTGAAGGTGGGCATCGACGAAGGGGTGGTGCCCGGCGATCCCGGCGCGCTCACCTGGGCGGTGCTCGGCTGCGCCGCCGTCATCGCGATGCAGGCAGCGGTCGCGCGGATCGAGACGCTGGCGCTGGCACAGGTGGCTCAGCGCGTGCTGCACGCGGTGCGCTCCCGGCTCTTCGCCCACCTGCAGCGATTATCGCTTGACTTCCACGAGCGCGAGCGGGTCGGCGGCGTGGTGGCGCGCCTTACCGGCGACGTCGCCTCGATGCAGCCGCTCGTCGCCGAGGCCCTGGTGAACCTGGTGACCAGCTTGGTGACGATGGCGGGAGTCGCCCTCGTGCTGGTGGTGCTCGACTGGCGGCTGGCGGTGGCGGTGCTGACGATCGCACCCTTCCTGGCGGTGCTGGTCGTCTGGTTCAGACGGCGTTCGGCGGCGGCGTGGCGACGGGTACGTGAGGCGTCGGCCGCCGCATCGGCCGAGGCGCGGGAGAGCGTCGCGGCGGTGGCCGTCCTGCAGGCGTTCCGGCGTGAGGAGGTCACGCTGGAACGCCTGGCCAACCGGTACGGCGCAGAGCGGATCGCCAATCGCCGGCCGATCGACCTGGCCTCGATGTTCTTCCCCACCGTGGAGTTCGGCGGGGCGGTCGCCACCGCCGTCGCCCTGGCCGTAGGTGGTCACCGGGTGATCGACGGCGCTCTGGAGATCGGCACGCTGGCTGCGTTCCTCATCTACCTGCGGTTACTGTTCGACCCGGTGTTCCAGCTAAGCGAACTGCTCGACAGCGTGCAGTCCGGGATGGCGGGGGCCGCGCGGATCACCGGCGTGCTCGCGCAGCAGCCGTCGGTGCAGGACCCGCCCGCACCGGTGCCGCTGCCTGCCGCCGGCGCGGAGCTGCGGATGTCCGGTGTGCGCTTCGCCTATCCCAGGGCGGACGGTGAGCCCGGCCCGGAGGCGCTGTGCGGCGTAGACCTCGTCGTCCCCGCCGGGCACACGCTGGCGCTGGTGGGGGCGACCGGCGCCGGCAAGTCCACCATTGCCAAGCTGCTCACCCGCTGCTACGACCCGGACGCGGGCAAGATCTCCCTCGGTGGCGTCGACCTACGCACGACCAGCGAGGACGAGCTGCTCCGCGTGGTCGCCTACGTCCCGCAGGAGCCGTTCCTGTTCGCCGGCACGGTGCTGGACAACCTGCTGCTCGGCAAGCCCGGCCGTGACAGGGCCCAGGCCGAGGTCGCGCTGGAGGCCATCGGCGCGGAACCGGCCATCCGGCGCCTGGACCGTGGACTTGACACACCGGTCGGCGAACGCGGCGAGCGGCTGTCCATGGGCGAGCGCCAGCTGCTCGCCTTCGCCCGCTTGTGGATCGACGCCCCCCAGGTGCTCGTGCTCGACGAGGCCACCGGCCATCTGGACGAGGAGTCCGAGGAACGGGTCCAGGAGGCGCTGCGCAGGCTGCGGCGCAGCCGTACGGTCCTGGTCATCGCGCACCGGCTCACCACGGTCACCGAGGCCGACCAGGTGGCGGTGATCGACGGTGGCCAGGTGGTGCAGGCGGGCCCGCCCGCCGACTTGCTGGCGTCGGGCGGCCCGTTCGCCGCGCTCTACAGCCGCTGGCTGCGGGCGGCCGGCCGGTGAGCCGTCTCCGCGCGTACGGGTGCGGCCGGCCGCACTACCCTGTCCGGGCAGGCGCGGCGGCACATGACTGACTGAGGCGCCCAGCAGATTCCGGATAGTCGGCTACATAAGCTGACACCGACATCGGATCGTGAGCGCGCAGGAGAAGCGTCGGGCGCTCTCTGGGCCGGAGCGGTCGCAGATCCGGGAGTTGGAGCGGGAGAGCGCCGAGCTGCGCGAGAAGCTGACCTTCTTGAAACAGCGGCCGCCTTCTTCGCCTCCGAGACTTGATGACGCTCGCCAAGTACGAACTCTCCTACGCGGAGAAGGCCTGCCACTCGATCGTGAAGATGTGCTCCTGGCTGAGCGTGACCCGCTCGGGCTACTACGAATGGCGCGAGCGGCCGGCCTCGGCCACCGCGCAACGCCGGACGCTGCTGGCCGCGTCGGTTGCCGAGATCTTCGCCGACTCGCATGAGACCTACGGCTACCGGCGGGTGCACGCCGCTCTGGCCCGCCGCGGTGAGCACTGCTCGGCCGAGTTGGTGCGTGCCCTGATGCGAGAGCAGGGTCTGGTCCCGGCCCGGTACGGGCGTTCCGGGCCGTCACCGCTGTGCAGGGCGATTTCCGCGGCATTCCCGACCTGGTCGGCCGGGACTTCGCCGCCGCCCGTCCGGGCCCCAAGCTGGTCGGCGACATCACCTACGTCACCACCTCGGAGGGCTCCCTCTACCTGGCCGCCGTGATCGACTGTCGCAGCAAGGCGGCGCTGGGCTGGGCGATGGCCGACCACTACCGCACCGAACTGATGAAGGACGCGATCCGGATGGCCGCCAGCACCGGCCTGCTCCAGCGCGGCGCCCTGTTCCATACCGACCGCGGCACGAACACCCCAGATGAGTTCGGCCGCTTCCTGACCGGCCTGGGGATCCGCCGCTCGGTCGGTCGCACCGGCGTCTGCTACGACAACGCGATGGCCGAGTCGTTCTTCTCCGCCCTCAAGAACGAATGGCTGCACCGCTTCCTCTTCACCACCCGAGCCAAGGCAAGACGGCAGGTCATCCGCTACATCGAGGGGTTCTACAACCACCGGCGCCTGCACTCGGCGCTCGGCTACCGACCACCCCTTGAGGTGCTCAACGAGTCCCTTGCAACCCTGGCGGCCGCATAGGCTACGCCCACAAGACGGCTGTCCGGAATCTCCGTGGCCCCTCAATGGCAGCAGGCGACACCATCGAGGAGCTCTTCATCGAACTTGAGCAGTGCCTCGACCTGCTCCCGAACAGGCGGCGGCGCGCCCTACGCATCGCGGCTCTTCGCCTCGGCGAAGCCGGGCTCGTTGCAGAGTGAGCAGTGATGGGTGCCACCGCCAGCGGCTTGCTTGCGGAGTTGCTGGCTGGCCGAGCCGGCCGCCCAGTCACACAGGGCAGTCCAGAATGGGTGGCTCCGGCAGCCGTTCGAGAGCGAGGACCCCTGGCAGGCGTTGCCCGCACAGCATGTGGCTCAAAGTCGATCATGCGCCACGGTACCGATAGGCAGACCAGCGGCCGCCGGTCTCATAGTCCGATGCTGTGCAGGGGTTGTCGTGTCACTTGTCGGCCTGACGGATGTAGCCGGCGACGACGGGGGAGCCGTCGGCCCAGCGTCCATGGCGGATGATCGCGGACATGAAGGCGCCGGCCTTGGCGGCGGAGGTGGCGCCGCCCGCGCGCAGGCCGTGAGGGGTGTAGGCATCGGCGTGGTCGAGGTCGGCGGCTGTCGCAGCCCGTTTGGCGATCAGGTTGATCGACTGCGGGGTCAGCCGTTCACGGCGGTCGCGCCCGGCGACGGGATGAGCGCGGGCGGGGATGCGGCCGTGCCGGTCGATCGGGCGGAACAGCGGCCCGGTCGTCACGCCGGCGTCGCCGGGTCGGCGAGCCATGCGGGGGTCACCCGGACGGGCCAGGTCTGCGGGTGCTGGCCGTAGGGGACGGGGACGATCTCGCCTTGGGCGTCCTGGTCGGTCTTGCTGAAGGGGACGTACAGCTCCAGGCCGTCGGCGGTGAAAGTGAGGTCGTCGATGTCGATGTCGGTGACCTCCGAGCGGCCCATCAGGGCGAAGCCGAGCACCAGGACAGCGCGGTCGCGGCGTCCTGATGGGTGCCGTCCGGCGGGGCGTCGACCATCGCGCGCAGCCGGTCGACGGTGATCGGCGGGGACTTGCGGGGCGGTGGCCCTGCTGGGCGCGCTCGCGGCGGTAGGCGCGCAGGGCCGGCCAGGCCGCACGTTGACAATTGTCGGACCGGCACCCCGAATACTTGGAGTTCACCCGTGCACACGGCACACCTCACGATCGATCCCGCCTTCAAAATCGCTCCGGTCAGCAGGCGCACCTTCGGCACGTTCGTCGAGCACCTGGGCCGGTGCGTCTACACCGGCATCTACGAGCCCGGCCACCCCACCGCCGACGAGGACGGCTTCCGCCGCGACGTGCTACACCTGGCCCGCGAGCTGGGCATCTCCACCGTGCGCTACCCAGGCGGGAACTTCGTCTCCGGCTACCGCTGGGAAGACGGCATCGGCCCGCGCGAACAACGCCCCCGCCGCCTGAACCTGGCCTGGCACAGCACCGAGACCAACGAAGTCGGCGTGGACGAGTTCCTGCGCTGGTGCACCAAGGCCGAAGTCGAGCCCATGATGGCCGTCAACCTCGGCACCCGCGGCATCGAAGCCGCCTTGGACCTGCTGGAATACTGCAACCACCCCTCCGGCACCACCCTGTCCGACCGGCGCGTCGCGGGCGGCGCCAAATCGCCCTACGACATCCGCATGTGGTGCCTGGGCAACGAGATGGACGGCCCCTGGCAGACCGGCCACAAGACCGCCCGCGAATACGGCCGGCTGGCCGCCGAGACCGCCCGCGCCATGCGCGCCCTGGACCCCGGCCTGGAACTCATCGCCTGCGGCAGCTCCAGCTCCTCCATGCCCACCTTCGGCAGCTGGGAGGCCACCGTCCTGCAGGAAACCTACGACCTGGTCGACTACATCTCCTGCCACGCCTACTACGAGGAGAAAGACGGCGACCTGGCCGGTTTCCTGGCCTGCGCGACCGACATGGAGCACTTCATCTCCTCCGTCACCGCCACCGCCGACCACATCGGCGCCACCCTCAAATCCCGCAAGAAGATCAACATCTCCTTCGACGAATGGAACATCTGGTACCTGTCCCGCCACCAGAGCGCCACCCCGCCGCGAGACTGGCCGACCGCCCCCCGCCTGCTGGAAGACCACTATCACCTGGCCGACGCCGTCGCCTTCGGCGGCCTGCTCATCACCCTGCTCCGCCACAGCGACCGCGTCACCGCCGCCTGCCTGGCCCAGCTCGTCAACGTCATCGCCCCGATCATGACCGAACCCGGCGGCCCCTCCTGGCGCCAGACCACCTTCCACCCCTTCGCCCAGACCTCACGACTGGCCGCAGGCGACGTCCTGCGCATCGAGCCGGTCTCTCCGACCTACGAGACCGCCGACCACGGCGACGTCCCCCTCCTGCACGCCGTCGCCACCCACACCGAGGGCGAGGCCACCACCCTGTTCGCGATCAACCGCGCCACCGACGCCCCGCTGTCCCTGCAGATCGACGCCCGCGCACTCGGCGGCGCCCGCATCGTCCAGTGCACCACGCTCACCGATCCGGACGTCTACGCCCGCAACACCGCCGACGCCCCCGACCGGATCGCCCCCCGACTCAACCCCGACATCCAGCACGACCCCCTCACCGTCCTGCTGCCCCCGGTCTCCTGGAACGTGATCCAGTTGGCCTGACACCCGCGCCCCCGGGCGGCGGCCCATGGTCAGCGATAGGGCACCGCCGCCCTTGGCCGGCGGAAGGGGATTCTCATGCCTTCATTGTCCGACAGCGTGATTCCCCAGGTCAGGAGCAGGGTGACTCAGGCCCTGTCCGCGCCGCTCAGCCAAGGGCACGGTTGACGGCCGCGACGTAGCGGTAGAAGGCCTTCGTGCGGTTGGCGGGGTTCTCAACCCAGGCGCGAGTCAGCTTGCCGCCGTCGAAGAACCGCTCCCGCTGGCCCCGGCTGATCTCCAGCTGCACTCCCATGCCTCTGCGGTTCCTGTTGGCGATGTTGCGGGTGCTCGTGCCGCCGATCTCCGTGGGCACGGACGCCGCGACGGGGAACCCGGCGGCGCGCAGCTCGGCCTTCACCTTCTTGATCAACGCGGTGTCTCGTCCACCGACGTAAGTGGTGGCGCCGGCGCCTGCGGCGGCGTGCCAGGAGATGGTGTAGTCGACGCCCGCCACCACCGCGAGCGCCTTGGGTTCGTCGAAGTGCGTGGCGGTGATGTGCAGGGCGCTGTTGCCGGAGGCCTTGATGCCCTCGAACGAGTAGTAGGCGTGCCTGCGGCCTGCGGCCTGGTCGGCGAGCTGCGACGTGGGCGCCTCGATGGCGCCGCCGTGGATGGCGATGTGCGCCACCCGCGCTCCGCGGGGGACACGCTGGACGCGGCGGTAGTCCCTGCCCTCGGTCTCCTGGGCGGAGAGCTGGGCGTAGCCGGCGTAGACATCGCGCGCGCTCACCTGCGCCGTGGACACGGCGTGCGCGGCAGGGGCAAGGCCGATCACCAGCAGACCCGCGACGGCGATGGACAGCGTCTTCTTCACGTCAAACCCTCCGACGATCTTCCTGAGCCGCCATCATGCCAGGCACGCGTGACCATTTGGACTCGCGGGATCGCCCCGGCCCCCAACCCGGCCGGCGCGGAGCCGTCCCGGACCAGGCCGGCCGGAGGCCTGGGATCCAGACGACGGCCCCGCGTGGGTGCAAGCCCACCAGATAGCCTTCGGGCGTTTTGTCGGACCGGAAGACCGACCCACGCCACTGTTGGATCCGGTTGATGCAGCGTTCAACCGCACCCGGTTCGGCTGGGCCACCTTCACCAGCGACGCCACGTTCGACGAGGGGTCTGGGCTGGAGACGGCAGGGTTGTCGACGCGGGCTTGTGCCGTCGGCCGGGCACTTCCCGGCCGGGTGGAGGAGACAGTGGCCGCCGAGCGCGCCGCGCGTACCCGCGCCGCCGGCCGCCGGGCCTGCCGGTACTCAGGCGGCGCCCTGCCGCCGGGCAAGCGTGCCAACGCGCTGGACTGCAGCCCCGACCACCGCACCCGCTACCACCGCGAGCGCGTCCCGGCCGAGACCGCCGCCGCCCGCGACAGCGGGCAGGTGCGTCTGGAGCAGGCCCAGGCCGTCCTCGGGCCGCTGGCCGACCAGATCGCCGCCGTGGCGGCCGGGCTGCGCACCGATCTGGAGCAAGCCGTGGCCGACACGATCGAGCAGGCCCGCGCCGCTGCCCATGACGGCATCGGCCGGGTGGGCGCGGCCCGCGCTCTGCTGTTCGGCGAGCTGTTCGACAACGCGGCGAACTTTGTGGCGTTGGTCAGGCCGGCCGTGTTCTCGCCCGTGCTGCTCGGGTCACCGGCCTGCGGAAGGGGAGCGCGATCACGGTGCCAGGGGGCGACCGGCCTGCCCGAAGAGTCGAGCACCACCTTGCTGGGTTGGTTCATGCGCGCCGTCGAGTACGCCGGCCAAGTACCCGCCCGGCGTGGCCGTGCGGTGCGGACAATTCGTGCAGCCCGCACTCCGCCCGGGGGTTGCGCGCCGGAGGCGTTACCTCGATCGCGCGCCGGGCGGCTGGGGGTGCCGCTGCGTTGGGGCTCCCCGACCCAGCGCGCCGGGGAGGGCTCCAGCGCCGGAGCACGTTTCCGTGAGCGTCAGTGTCCCGGTTCGGACCTCGGCCGCACCGGCGTGCTCAGGTCCGCCGCCAGCGTCTGCGGCTGACGCCTTCCGAGATCGCCTGCGGACGGATGGTGACGTTCCCCTTCATGCCTTGGCGGCCGGCGTTGCCGCCCGTATCTTGGTGATCGTTTTGCCGGCTCTTCGGACAGTGGGGTGACCATGAGATCCACGCGCACGAGCCTGACCATTCTGGCGAGCATCCTCCTCATGGCCGTGCAGGCGGCGGGCGCCGGCCCGGCCGCGGCGGACGGCTGCCCAGCGACCACCGACCAGTGGGAGGTCACCGACCTCGGCGTCACCGGGTACGCACTCGACATCAACGACCTGGGACAGATCGCCGGCTCCAGCGTCAGCGCGACCGGCGAGCAGCGGGCGACCGTCTGGGACGGCACGCGGGTGGTCGATCTCGGCAGCCTCGGGGGCGGTCACGCCTACGCCGGCGCCCTCGACGAGGACGGCAACGTCGTCGGCAACAGCTACACAGCGACGGAGAAGGGGCACGCCTTCCACTGGCGTGCCGGGACGATGACCGACCTCGGCACCTTTGGCAGCATCCCCACCCTGGTCCGCGACGTCAGCGCGGGCGTGGTCGTGGGCGAATATCGGTACCTGCTGCCCAACGGCACGGCCCGCTACCAGGCGTTCCGCATCCAGGACGGCGTCAGGACCGACCTCGCCGCCGTCTCCGGCAGCCATGCGGCGGCCGTCAACCCGGCGGGGCAGATCGCCGGCACCCAGCGCCGCCTGGAACCGCCCGGCCCGGCGAGCCAGCGGACCCACCGGGCCTTCCTCTGGGAGGACGGCGTCATCACCGAACTCGGCACGCTCGGCGGCCAGTGGAGCCAGGCCGAGGGGATCAACGGCGACGGTCACATCGTCGGCCAGGCGGCGCTCGGCGCGGACGGCGTGCTCGCGGGCGGCTACATCTGGAGTGCCGACGAGGGCATGCGGCGCCTGCCCGACGCGGGCGGCCTGGCCGCGCCCAAGGCCGTCAACGACGACGACGTGATCGTCGGCACGCACACCTGCACGGGGGCGGGCACCGCCGCCCACGCGGCGGTCTGGGCCGCCCCCGACGTGGCGCCGGCCCTGCTGCCCGAACCGGCGACCGGCACCGCCACGATGGCCAATGCCGTCAACGCGCAGGGCGAGATCACCGGGTGGGCCGAGGCTCCCGACGGCTCGCGGCGCGCCCTCGTGTGGCGGCCCGCGCCCGGGAGCTCCTGAGCCCCCGCCGACCGGCGCGGCCGAGCTCAGGGAGCTCTCGGGATCGGCTTCAGCGGGCGCGGATCCCGTCGGTGGCGATCGTCACCGCAGGAGCTGGGCGGCGTTGATCTTCACCTCGAAGACGTCGCGGTACGGGCTCGATCCGCCGCCCACGGGCCACAGGTAGGGGAGCGGCTGGGTCAGGTCGAAGGAGATGGTCGGGTTGGTCGGCTGGACGGTGTCGACCGGATAGATGGTCCACCGCGGCGTCTGGTCCGGCGTCCCCGTGCCCGGGGTGGGCTGAGTGCTGGGCTGTGAGCTGGGCTGTGAGCTGGGCTGGGGCGCCGGGTGGAAGGGCGGCGGGTCGATGTTGACGTAGGTCATGGTCGAGCGCGGGCCCACGTTGGGGGTGCTGGTGCCGCCTCCGCCGCCGCCGGTCGACCCTCCGCTCTGGGTGGCCTTGGCGGGAAGGTAGTGACGGTCGCTGTGGTCGGGGTCGCACGGCTGCGCCGCCCTGGCTGGTGGAGGCGCCCCGTCGGACGCCTTGAGCCGCAGCCCGAGCTCACCCGCGATCATCAAGGCGTAGTGGCCCGCCAGTGCCTTCTGCCCCTCCTGGTTGGGATGTCCTGTCTGCTGCTTCTGGTTAAGGTCGTCCCCAGCCGCGGCCAGTCTCCAGTTGACGTTGCGGATGTAGGGGGTCTTGGTCCCCAGCTCGTGGCCGGCGAAGGCGTTCTCGAGGTCCAGTACGTCGGCGGCGATCCCGTGGTCGGCCAGGACCTGCTGCGCCTTCTTGACGGAGGCGGTCAGCTGGGGAGCCAGCTTCGCGGCGTTGGTCCAGGCATAAGGCCACATGTTCGTCAGCCAGCCCATGAGGCCGCCTGGGTGCAGGCCGACCTTGACGGGTTGCGGATAGTTGACCATCATCACCCTGGTCTTGCCGTTGGAGGCGGCGTGCATCGCCCGAACCAGCTGCACCAGCCTGGCCGACAAGGTGGCGGGCTGCGTCAGCGGGCGGACGAACGGGGGGCGCGGCGGCTGGGAGTCGTCCCATTCCTGCTGCGAGGTGCGGGTGGTGTCGAGCAGTGGCCGGATGCGCGCCTCGATGTTGTCGATGTCGACGGGATCGTCGAGCACGGCGTTCAGCATGGGGCCGAACTCGACGTCGTTGCCGCCGAAGCCGGAGATCACCAGGTCGGTGGCCTCGTCCACTCCCTGGTTCTGGGGCGGGTTGACGCGGGAGTGATCGTTTTGGCCCACGAAGAAGTGCTCGCTGGCGGCGCCGGAGGAGGCGTTGAACCGCACGTCGAAGAAGACCTCCGGGTTGGCCCGGCGCAGCAGGTCGATGGCCTGCAGAACCGCCGCGTTCGCCGAACGGTGACGGAAGTCCTCGGTGTAGTCGTCCTCGGTGTGCCCTGCCGCCGGGTAGGTCTCCCCTCCCAGCCCTCCCGGGATGCGGGGTTCGGGAAGGAAGCCGCGCCTGTTGAAGTAGTCTCCCGCCCCCTCGCCTGACATGTACGAGTCGCCCATGATGACGATCTTCACGATCCTCTGCCCCGGCCGGGGGACGCCCTGGCGGAACTGGACGGGCTTGTCGTCCCCCCAGAACAGCGGCCCGCCCGGCCCGATGCCCACCGGCGGGCAGGTGTCGGTCGGCGCGTACCGTTGGGCCAGGTACTCCAGACCGCCGACGGTGGGGAGGTTCGCGAGCGATTCGGCGTCGTAGTCGTCGAGCAGCGGGACGTCGGTGATGGGAGCGGCGTTCGCGGGCGTGAAGCCGGAGCTCGCGACCAGGGCGATGGCGAGGGCTCCCGCGGTGAGGGCGCGGGGGAGGGGCCGCCGTAAGGATCTGCGCGTCATGCCGTCAACTATGAGCAACCCTCAGGTGGCCTGCCTCCTGCTGCGGAACGAGCCCGCTTCTCCGCCAACTGGCCGCCCACCCTCCTGCGAAAGGCCGCCGCCCACATCTCGTGGGAATACCGGCAAAATGCCTGCAGCACGGGACCATACGTCTGCTCGCTGAGCAGGCGACAGAAAGAAGCGGTCGCGCTGCGCGCCCTTCGGTGAAAGGCGGAGCGACGCCGGCAACAAGGTGACCGACCGGCTGGCAGACGGTGCGGACGCAGGAGGCCGTGGCGCTGCTACACCTCCTGGGCTGGACCTGATCTGGGTCCCTAGGATGAGCGTCAGGCAAGCCGCGCACGCCGCCGGGTTGTCGATGAGGCCCCACGCCTTCGCCGACACCGATCCCCGGTTCAAGGGCTTTCGAGTCCCGCGCCAGTCGATGCTGCCCGGAGTCGGACAAGACGATCCGGTGGTCGGCGTGGGGACGGCCGAAGAGTTGAGCCCTCTGCCTCTTCCGTCACCCTCAGATCAGGCGGCAGCATGTTCAACGTAAAGAGGGCTGGCCACCACGGCCCGCACTGTTGCCGAACGCCCGCCCACGGAGAATGGCACCTGCAGCCCAAACGTCACTCTCGCGTAGCCGGTGCAAAGACCAGCAGCATGAGGCGGGAGACGTCGTCCATCGAGCTGGTGCAGCAGGGCGCCGAGTGCCCCACCCGGATCCTCACCGTTGCGGGGCCGATTGCCGTACAGCAGATTTATGAAGCCGGGGGAATAGCTGCGGGACACAGACAGATCCGTGGGCTCGGGGGGCGGGGCTGCCAGACCCAGAAGATGCTCAGGGGAACCATGAAGCACGAGTCGTGGCTTGGCGCCGGACCAGGGTTCCAGCCGCGTGTGAGGCTCCCAGAACACGACAGCCGCCGGTCCGACGGGATGTTCGATGGGTTCGCCGTTGTCGCCCCAATTGTCGGTTGTAGGCCGTACAAGCTGATAGTTCATGCGCGTCTTGAACTTCACCCACTGGCCAGCCTCGGGTGTCCCCTCGGAATACTCAGCAGGCTTCGGGGTCAAGGATTCGAGGTGCCGAAGCACTCGTTCCAGGTTCGGATGGCCCTGCGGGGCATCGGCCAGTGTGAACTGCAGTTCCCGAACCCAAGGGGAGCAGTAGCGCCTAGTTCGCTGACGCGTCGTTTCCAAAGGCGGCGGCGGGGGCTTCCGTTCTCACGGAACTGAGTGAGTTTGCGCTCGGACAAATAGATCAGCTCACGCATGTGTTGAGACGATACCCACGAGCAGCAAGGTCGTACTGGCCATTCATCCATTCCGTTGGGGGCGGAAACGGTCGATCTCGCCTCCAGGTGCAGATCCAATCGGTCTGCCCACCGACCTGCCGGAACAGGCCGCCGATCCAAACGAAACCGACAGGCCCCGCCCGGCTCGCCCGGGGAAGGCGAAGAGCACCTGACGCCCGCGTCCCTGTTTCCCCCTCCTTAAGATGGCGATCATGCGTTTCGTCACCCTTGTTGCCACCACCACGCTCGCCGTCCTGCTGTTATCCGGCACCCCGTTATTCGGCACCGCACACGCGACATCCGCCTTTCCCATCCGGGCCCGGGTTCTGACCGCGAACAAGCTGTACCGTACGGGCGAACTCCGGGCGAGCCAGTGCCCGGAGCGCGAAGTCGGGCCGAAGACCGTCGCCTCCGCCAAGCGGTACCTGACCGCAGTGCTGAACTGTCTCAACCGGTCATGGGGCGCCCACTTCAAGAGGGCGGGCCTGCCCTTCGCCAAGGCCAAAATCGGATTCATCACCAAACCACGCAAATACTGCGGCGAGCCCTGGGGCTCCGCCGCAGCCACCTACTGCAAGGCGGAACGGCGTTTCGTCGTCCTTCTGGACGACAACATGCTCGACGATTCCACCGACCTGTTCCTGTTCCAGACGGCCGCCCACGAGTACGGCCACCACGTGCAGAACCTCACCGGAATCAGCCGCAGCTACTACCGATATCCGTACCGGAACAAGAGTGAACTGAACGAGCAGATCCGCCGCAAGGAGTTGCAGGCGGAGTGCCTTGGCGGAGTGTTCACCGGCAGCGTCTGGGACTCCTTGACGGAACGCAGCGAGGAAGACTGGGAGATCTTGCTCCAGATAACGCGCGACAGCGGGGACGAGCAGTATAAGAACCGCGACCACGGCAAGGGCCGCAACATCGCCATCTGGCTCGACAAGGGCTTCCGCGCCAGATCCCCGCAGGCGTGCAACACCTGGACGGTCTCCTCGTCCATGGTTTCCTGACCGCAGAGAGCCCTTGTCTGCCGGATCACCTCGCCGGCCGGGACGTTGAGCTCCTGGGCACGCTTCGCGCAGGCCGGGCCGCGCCACCCGCGACGCCACGTTCGACGAGGCGTCTGGGCTGGAGACGGCAGGGTTGTCGACGGGGCTCGTGCCGTCGGCCGGGTACTGCCCGGCCGGCCGGAGGAGACAGTGGCCGCCGAGCGCGCTGCGCGTACCCGCGCCGCCGGCCGCCGGGCCTGCCGGTACTGCGGCGGCGCCCTGCCGTCGGGCAAGCGTGCCGACGCGCTGGACTGCAGCCCCGACCGCCGCACCCGCTACCACCGCGAGCGCCTCGCCGACCAGGTGCGGGAGCTACGTGACCGGCTGGCCGCCGTGCAGGCCGCGGCCGGGCTGGCGCTGCCCGACCTGGCAGACCTCGGAGAAGGCATGCACGGCGGGACGTTGCCCGTCGCCTGGCAGCCGGACGGCGCCGTGGTGCTGCATCACCAAGACCCGCAGATCCGGCTGGGCGACGGCGAGCACGCTCCGGCCCACTGCCGAGCCCTGGCCGCCGCGTTGCCGGCCCTCGCCTCACCACGATCCTGAGCTCAAGGCCATCGCCCTGCGGCAGATGGCCGACGATGGGCCAGGGGCGATCTTGCTGGGCCGGGACACGTGGCCAAGCTGCGGTGGAATTCCGAAGAAGAGTGGCTACGGTCGGAAAACCCGGCATGACCGGCGATCGTCATGAGGACGGACTACATGCTGGCCAGGCACGACACAAAGCAGGCACGCGTCATCGGCTGCGTATGACCTCTTCGTCAGTCGGACGAGGAGCACCGCCCGGACCCCGGTCCGGGCGGTGCTCGTTGTTCGTCAGCGCAGACCGAACGCCTTCAGCGTCGTCTGCTCCACCCGGTTGCCGTCGGTGTCCCAGGCTTCCGCCTTGAGACTGACGGTGCCCGTGGTGTTGTCACGGGACGGGTAGGTCGCGGTCGCGGTGTAGGAGCCGCCCTTCTCCTTCGAGAGCTGGACCGGGTTCCACGTCTTGCCGTCGTCCGTGCTGGCCCACACCTTCAGCCCGGCGATCTTCGGCATCGCCTCCAGCGAAGGACCGTGCCCCGCGTTGACGGTGAAGCGGTGGCGCCCGGTGGCCACGGTGTTCCGCAGGTCGAGCGTGTCATCCAGGTCGAAGCCGACGGTGACCATCGGCTCGGGACGGCACGGATCGGCGGACACGACGGCGCAGATGTGCCCGGGCTTCACCGTGTCCTTCTCCGCACGGAACGAGGTGAACGTCCAGACTGCGTTGATCGTCTTGCTCGTCGCCGAAAGCCGGTACGTGGCCTTCTCCGGGGGCAGCCTGAACAGGGGGATGCGGTTGATGTTGGTCAACGGCACGTCGGTCCCGTCCTGCTTGGTGAGACGGTAGGTGTAGCTGAAGATCCCGCCCATGTCGTCGTGCTGCTGGAGCCCGCCGTTCACCCTCATCGTGTGGAAGACGGGGAAGAGCAGGTCGCCGCGCCTGCACAGGTCGCACGGGGTGTTCAGGCCCAGGGTCGCCGGGTACGGCCTGGCGGGGTCGGGCACCCGGTACACCTGGTCCGGAGCCGTGTAGCCGCCGGGCGTGCGCGGTCCTGCGAACATCCGCTGCTGGGTGCGGACCGCCTTGTCGTAGACGTCCAGAGCGTCGCTCGTCTCGACGGTGTTGTCCGACGGCCTCGCCACGCTGATGTTCAGCTGCATCACGTCCGCCGCCAGTGGACCGACGTAGTCACGCCGGGTGTGCGGACCGACGGCCGACCAGGCGCCGAGTTCGACGGCCTGCGCGACGAGGAGGCGTTCGTCCTGCTTCCAGGCCAGGCGGTGGTCGGAGAACTTGGTGGCCGGGTCCGGGGCCACGTGCACCACGTCGACCTGGGCGAGCTGGTTGCGCTTGTAGGTGTGGTTCAGCGATTCGGGAATCCTGCCCTCCTGGTACTCCTTCAGCGCGTACGTGAAGGGGGTGTCCGGCGTTCCCGTCACCCGGATCGTGACCGGGCCCTTGGCCAGCCGGTCGCGTACCGCCGCGCCGTCACGGGCGGACAGGGACACGTTGGCGATGCCCAGCTCCTTGAGCTCGCCGGTGAACGGCGTCTGCGAGATCGGCAACGGCAGGGAGCATCGGGGCATCGTCTCCGACGGCGTACTCGGGAACGCCACCACACCGGCGGCCCCGGCCGCGCGCAGGTTCTGCACCACCTCGATCGGCACGCCGCAGGCCGTGCCGAAGATGTTCGCCTGCAAGCCGGTCTCCAGCAGCGCCAGCTTGCCCTTGAGGTCGAGCCCGGCCAGTTCCTCCGGGGTGCCCGTTCCCACGTTCACCACCGGGAGATCCCGGGTTCCGGTGAACGGGACCCAGCCGGGATGGCCGTTCTGGCTCTCGACCCCCTCGAACTCGTCATGCATCCCCGGGACGGCCTGGATGCCGGGCATGCCCTTGCCGAGGAGGGACATGCTCACCTCCGACTGGCCGAGAATCGCCTGCTGGGCGAAGCGGAACGTGCCCTTGGTGACGCGCTTGGTCGGGGTGGCCCAGACCAGGTCCCAGGGGCTGTGGTCGAGCACGCCCGCGTACCGCGCGCCGTTCTCCGTCGTGCGCTGGTACATCTCGATCACGGTGTTGTTCAGCGGACCGGCGGGAGTGGGCGTGCCGAACCGCACCTGGCTGGCCTTGCGCAGGTCGAGCGTGATCGTGGTGTCCTCGGCGACGTTCACCTCCGGATCACTCAGCCAGGCGTAGTTGGTGCGCGAGTCGTCATCGATCCAGCTGGCCAGCTCCATCACGCTGTAGGTGCTCGGAGGCACCCGGATCGTCACCACGCCCGGTTCCGGGACGGCGACGCCGTCGGGCTCCTCGTCCGAGTCCGTCACGCTGATGACGTCGAGTCCCGCGGGGGTCAGCGGGGCGCCGTCCCGGCCGATCGTCTTGACGGTGAGCGTGACCCTCGGTCCCGCGATGAAGAGGCCGACCGGGGTGCTGAGCCGTACGTCGCCCGCCTCGGCGGTGATGGCGCCGCCGTACGCGCCGAAGCCGAGGTCGGCCGCGTCGAGCGTGACCGTCGCGGACGCGGTGCCGCCGGCGGGGACCGTGAGGGTCTTGTCGGCGCTCAGCGCGCCCTCGACCGGCTTGCGCTTGCTGTCGGACAGCGTCGGGGTCAGCGTGAGCGTGACCGGCTGGTCCGTCAGGTTCGCGTAGGTGACCTGCTTCGTGGCGGTCTTGCCGTCGCCGAAGTCCAGGTTCGCGGTGGCGGCGACGACCTGCTGGGAGGCCGCCCTGGCCACGTCGACCCGGCCGGCGCCCCCTTCGTAGACGGTCAGCCCGACCTGCTTGCTGGTGCTCATCAGCGCGGCCTTGTACTGCGCCGCCGTCCAGTCGGGGTGGCGCTGGGCCAGGATCGCCACGGCGCCCGCCACGTGCGGGGTCGCCATCGAGGTGCCGTTGGCGGAGGTGTAGTAGTCGTCCACCGGCGTGCCCATCGCGGTGCCCGCGGCCCGCGCGGCGACGATGGCGAAGCCCGGGGCGGCGATGTCCGGCTTGAGGGCCCCGTCCAGGCGGGGGCCGCGGCTGGAGAAGCCGGCCAGCTCGTCGGTCTTCGTCGTGGCCGCCACCGTCAGGGCGGCCTCTGAGGTCCCCGGTGTGTTGACGGTCCGTGCTCCGGGCCCGTTGTTGCCCGCGGCGATCACGAACAGCGTGCCGGTGCTCGCCGTCAGCTCGTCGACGGCCTGCGACATCGGGTCGGACCCGTCGCTGACGCCGCCGCCGATGCTCATGCTGACGACCTTGGCGCCGCTGCTCGCGGCCCACTCCATGCCGTCGATGAGCCAGGACGACTCGCCCTGGCCGGCGTTGTCGAGCACCTTGCCGATCAGCAGCTTGGCGCCTGGGGCGACGCCCTTGTTCTTCCCGTCGGACGCACTGCCCGAGCCCGCGATCGTGGAGGCCACGTGGGTCCCGTGGCCGTGGCCGTCGGTCACGTCCTGGCCGGGGACGAACGAGTGCGTTTCCGCGAGCACGCCCGCCAGGTCGGGATGCTTGGTGTCGACGCCGGTGTCGAGGACGGCGACCTTCACCCCGGTGCCGTCGAACCCGGCGGCCCAGGCCTGGGGCGCGCCGATCAGCGGAACGCTCTCGGCCAGGTTGACCTGCACCTTCCGGTCCAGCCAGAGCTTGGCGACGCCCTGCTTGAGGGTGCGCGCGGCCGTACCGCCGTCGCGGACGGCGCTCCAGAAGTCGCCGGCCGCGGCCTTGTCGACCTGCAGTCCGGCGCCGCTGATGCTGGTCAGGTCGGTGGCGGTGGTGGTGGCCGGCAGCGCGTCCGCCGCCGCCTTCACCCCGCGCCGTCCCTTCGGGTACTGGACGATGACCGGCAGCTGCTTGGTCTCGGCGTCGGTGTAGCCGTTCTCGGCCAGGTACTCGACGTTGAACAGTTCCTTGTCGACGTTGCCCGCGTTCACGGCGGCCATGGCGTCGGTCGGGAAGACGTACACGCCCTTGGGCGTCGCCCTGGTCAGGAAGGCGGGCGTCGGGCCGCCCGGACGGGCGGCGGGGTCCACGTCGACCTGGTGAGCGCCGCCCCGGTCCGACAGGGTGACGGTGTCGCCGGTGATGAGCGTGATCTTGTGCGTGCCCGCCGGCAGCCGGTCCAGATCGGGCTGCGCGGCCGGCACGGCCAGCGCACCCGGAGTGGAGACGGCGGACAGCGAGCCGGCGAGGGTCACCGCGGTGACGACGACGGCGGATCCGCGCCGTAACAGGCGCGAGAAACTAGGCATGGGGCTCCTCGGGAGGTAGGTCAGGCAGGCGGGCGGTCAGACGTCGACCCATCCGTCATCGGGCACTAGGGCAGCGGGGTCCTCGGCGGGCTCCTGGTCGCCCTCTTCGGGCTCCTCCGGGTGCTCAAGGTCACGCTGCGGATCGGTTCCGGACATGACGCCCATGGTCTGCGGCGCGCCCCCTACCTACCTATGGGTAAGAATCCCCATTTATGCCCCGCCGTCCAGCTTTCGGGCGAGCGCGGCCCGCGAACGCAGCCCGAGCTTGCGCAGCGCCGCGCTGAGATGCTTGTCGACCGTCTTCGTCGACAGGAAGAGCTCCGTGGCGATCTCTCTGTTCGTCAGCCCGGTCGCCGCCAGCGTCGCGACCTCCCGCTCCCGGGGTGACAGGTCGCCGCCGTAGCCGCTCGGCCCGCCCCGGTGCCGGGCCGGCGAGGGGACGCCGCGCCGCCTGGCCAGGTGGGAGGCACGGTCGAGGTCCCAGCGGGCACCGAGCGCGGCGTACCCGGCCAGGGCCGCGTTCAGCAGCTCGGCGGCGCGCTCGTCGGCGAGCGCGAACAGGCTGGCGGCGGCCAGCTCGCGCGCCTGGGCGGCCTCGTACGGGCAGCCGAGCCGGTCGTAGTCGTCAACCGCGGCCAGGAACTCGGCGGATGCGGTGGCCGGGTCCGACGCGCCGGCGGCCAGCAGGCCGCGGGCGTGGGCCAGCGACGGTGGCGCGAGCGGCGCGTCCAGCGTGGCGAGCTCACGGCCGAGCCGGTCGGTCAGCGCCTCCGCCTCGTCCTGGCGCCCGGCCGTGACCAGCGCGTCGACCAGCGGCGGCAGCACCCGCACGGCCACCGGCCAGAGCCGTTTGGTGTCCCACACCGCGATGGCCGCCGCGAGCCCGGCGGGCGGTTCGCCGCCCTGCCTGAGCAGCGCGCCCATCGCGATCGGCAGCACGTCGATCGCGCCCATCCGCGTCGCCCGCTCCACCACGTCAAGCAGCCCGAGCCTGGCCTCCTCCACCTCGCCGGAGGCGAGCGTCAGGCAGGCCCTGAGAATGTCCAGGACGGCGAGTTGGCGCGGGTGCCCGGCCAGCCGTTCGGACAGGAATTCGACCTCCTCCCGCAGGCCCGCCCACGCACCGCGCGCGTAGGCGAGGGCTGCGTACGACGCCCGGCATTCGAACTCCATCCACCGGGTCACGTCGCAGCCCGGAGCCCCGAGCAGCGCGGCCGAGAGCATCCGGTCGGCGACCTCGTACCGCCCGGCGTAGCCCGCGTCCTCGCCGAGAGAGCAGAACGCCCCCACCTCCCTGCGGTTCACCGGCCTGCCGCCCGTCTGCGCCAGCAGCCGGTCCGACAGCTCCGCCCAGCGGGGATCGCCCACCGCCGTGAGCACCATGGCGACCTTGCCCAGCACGAACGCGCGCAGGGGCGCGTCATCGATCGCGGGCAACTGCTCCAGCGCCCGTTCCAGCCAGCCGACGTGCTCGGCCAGCGGCACGTCCGGAGTCGTCGGCAGGCCGAGCCCCACCATCGCCTGTGCCAGCAGGTCGGGGCGCCCGTCCAGCGACTCCACCGCGTCGGTGAAGGCGCGCCACTGCAGCGGGGGCTCCGCCGCCGTCCGGTCCAGGCCCAGCGCGTACAGGAAGCGCAGCTCCCCGCGCAGCGGCTGTGGCGGGTCGTGCGCGAGCGCCGCTGACAGCGCGTCGAGCTCGGCGACGACCTTCAGCGTCCTGGTGCTCGCCCAGCCGAGCTTGACCGCGAGTTCCGCCCGCCGTACCGGGTCGAGCGGGGCCTCACGCAGCACCGCCTTCAGCAGGTGTGCCGCCTCGTCGTCGTCACCGAGCGCGGTCGCCTGGTCGGCGGCCTGCTCGGCCGCCGACACCCAGGCGTCCAGTTGCCCGGAGTGGCGCAGGTGGTGCGCGAGCTGCCCGAGCGGTACCGGGCTGAGCCGCGCCACCGCCGCACCCGCCCGCACGTGCAGGTCGCGCCGCCGCGACAGCGGCACGCTGCCGTACACGGCCTGTACGGCCAGCAGATGCCTGAACCCGACCAGCCCTGACCGCTCGATCAGCAGGCCGCGTTCGAGGGCCTCGTCCAGTCCGGTTTCCGCCTCGCCCGCCGGGATCCGGCAGGTGGCCAGCAGCGTGCCGATCGGGACGTGCGCCTCCAGCACCGCGCTCGCCTCGACCACTGCGCGGGCGGCTGGAGACAGGCGGCTGACCCGTTCGAGCACCGAGTCGCGCACCCCGGCGGGGACGTCGAGCTCGTCGATCGTCTTGCGCGCCCAGCCGCCGTCGCGCCGTACGAGGGTGCCGCGGGCGCGCAGCAGCGCCAGCAGCTCCTGGATCGCGAACGGCAGGCCCGACGTGCGGTCCCGCAGGTAGAGCGCGAAGTCCTCGGACACGCGCGGGGCGCCGAGGATCGAGGCGGCCAGCTCCTGCGTCTCCGCCGTGCTGAACGGGACCAGCGCCACCCGGGTCCTGGCCACGGCCGTGGGCAGCCGGGAGGTCAGCGCCCGCACGCCGACTCCCACTTCCTCGCCGCGGTAGGTGAGGACCACGCTCAGGTCCGGCGGGGGATCCGACAGCAGGTAACCGAGGAACTCGACGGTCTGCTCGTCGGCCCAGTGCATGTCCTCCAGCACCAGGACCACCGCGCCGAGGGTGGTCAGCAGCTCGGCCAGCCCGCGGAACACGCGGTGCCGCTCGCCGACCCGATCGTCCAGCGGCTCAGGGACGAGCGGGAGGACGTGCGCGAGCTCGGGCAGCAGCGGCCGCAACGCCCCCGCCACCGGTGACAGGGAGACGGCCGCCAGCAGTTCGCCGGTGCCGCGCAGCGCTTCGAGCACCGGGCCGAGCGGGAACGGCTCGCGGATGTGCCCGCAGCCGCCGGTCAGCACCAGCGTTCCGGCCAGCTCGGTGGCCAGCTCCCTGACGAGCCGGGTCTTGCCGATCCCCGCCTCGCCCTCGACGACCGCGACTGCCGGGGGGCTGCCGAGCGTGGACAACAGCGCGGACAGCTCTGTCGCCCGGGCGACCAGTTTCGGCGAGACGATCTGTGCGCTGCTGGCGCTTCGGGGGGTCACGTCACCGGCCTCGTTCGAGATCAGAACGAGGTTCAGCCTACTAGCTAGTAGTTCAGCTCGATTTCATGATGGAGAAGCCACCGTCCCCGAGAGCGGCCGGCTCGGGCGCGGGTCTGGCGGTGGCGCCGACGTTGGGGCCAGGCCGGCGCGTACGTGAGCGGCCGGGTGGCCGTGGCGGTGCCAAGGTGTGGGTGACTTCGGCGACCCCTATGCACAGGCCACGGAGCTGGATCGATGTTCCAGCAACCCTCCATCACCTCGTCCGGTAGTGCTTCGCGCAGGAACATGAAGTCGGGGCCGTCAGCGGCGCGATTGCACCAAGATCTACCCACCTGTGGGTGTTCTCCTTGTCGAGGTCCAGCAGGTTCACCGCCCGATGCCGCCGCGCCGCCCGGGGCGGACACGCACCCGGGCGCGGGCATGACAAGACCGGCCAGTGAACGACGGTCCCTGAAACACCAACCCCCCTCATCACGGCGAGCGGGTGCCCAGGGCAGGCCCGCCGAGTCCAGGTGCGCGATCACTCGCGATCAGTGGCCGAGGTCCGGAATCCATCCAGTCCGAAGGTCAGGAGCCGCTCTCCCTGGGGTGGGGAGCTCTGCTCGCCTGCCCATGCCGCCGCGTTGATCAGCGCGTACAGGTCCGGGGCGGTGACATCCGGCCGTACTTCACCGGCCGTTCGCGCCCGGGCCAGCAACTCCTCTCCGGCAGTGAGCACCGCCTTGCACGCCGCGTGCAGTTCGGAGGTTTCATCCTCGACGGCCTGCATAAGCGTGACGCCGAGCCCTCGGTAGATCGTCGTGTGCACCATGGCCGCCCGCGCCCAGGTGGCCAGGCCATCGAAGGGTGAGCGCGCGGTGAGCAGTTCAGCGCCGGTCGCAGCCAGGGCCTGCATCCGATCACCCATCAGCGCCTCCAGCAGGGCCCGGCGGGTGGGGAAGTGGCCGTAGAGCGTGCCGTTGGCCACCCCGGCCCGGCGCGCGATCGCCTCCAGGGAGAAGTCCGCGCCGTGCTCGGCGAACGCGGCCGCCGCCTCGGTCAGCAGCCGTTCGTAGTTGCGCTGTGCGTCGGCCCGCATGCGACGACGGGGTGGCGGTGTGCCGGCGTTCATGAGCAGAACCCTCGCTTGAAAACTTGAGACTATCTCGATATTTTCTCGGGACAGTCTCAACTTTACCGTTTCCGGAGGACCTCACATGACCACACCCGTGGAGCATTCGCTCTCCACCACCACCGCCGCGAGCAGGGCCGGCAAGCCTGTCCTGGTCACCGGCGCCACCGGCCGGCAGGGCGGAGCCACCGCCGCACGCCTGCTGGCCGACGGCTGGCCGGTGCGCGTTCTGGTCCGGGATCCCGTCGCCACGGCCGCCCGCGGACTGGCCGCAGCGGGCGCCGAGCTGCTGATGGGTGACCTGGACGATCCCAGCAGTCTCAAGTCGGCCATGGCCGACGCCTACGGCGTCTTCGCCGTCACCCCCGACGATGCGGACAGCGAACGGGAGATCCGGCGCGGCCGTCACCTGGCGGAGGCTGCGGCTGCGGCCGGCGTCGCCCACCTGGTCTTTGCCTCCGTCGGGGGTGCCGAGCGAGGCACCGGCATCTCCTACTGGGAGAGCAAGTGGGCCATCGAGCAGCACATCGCCGCCCTCGGACTGCCGGCCACCATCCTGCGACCGGTGCGCTTCATGGAGAACCACGCCATCCCCGGGCTTGAGCTGGGCGGCATCTCCACCGACGGAGTCCTGCGCCACCTGTTCGCCCCCGATGTGCCCGTGCAACTCGTCGCCGTGAGCGACATCGGCGCCTTTGCCGCCCTCGCCTTCGCCGACCCCACCGCCTATCTCGGCCAGGCCCTGGAGCTGGCAGGCGACGAACTGACCCCCGAGGCCACCGTGCGCCTGATCAGCCGGCAACTCGGGCGCCAGATCACCTACCAGCAGGTCGCTGGCGAGGAGCTGAACCTGAGCGAGGACGCCACTCGGGCCTTCACCGCCCAACGCGGACTATGGCGCGCCGACATCCCCGCCCTACGCCACCGCCACCCGGGCCTGCTGGACTTCCCAAGCTGGCTGAACCAAGGCGGCGCCGAAGCCATCGCCACACTCCTCAAAGGCTGACTCGTCCGACTCGCCAGGAACCGGTGCGGCCGCTGCGATTGCTCCTCGAACCCTGGGCCACAGGATCGGAGGGGACGGCCGGGGCGGCTCTCGCGTGCATTAGCCGGCAACATCGTCGACTCTGCGTGACCACGATCAAGAGACCTCGCCGTACGAGTGGTCGGAGCGGAGGGCCAGCACGCCGGCGATTCCGTCGCGGGACAGCTCGGGGACATCCCCGCGGGCGAGCCGTCCGATCCTGGTCCCGCGGCGGAGGGCGAGGACGGGGGAGTGGTGCCGGCGCCGCTGCCCGGCCGGGTGGAGGAAACGGTCGCTGCCGAGCGCGCCGGGCGCACCCGCGCGGCCGGCCGGCGGGCCGTTGGTCAGGCCGGC
Source organism: Nonomuraea sp. NPDC001636 (assembly GCF_040298265.1). Classification (NCBI taxonomy): domain Bacteria; kingdom Bacillati; phylum Actinomycetota; class Actinomycetes; order Streptosporangiales; family Streptosporangiaceae; genus Nonomuraea; species Nonomuraea sp. NPDC001636. Next base: position 41,029 of record NZ_JBEOZT010000044.1, read on the forward strand.
CGTGTTCTCGCCCGTGCTGCTCGGGTCACCGGCCAACGGCATGTCGACGATCGCCGGCCGAAGTGGACGCCAGGCGCACCGGCGCTGGTGTCTCAGCGCAGGTCGGAGAGAATGGCTGTCGTGCTTTCTCCCCGTGCGTCCGTGCTTCGCCGAATGAAGACTCTGGCAGTTCTGGAGTCCGTCAACATTCCGCTGATCGCCGGGGTGCTGATCGGCATACTGGGCATGCCCTTGACCGTAGCCAACTCGGCAGGGCTTGTGCTGGTCCTGCTCGTCTTGGCCGAGGGCGGCGTGTACTGGTGGTTGAAGAGCACCCAGCTCTCTTCGCGAGCTCCCGTTCCGGCAGGGATGGCGATGTATCGCATAATCTCTCGGATCAACGTCGGCCTGCTGGTGGCGGGCGCCGTCGTGGTGGTTGCCGGCCTGGTCATGGGCGCGTCCGGCACGCAGGTCTGGCCGGGGGCGGCGCTGTGGGTGTTCGCGCTGTTGGAGCACGTGAACTACTTCCATCTGCAGCTCATGCATGACACCCGCGCCGATCTGGGTCGCTTGATGAGAACTGGCCGCCTGCGCCGCTCACATTTGGCTCTCGATATGGCTCGCGTTTCCGGGGGCCACGGGTTGTAAGCCTTCGAGGGTGCAAGTCATCCCGGCCCCCGCTGCCAACAACCCTCGTGGTCAATACAGCTGGTCCGTCATCCCGCGCTTTGTCGCCACCGGCGCCGAGACCACCCGGATCGCTGCCGAAGTGTTCCTCGGCGCCGACAGCGTGGCTAGGCGTGATTCAGGCGGGGACCCAGGAGCGCGTCGGCACCGTCGCGGCCAGTTCGAACCACTCGCCGTCCCGGGACAGGTCCAGCCGCCCGTCCAGCTCGGCCAGGCGCGTGGTCAGGTTGCCCATCCCGGCCGAGCCGCGGCGGATCGGCTTGGCCTGCGCGCCGTCGTTCCGTACGGCCAGGCGTACTTCGCCGTCGCGTTCGTTCGTGCTGATCGCGCAGTGGCGGGCGGAGCTGTGCCGCAGCACGTTGGTGACCGCCTCGCGCAGCACGGCGCCGAGCGTGGTCTCCACCGCGGTGCCGAGCGTGCCGTGACCGAGTTCCAGCGTGACCTCGATGCCCGCGGCCGCCAGCACCGAACGGACTGAGTCGGCCTCGCCCGCCAGCGACAGGCTCCCCCGCTCGCCGGAGACGGTGCGCAGGTCGCTCACGGCCCGCTCGGTCATGGCCAGCACGTCGTCCAGCTCTGCGCGGGCGCGTTCGGGTTCCAGCCGCCTGGCCAGCTCGCTCTTGAGCAGGATCGCCGCCAGCGTGTGTCCGAGCAGGTCGTGCAGGTCACGCGCGGCCCGCAGCCGCTCCTCCACCACCACCGACCTGGCCAGCCCGTCTCTGGCCGCGCTCAGCTCCCGGTCGAGCCGTGCCAGCGTGAACAGGCCGTAGATGACCAGTCCCGTCACGAGGGTGCTGACCGTGTAGTTCACCACCAGCGGGTACGGCAGGCCGATCGCCAGCCCGGCGACGCCCACCACCGCCATGACGGCGGCCACCAGCGGCACCGCCGCCCTGAGCCGGAGGGCCAGCAGCAGCGGCCCGGTCAGGAACCCCGTCGTCACCAGCCAGGCCTGCTCGAACACCGGGATCGGGGCGAGCGTCAGCACGCCCATGACGATCAGTGCGATCGGATGCCTGCCCTCGATCGAGCGCAGGTGGATGACAATGATGACGGCCAGCAGCGGAAGGGGCCACCACGAACCGGCCAGCAGCAACGCCTTGGCCGAGAACCCGACCAGCACCGCCGCGAGCACCGCCGTCGACAGCTTGCTGGACAGGGCGGGCGGGTCAGGCAGCGTGGTGCCGGGCAGCGCCACCTCCACCAGGACCTGAGCGTTGTCGTCGACGCCGGTGGTGAGCGTGCCACCGGCCGCCGCGACCTGGGCGGGGAGATCGGCCAGGAAGTCGTCCGTGGCGCTGGGGGCGCCGTCGTGGGCGATGCTCAGCCGTACGGTGTTGTCTTCTGTGGCTGACTCGATCACGCAGCGGGAGGCGGCGCGGCGCCGGACGATCTCGGTCACGGCCTCGCGCAGGACAGTGGCCAGCAGTGCGCCGGCCGGGCCGAGCGGTTCCGCGTGCCGTATCCGCACCTCGGTGGCGATTCCCGCGGCGATCAGCATGCCCTTGGCGGTGGTGAGTTCGGGGGCCAGCGACATCGCGCGGTAGCCGACGGCGGCGGCTCTGGCCTCGCTCAGCGAGTGCCGGGCCGATTCCACGTCAGGCGTGCCCTTCCGGGCGCTGGCCGCGATCGTGTCGAGCGCGGCGCCCAGGCTCTGGTTGAGTTCCGCCGCGATGCGGAGCTGTTCCTCGGCCGCCGCGGTCATCGCCAGCGACAGGCGAGCGGCGGTCACTTCCTGGATCCGGTCCAGCATCGTGGCCAGGCCGTACACGATCAGGGCGATCAGCACCATGCTGATCACCGGGTCTGCCGGTCCCAGCAGCAGCGCGCTGCCCGTCACCACGAGGGCGAGCGGCCAGGACGTGGTCAGCAGCAGTGAACCGGCGACGAAGCCGAGGATGCCGACCGAGGTGTCGAAGGCGAACACGGAACCGTAGGCGGCGGCGGCCTGCAGCGCGATCAACCACCAGGACCGGCGCCGGGTGAAGAGCACCTGTAAGCCGAGGACTGCCAGGGCCAGGGGTGAGCCGGCTATCGCGTAGACGCCTGCTAACCCGGCCAGCACCAGAAGGACAGTCCATTTTGCCCATGTTTGCACCCGCGTAGCCTACGAGTGCCGCAGGACCGCCACTATGGCAAGGGGCCCACTGAGGGCGGGCAGGGGCGTCCCATCTGGGGTGTCGGCGCCTGTTCGCGCACCGCTCCTGCCAGATCAGCAGCGCGATTCCGACATCGTCGACGTCAGCCCTCACAGAGTCATGGCCTGGGCCGATGCGCATGCCGGCAGGCGCACAACTGACACCACCCCCGAATGGGCAGATCCTATTTTCGAGCCTCGCAGGCTGAAGGCCGCCCCGGCCAGAGCGAAACGAGGGTACGGCCGGCGTCAGCGCGAGCCGTACCCTCTTCGTGCGTCAGGAGGTTGCCGACGCGTAGGCCTTCGCCAGGTCGGTCCAGATCGTCCTGGCAGCTCCCTTGCCTTCCTGGTTGGTCACGACCATGAGGGTGACCCCTCTCGTCATGTCGGTGCCGCCCAGGGAGGTGAAACCGCCGTACAGCCCTGAGTGCCCCTGCCAGCTACGTCCGGAGACGCTCGTCGCCAAGGTGCCCATCCCGTAGGGCTCGCCGGCCTGGACCGACTGGGGTGTCACCTTGATCATCTGCGTGACTGTGGCAGGCAGCAGGAGCTGTTTCCTGGCATACAGCGCGTCGAGGAGCTTGGCGGCGCCGAGCGCGGTCCCGGCGAACATCCCGTCGCCGAACGGCATACCGTACACATCGGTGGGGATGCCGGTGGCCCCGTAGCGGGTGAAGTAGTCGATGGTCTTGCCGTTGTAGACCGTGTACCCGTGGGCGAAGCGCAGGAACGCGCTGTCGGATCGCTCAGCGGTCAACTCCGTGCTGGTCGCCCCCGTCTGCTGGACGAACGCGCGGATGCCGCTTGCCAGTGCGGCGTCTCCGCCGGAGACCCTGCTGAGCAGGTGGGCGATGATGATGAATCCGGTGTTGGAGTACTCCCACTTCGTGCCCGGCGCCACTGGCGCGTGGATTCCCGGTGCCAGCATGGACCACGTGTAGGGCCGGTTCGGGTCGTACTGGTCGCCGGGCAGGAACAGGTCGGCGGTCTCGGGGGCGCCGTAGATGTCCGGGTAGCCCGCGGTGTGCTGGAGCAGCATTCGCAGGGTGACCGTGTTGGAGCCGGGGACGTCGTTGCCGAGGTAGGTCGAGATCGGGCTGTCCAGGGACAGCGTGCCGGTTTCGACCTGGTGCAGAGCGTAGGTGGCCAGCACCAGCTTGCTGAAGCTGGCGTACGCGAACATCGTCGAGCTGGTGACGGGCGTTGTCGGGCTGTTGATCGCCTTGCCGGAGACGGTCGACCAGACAGGGGTGCCGTTGCGCAGCAGGACTGCTTGGACGCCGGGGTTGCCGACCTTCGAGGAGGCCCTGGCGAACGCGGTGTCCAGTGCGGCCGATACCGGGTCGGCGATCTTGGCCTTCGCCCCGGCGGCCGGGGCGAAGGCGACCAAGAGGCTGAAGGCCAGGACGAGTGCTCGTATCATTGCACGCCCTTCTCTGGGGGATACGCGTCATTGTGGAGGCGGGTTTCCCGGCTGCTGTTGGCCGGAGCGCCAAGGTTTCTTCCATGCGGATGACGTGAGAGACAACGGTGGCGCAGTGCAGTGGGCCTGGCCCGCGTCCCTCTGCCCCGTTGCCTGTAATGCCGGGAGAGGGAGTGTTCAGCCGGCGTGCGGTGAGCCGCGTGCGTGGTGCGCCTGAGCAAAGCGAGTACGCGGCAACGGGCGCACCGAGGTACTGCTACTACTCAGGCGCTCGCGTTCGTAGGACGGCGAGTCGGCTTCCAGCCCGGCGTGGGGACGCTGGTGCGCAGGGCTTGCGTGTACGGATGTTGGGGTTCGTCCAGCACGTCAGCTGTGAGCCCGCTTTCGACGATGCGGCCCTGGCGCATGACGACGCAGGTCTCGGTGAGCTGCCGGACGACAGCCAGGTCATGGCTGATGAGGATGTAGCTGACCCCGGTAGCGTGCCGGATGTCGTCGAGCAGGTTGAGGATCTGCGCCTGGATCGACACGTCCAACGCCGAGACGGATTCGTCGAGTATCAGCACCTTGGGTTCCACCGCCAGCGCTCGGGCGATGGAGATCCGCTGTCGCTGTCCCCCGGACAGCCGGCGGGGGAAGGCCTGCTGTTGCCGCTCGTCGATCCCCACCATGTCGGCGAGTTCACGGATCCTTGCCGCACGTGCGCGCCGATCCAGTTCGGGCCGGTGGAGGCGCAGCACCTCGTCGAGGCACGCTTGCGCGGATTGGCGCGGGTCGAGCGTGGAGTAGGGGTCCTGGAACACGATTTGCAGTTCCCGAGCGCGATCCCGGCGTTCGCGGAGCCGTGCAGCCGGTGAGGAGCGGTCGCGGCCGCAGACCGCGATCGTTCCGGCGGTGGGCGTGGTCAGCCCGACCAGCATCCGGGCCACCGTCGTCTTCCCTGATCCGGATTCGCCGACGATCCCGAGCGAACCGCCGGAGGTGAGTGAGAAGGAGACGTCGTCGACGGCTCGGTGGCCGTGGAAGTCCTTCGACAGTCCGGTGACTCGGAGCACGGTTTCGCCGGAGGCGGCCGGTCGTTCCCGGGCACCGGCGCTCAGTGTGGGCGTGAGCGTGATCTCGCCGCTTCTCAGGCATCGTGCGGGTGTTCCGGAAGTCACGTCAAGCGTCGGATGCTCGTGGGTGCACCGGTCGATCGCGAAGTCACACCGGTCGGAGAAGGCACAACCTGGCGGAGCCTCGAAAGCCGCCAGCGGTCGTCCCGGTACGGCGCGCAAGCGGGGAAGCACGCGCTCGAGGTCGGGGCGAGCGCCCAGCAGACCGGCAGAGTAGGGGTGCTTCGGCGCGTTCAGCAGCCGATCGCTGGCGCCGACCTCGACGATCTCGCCGGCGTACATCACCGCGACGCGATCGCTGATGGCGGCTGCGAGTTCGAGGTCGTGGGTGATGAACAACATCGCCATGCCGCGATCCCGGCGCAGATCGTCCAGGAGCGCCGTCACCTCGGACTGGGTCGACACGTCCAGCGCCGTGGTCGGCTCGTCGGCGAGCACGAGGTGTGGATCTCCGGCGAGCGCCACGGCGATCATGATGCGTTGCAGCAGTCCGCCCGAAAGCTCGTGAGGATACTGGCGCAGTCGTCTGCGGCCGTCGGAAATGCCGACCTCGTCGAGGAGCTTGACCATCTTGGACTCGGCGGCGGCACGGCGAAACCCTCCGGTGGTGGTCAGGCCCTCCACCAGGAAGTCCCCGACGGTCCGCACGGGGTTCATGTGGACGCGCGGGTCCTGGTGGATCATCGCGATCTTCGTGGCGCGGTAGCGGCGCAGGGCCGCCTCGTCCAGGCGCAGCACGTCCTGGCCGTCGACCGTGATCGTGCCCGACACCGTTGCCTGGCGAGGGAGCAGCCGGGCGATCGACCGGGCGGTCATCGACTTGCCGGAGCCGGACTCCCCGACGAGGGCCACCGTCTCGCCCGCGGCCACCTCGATGCTGAGGTCGCGCAGGACGGGGCGCCGCCGTCCACCGACGGTGAGACTGACGTTCAGGTCGTGGATCGTCAACAGGGTCATGCGGCCAACTCCTCGGCTCGGCGCAGCAGACGATTTCCCACCAGGGAGAAGGAACAGATCGCGGCGATCAGGCAGACCCCGGACGCGATCGACTCGCCGGGATATCCGGCCAGGACGCCGGCCTGCCCCGTCGACACCATGACCCCCCAGTCGGCCGAGGGCGGCTGCACGCCGAGCCCGAGGTAGGACACCCCGGCCAGGTCGACGGTCGCCCAGGCCAGGGTGAGCGCGGCCTGGCCCATGACCATCGGCAGGACGTTGGGGACGACATGACCCGCGCAGATCGCCATCCCGGAGAATCCCTGCGTGGTGAGCGCGTCGACGTAGTCCTTGCCGATCTCGGTCAGTGCGGCCGATCGCACGACGCGGGCGACGTAGGGCACATAAGCCAGCGCCAGGGCGATCACCAGGGCGAGCGGGCCGGTTCCGAGCACGGCGGCGGCGAGGACGGCGAGCAGCAGCCCGGGGAAGGACATGGTGGCGTCCAGGACGCCGGCCAGCACAGTGTCGACCCATCCGCCCCGCCAGGCCGCGACCACCGCTACGGCCATTCCCAGGGTGGTGGCGAGGGCGACGATGGACAGCGGGCCGAGGAAGCTGGATCGAGCGCCGACGAGGAGCCGGGAGACGATGTCGCGGCCCTGTCCGTCGTACCCGAGCCAGTGACTCGCGTCCGGACCCCAGTACGCCTGCGACAGTTCGACCGCGTTGGGGTCGTGCGGGGCGAGCAGTGGCCCGAAGAGCGCCAGGACGGCGAACAGGACGACGCCCGCGAGGGCGATGTGGCCAGGCAGGTCCAGTCCGGCGATGCGCGGAACACGCCGCCGCGTGCCCGACATGTCCGGGTGCGTGAGCTGATTGAGCAAGGTCATGACGGACTCCACTTGGAGCGGACGCGCGGGTCGAGGAAGGCCGCGAGCAGATCGACGAGCAGGTTGGTGAGCGCGAACATCACCAGCAGGACCATCGCGATGGCCTGCGCGACGGGGAAGTCCTTCTGCGTCACCGAACTGATCAGCAGCCCGCCGAGGCCGTTGAGCTGGAACGCCGTCTCGACGATGGCGGTGCCGACGACCATGCCGGCCAGGGACAGCCCTGCCGCGGTCACGATCGGAACCAGGGAGTTGCGAAGGACGTGCCTGCGGAACACGTGCCGGCGTGGAAGGCCGCGGCCGAACGCCGTTTCGACGTGCTCCCGTCCCATCTCCTCGCGGATCGACGTCTGGACGACCGAGCCGACCACGGGCCACCAACTGACCGACAGCGCGATGGCCGGCAGCGCGAGATGATGGAGGCGATCACCCCATCCCGTGCCCTGGCCGAAGACGGGGAACCAGCCGAACCCCACGGCGAACACCGAGGTCAGAACGGTGGCGGCGACGAACGCCGGGGTGGCGATGCTGACGCTCATCAGGGCCGAGACGCCGTCGTCGACCAGCCGGGAGCGGCGCTTGGCCAGTCCGCCGAGCAGCAACCCCACCGCCACCACGATGAGGAAGGTCATCAGCGCCAGCAGCGCCGTCGTCGGAGCTGCGGCGCGCAGCAGTTCCGAGACCGGTGCGTGCTGCTGAATGGACTCGCCGAGGTCGCCGCTGAGCAGTCCGCGAAGCCAGGAGACGTAGCGCTCGGCGAAGGGCTGGGCGAGGTGGTACTGCTCAGCCAGGGCGGCGCGCTGCGGCGGTGTGGACGGTCGGTTGCCCAGGAGGAAGTCGACGGGGTCGCCGGGCGCCAGCAGGATGCTGGCGAACACGGCCAGGCTCGCCGCGAAGAGCGTGGCCACGAAGATGCCGATGCGCGACAGGACGAATCTGGTCATGAGCCGGCCTGTCGCCGATCGGATTCCCGCACCCTGAGTCCGTCGAACAGGCGGGTCAGGCCCGCCCGCGTCGCGCTCTCCAGGTAGTGAGCGTTCGGCGATATGACGGCGGACAGAAACAGGCCGTCGAGGATGGACGACAGGAACAGGGCCAGGTCGAGATCCGGCTCGCCGCCCAGCGCCCGGACCGTGGCGTCGCACAGCGCGAACCCGCTCGCCTCCCATGCTTCGAAGGCACTTCGGTCGAAGTGTTGTCCGGCCAGTTCGAGGGTCAGCGCGAGGGTGGCGGTCGCGGCCACCTTCCGTTCGCCCGCGCGGCTCATGACCTCGGCGACGAACAGTTCCACCAGTGCGGCCGGGTCGTCGCCCGTCTCCTCCACCTGGGCGCGCAGCCGTGCGAACGCCGCGGCCTCCTGAGTGGCGACATCGGCCAAGGCGCCCGCGATCAGCGCGTCGGTGCTGGAGAAGTAGTAGGTGATCAGCCCAGGTGCCGCTGCTGCCTGCCTGGCCACGCTGCGATGGGTGACGGCACGGACGCCCGCGTCCGCGATCACCTGCAAAGTCGCGTCGAGGATGCGGCGACGGGTCTGCTCCCCCTTGGGGTGCGAGTGGGTCGGCATGGCGGACATTCAACCCAAAGTTGTACTTGTGTTCAAGACTTTCTTGTGCAAATGTTCAACACCTTCGTCGGTCCTTCCCCTGCTTCGTCCTCAGGAGGCACACGATGTCCCATCCGCTTCGTCGACGCCGACCGGCCGGACCGGTCGCAGCCGTCGTCGGCGCCGTCCTGGTTCTCGCCAGTTGCGGGCGCGCACACGACGACAGGCCGACAACCGCGCCACAAGACCATCCGGCCGCCGCGCCCGCGGCCACCGAACGAGTCGAGTCGGTCACGTGGAACCTCCCCGGCGAGCCCGCCAGCCTCGACCCCACGAAGGTCTTCAGCGGAGCCGACCTGTGGGTGAGCTCCAACGTGTGCGAATCGCTGCTGGCCTTCACACCCGATGGCTCCGTGGAGCCGGGACTGGCGACGTCGATCAGCACACCGGACCCCACCACTTACGTCGTGCACCTGCGGCCGGGGGTCTCCTTCAGCGACGGACATCCCCTGACCGCCGAGGACGTCGCCTTCAGCCTCAAGCGGGTGACGGACCCCGCCTCCGGGGCCTACTGGAGCCAGTTCGCCGCCCGCCTTGAGAAGGTCACCGTCACCGACGCCCGCACGGTCACGATCACCCTGAAGCAGCCGGACACCATCTTCACCGGGATGCTCGCCACTCCGATGGGGCAGATCGTCAGGAAGGCGGCCGTCGAGAAGGCCGGAACAGCGTTCGGCAGCGCCCGGGGCGGCATCGTGTGCACCGGTCCGTACACGGTGGAGTCATGGAAGAAGGGCGACAGCATCACGCTGGCCGCCAACGACCGCTGGTGGGGCGCGGGCCGGCGACCGCTCCTGGCCCGGCAGGTGAAGTTCACCTTCATCGCCGACGACAGCACCGTCGCCTCCGCTCTCGCCAACGGCGACGTGGACGGGACCTTCTCCGTCCCGGGCGGCGCCGCCCTGTTCAAGCTGATGAACACGGCCGGCGGGAAGATGTACCTCGGGCCTTCGACCGCTCAGACCGCTGTGGTGCCCACCCGGCTCACCGGCACCGGTCCGTTGGCGAACCCCCTGGTGCGCGAGGCGTTGTCGTACTCCATCGACTACCCCGGCATCATCTCCACGATCTTCGGCCCCACCGCGAAGCCCCTGCGCGCCATCGTGCCCCCCGGCGCGTTCGGCTACGCCAGCGCCACCTTCCAGCAGGCATACGACGCGCTCCCCGAACCCCGGCGGGACATCGCCACCGCCCAACGACTCCTCGCCCAGGCGGGGACTCCCCACCCGGCCATCACGATCGCCGTCCCGTCCGGATCGGCCGACCTCGTGCGCGTCGGCGAAGCCATCCAGAGCAACTCCAAGCAGGCGGGCTTCGACATCACGATCAAGTCGATGCCCGACGCGGACTTCTACCCGCTCTTCTCCAGCGCCGACGCCCGCGCCAAGGTCGACGCGTTCATCACCGACTGGTTCGCCGACATCCCGGACCCCCTTGAGCTCTACCAGCAGATCGGAACGCCGGGATCGGCCGCCGACTTCGGCCGGTACGACAACCCGAAGGTCGCCGCGCTTCTCGACCAAGCCAGGTCGACCCCCGACGCCGAGCAGCGCGCTCAGCTCGTCGTCCAGGCTCAGCAGGCCATCACGCGCGACAAGGTGTGGATTCCCATCGCCTACGGCCTCGGCACCATGTTCCTCAACAACCGCCTCGGCGGCGTGACTTCCGCCAGCCCCTACAGCCTCTACTCGCCCTGGCTCACGACGCTCGGAGGACGCTGACCATGGAACGACTCAAGCGATACCTCGAACGGGTTCCGGACGCCTCCCACTTCCCGACCCTGCCCGAGATCGAAGATCGGCTGCGGCGGATCCACGCGCGACACCCGAAGACGACGGCACTCGAGGTCATCGGCACCTCTCGCGCCGGGCTGCCGCTCACCATGCTGTCCGTGGGAGCAGAGGCCGCGGGCGGTGACCGGCACGCCGTGGTCACCGGCATGCCCCACCCCAACGAGCCCACCGGCACGCTGGGAGCCCTGGCCCTCGGCGAGCTTCTTGCCGAGGATCCGTCGCTGGCAAGGGAACTGGGCCTGGTCTGGCATCTCGTGCCGTGTGTGGACCCCGACGGCGCCGCTCTCAACTACGGCTGGTACGCCGGCCCCTACACCCGCCGCCACTACGCCGAGCACATCTACCGCCCCCCGTTCCCCGAGCAGTACGAGTGGACGTTCTCCCGGCCCGACCTCGACCCGCCCGGCCTGGACCCGATCCCCGAGTCGGCGGCGGTCGCCGCCGTCATCGACGACTTGCGGCCGACGTTGCTGATCACCATGCACAACGGCGAGGCCGGCGGTCTCTTCGCGTATGTCACCCAGGATCTGCCCGGCCTGGTCGAAGGGCTTGGGGAGACCGGTGAGGCGACGGGGTTGCCCATTCACGGGGGCCGTCCCGAACTCGACGTCCACGTCCTTGGCCGAGGGCTCTTCCAGATCTCGGATCCAGCGGGCGGCATGCTGTCGAGCACCGAGTACGCCCTGGCATACGGCACCGTGGGCGTCGTCCAGGAGCCACCGATGTGGGTCCATGCCGCCATGGCCGACGACGCTCTCAGCGATCAAACCCTCCGCCAGGTCCACGACGCCGCCCAGGCAGCCAGAGCCGGCCTGGCCGTGCGCATGGCCGGCTGGGTCGCCGCCGTTCGGGCCCGCCACGACCTCGACACCCCTCGCGGCCGGGGGGTGCTGGAGCAACTGCGTGCCCTGAACGCCGGTCCCGAGCCCTGCCTGGAGGCGGCCGACCAGCCGTGCACCCTGGCCTACGCACGATCAGTGGCCGAGGACGTGCTGCTCGACACCCTGCGCTGCACGGGACATCTGACGGCGTTTCTCCGAGACGAGTCGAAGAGGTCGCCGTTGACTCCCGGGGTCGCCGGCGTCCTGGCCGAAGTGTCGAACACCCTGGCCGCATCGGCTGAGCAGGAGAGCGAACTCACCTTCGTCGGACTCGGACCCGCCGTCCGGGCGCACGTCGGCATGGCGCTGACCACTGCGAGCCTGTTGTGAGCGATCGTCCGCATCGCTCCAGGTGAACCGCCGGACGAGCGCCCTTCGATGGTGTTCGTCGCACAGCCGCCCCCGTGGGCCGCCATGTGGCCCGCACCATCGTCGTGATGCACCGCATCCGATCGTGGAGACTGGACCGACTGCGGAACTGATCCGTGCGCCTCGTCATCGCTCAGGGCGCACCCTGCTTGAGGCGGTGCCCCGACCGTATGATCGACCTGCGTCAGCTCCAGGTGCTGCGCGCCATCGCGGTGAACGGCTCCCTGGCGGGGGCGGCCCGGCAGCTCCGGTTCGGCCAGCCCACGATCAGCTACCACCTGGAGGCCCTGGAATCCCACCTCGGTGCGCGGCTGGTCGAACGGAGCCCTGCCGGTGCCGTCCTGACCGACATCGGCGCGATGGTGCTGGAGCACGCGGCCGGGGTGCTCGACCGGATCGCTGTGGTGGAGTCGGATGTGCAGGCCCGTCTGGCCCACGGCCTGGCCACTCTGCGTGTCGGCGCCTTCACCACGGCCGCCACGAAACTCCTCCCACGCCCGCTGCGGCGAGCGACCGAGGGCAGCGGGGTTCGGGTCGAACTGACCGAGGCCGAGCCCCTTGAGCTGCTCACGCGGGTCAGGTCCAGGTCGCTGCACTGCGCGCTGATCTACGACGTCGCGGGTGTCACACCGCGCTACGGATCGGATCTGCACGTGGAGAAGCTGTTCGACGATCCCTTCCGCCTGCTGCTGCCCGTAGGGTACGCCCCCGCCGGGCCTGTCGATCTCGGGCAGTTCGCCGAGGAGGGCTGGATCATCTCCGCCGGCGGCTACGACCCGAGCGACCAAACACTCTTCGCCACCTGCCAACTGCTCGGCTTCCGCCCCCGCATCGTGCTTCGTACGGACAACTACAGCGTGATCCACGGATTCGTGGCCGCCGGTGGCACGGTCGCGTTGGTGCCCGAGCTCGCGCTGGAGCAGGGACACGACGTCGTCGCCCGGGAGACGGCGCAGGACATCGGCGCGCGCAGCGTTCTGTTCGTCACCCCTGCCGGCCCGCAGCCGCCCCTCGTCGAACGGCTTCGTACGCAGCTCCATAGCCACTATGGAGCCGCTGCCGAGAACCGGGGCATTCCGACCGTGTCGCCTGACTGCCACGATGGGCGACATGACCCGTTACGGCGCCATGTACGGCCCTGACCTCACGTTCCTCGGCGTGCCTGCCTGTGATCTCGACGAGCCAGAAACCTGGAGCGATGCCCAGGTCGTCATCCTGGGCGCCCCATACGACGGCGGCACCTCCTACCGGGCAGGCGCCCGATTCGGTCCCGGCGCCATCCGCCAGGCCTGCTACCTCGGGCACGACGGCACCCGACCCTCTCTGGCCCTGGGCGTGGACGGCCTGCTCGACCTCAAGGTCAAGGACGCCGGAGACGTGGAGATGTTCAGCGGTGACGCGCACGGTGCCCACGCGGCCTTGGAGCGGGCCGTGAACATCGTCTCGGCGGCCGGGAAGATTCCACTCGTCCTGGGCGGTGATCACTCCATCGCCCTGCCGAACGTCACGGGCGTCGCCCGCGCAGTCGGCTGGGGCCGGGTCTCGATCATGCATTTCGACGCCCATGCCGACACCGGAGACAGTTCCTTCGGCTCGCTCATCGGCCACGGGCAGCCGATGCGCCGCCTCATCGAGTCCGGTGCCGCCAGGGGTGACAGATTTCTGCAGATCGGGCTGCGCGGCTACTGGCCCGGGCCCGAGACGCTCACCTGGATGGCCGAACAGCGGATGCGCTCCTACGAGATGACCGAGGTCGTCGAGCGTGGCCTGAACACCTGCCTCGACGAGGCCTCGCAGATTGCCGTCGACGGTTGTGAGGGCGTGTATCTGTCGATCGACGTCGACGTGGTCGATCCTGGAATGGCCCCGGGCACCGGAACCCCCGAGCCCGGCGGACTGACCTCACGCGAACTGCTGGACGCCGTACGACGGCTTGCCTACGAGTTGCCCATCGTCGGTGTCGAGGTGGTCGAGGTCGCTCCTGGCCACGATCAATCCGACATCACCGCCATGCTCGGCAGCCGGATCGTGCTGGAAGCGCTGTCCGGTCTCGCCCGCCAGCAGGCAGAGAAGAACGGCGGGCTCGAGCCATGGGATCGCAGCCAGCCGTTGCTCGACAGCTACTGAAGCACGAAGGCGCCCGGCAGGCCGAGCGCTCCGACAGCAGAGCGCGATCAAATGCCTGGCCGTCATAACCGCCGCCAGGATGTCCGGCACTGGATCCACGCCGGTGCCCCGACTGGCCGGCACGGTGAAGCGGGGCCGCGCAACGTCGGCCACAGGGTCGATTCCGGCCTTGCCATGCCAGGGCCCACATGGTCCTGCTGTCCCGGCACCCCACCCCTGGCGCCCGGCCAGCACGCACAACAACATCGCGAGACCCGGACAAAAGGCAAGCTGAGCACCGTCTACGACGACGTCGGCCGGTGCTGTCGACCACTGACGGCCGCGGCCGCACCTACGCCTACGACGCTCTCGATCGCAAGACATCTGCCAGCGAAGGCGACGTCAAGCTGGCCGAATGGACCTACGACACCCTGGCCAAAGGCCAGCTCACCTCCTCCCCCGGTGGGCCGGCGGCAGCGCCTACACCACCACCGTCACCGGCTACGACGCCACCTACCGCTCACTCGGCACCAAATCACCATCCCAGCGACCGAGGGCGCGCTCGCAGGCACCTACCAGTTCGCCACCGGCTACAAGACCGACGGCAGCGTCGCCACCACCACCATGCCCGCCGCAGGAGGTCTGCCCTCCGAAATGCTGCTCGACGCCCTCGTCGAAGGCGGCATCGGCGCCCTGACCGGCGGCCTCATGTCTGTTGGCGGAGCAGCCCTCAAGGCCGGCGCCGCGGCGCTGAAGGAAGGAGTCAAAGAAGCCGGCCAGGCCGCGATGAAGGCAGCCACCCAGGAAATAGCGGACATCTTCACCGGAAAGATCACTTCCGGACTCATGAGCAACGCCAGTAAGAGCGCCGCCGCCTGCCTGGCCAATAGCTTCACACCCGGCAAAGCGGTACTCATGGCTAACGGCTCCACCAAAGCTATCGCTGGGATCAAGCCCGGTGACAAGGTCAAGGCCACCGACCCGGAGACCGGCAAGACAGGCCCGCGCCGCGTGATCGCCACGATCAGCGGGCAAGGTGAGAAGAACCTCCTCGAGATCACGGTCGCCGTCGGCGGGCACACAGGTAACAAAGCCAGTCACGTGGTTGCGACGGGACTGTAAGAACAACGGTGTAACTCCTGATCATGGAGGACACCCCTGATGAGTACTGTGATCCAGGCATCGACGGAGATCGACCTGGAGGACG
>NZ_JBEOZT010000045.1:0-6189 GCF_040298265.1 Nonomuraea sp. NPDC001636
CTACCAGGGGTTTCGCCATGTCATCAGGCGAACGTCAACCTCGCGATGATGCTGTGATCAGCAACTCACCGCACGGGGATGAAAACGGCTCACTGTTCCAGAGGCGGCACACGGTCGTCTGGGCGAGCCGTCTGTCGCGTCGCCGGCGGCATGGGCCGCGGTGGGTGCCGCCGTGCGGATGCTGCACGACGCGCCCCTGCCACCATGGCCTCGTCAGAGCTTGGACGAGGTCACGTCGCGTCTCGACGCCGAATGCGAGTGGCTCGTCACGAATGGCGCCCTTTCGACCGATCTGGTCACGCGTAATCGCGAGGTTGCCGCGGCTGCGCTCCGGCCTTGGAAACCGGTGTTCACGCACGGCGATCTGCAGATCACGCACGTGTTCGTCGACGGCGACGAGGTCACCGGCGTGATCGACTGGTCCGAGGCGGGCCAGGGCGATGCGCTGTTCCGGATATCGGCTCGATTTTTCTAGCATGGCATCCAATCTCCGAGCATTCTGTCACTCTTTCGGGCGAACAAGAGCGGTCGAGAGCAAGCGGTAGACCGCAAGCGACGGTACCGGGCGCCCCGGGCGAGTGCCTTGAGCACCCACCAGCGTCAACGGTGCCAACATCGACGCTGGCCAACCGCGTGTTCCAGGTGGCGACCATCCGGTGGCTGGAGAACAGCCCTCCCATCATGCCGCGCAAAATCACTCGCCTGCCGCTTTGACGCACGTCGCGGCATTGCGAAGACGGTCATTCTTCACATTCGCGGATCGCGGTTGTCGTCGACGTAGCTCAAGAGCGATATATCCGCCCACCACATCCTTTATCGGTCTGGAATTCGGAGTCTGAGATTGTCGGTCCTCGTTGATAGAACGGGTGCGGAGGTTGCGAATGCGAGTCAAAGATCTGTATGAGCGCGATCGGCCGCGAGAAAGGCTCATGTCGAGCGGCGCGGCGGTGCTTGCCGACCGGGAGCTGCTGGCCGTTCTGCTCGGCTCCGGCTTCCGCGGGGCGAGCGCGCTGGAACTGGCCAGTCAAGTCATCGAACACTGCGGCGATCTCGATGCGCTCGGACGCGCTGATCCACACCGGCTGCTCAGATTGCGAGGCATTGGGCCGGCCAAGGCCGCGCGCGTGGCGGCGGCCTTTCATCTCGTACGGCGTGCGGCGTCGGAACCTGCGCGAATGCGCGTCGCTAGCACATCTGACCTCGCGGAGGTCTGTGCCCCCTTACTGCGCGGCCTCGGGCATGAACGCTTCGTCGTGGTGGTGTGCGATACGCGAGGTGGAGTGCTGAAACGTTCGGTGCTGACGGAGGGCGGCGCCGATCACACGACGGTGCCCGTGCGGGAGACGATCTCCCTTGTGCTCACCACCGGTGGCGCCATGTTCGGCGTTGCCCACAATCACCCTGGAGGCTCACTCGATCCCAGCGAGGCCGATCTTGAAGTCACGGCCCGCCTCGCCGAGGCCGCCCGGACAGTGGGGCTGCGTCTTCTCGACCACCTCATCATCACGGATGCGGCTTGGAGGCGGATCTCTATGTGAATCATTTCATCGAGGACCTCCACGGACGCATGAACCCGTGGCGCCCGAAAGGAACCTTCCTCCGGTAGCGTCGAAAAAGGGGGACACATGAGGCGGCCATGAAAGCCTAATGGCACGAGCTGAGGCCGTAATGGACGTCGACCGGCCAACACACTCACCCAAGCGTGGTCCCGCGCATCCGGGAAAGCACGGGGCCACGCTTTTCTTTCTTGCGAATAGATTTCGTGGGGCGAGAAGCCGGCGGCAAGAACGGACCCCGACCTCGCAATCCTCTCGATGGCCGGCAGCCCGTGGAAGCCTGCAGCCGCCCTCCGTCCGTCCCTCACCAAGGAAGCCTGACGGGGTGGCGCCGGGCAGGTCGCATGTTCGAAACTCGCGCTTGACTGCTCAAAGGGCATTGGGCCGGATTGTCCATCATCTCTAAGATGGTGGCTGTTCGTGTTACAGGTTACTGTTGAGCGCAAGACGGCAGTCATGAGGAAAGGTCGTTGATGGCCTACGTTCTCGTCGCAGGTGCTCGAGAATTTTGGCCAATCCTTGCCGATCTGCTGCGCCGGCCATGACGGAGAAGGCACACTGGTTCCTGCGGCCATTGCAAGCCTCCTTCACCCCTTGAATCGTTGCTATTCGAAGGAGCTTGCGATGGCCGTCCTTATTGTCCTGGTGACGAGGGTGAGAGCAGAAAGCAGTCGAGGATAGGAATAAATGCGCCATACGGACCTGACGAATGCGGAGTGGGAACGGCTGGTGCCGTTGCTGCCTGACGGCGACGTTGGACGCCGACGGCACGGAGACCAGCGCAAGCTGATCAACGGGGTGCTGTATCAGGCGCGAACCGGGTCGCCTTGGCGCAGCCTCCCGGATCGGTTCGGATGCTGGATCGCGGTCTACAAACGGCAGCGCCGCTGGGCGGCGGACGGGACCTGGGGGCGTCTGCTCAGGGACGTGCAGGCCGCGCAAGGCATCGGCAGGCACGTGAACGGCGACGTTGTGGTGCATTCTGGCGCTGTCATGACTTACGACGCCGGGCCGTCGGCTGCTCGCGAGGCGGGGTTCGGATCGGTACAGCAGAGAGATCCGGTGCTGGCGAGTCTGGAACTCCGGCTGACCGAGGTGATCAAAATGGGGAAACGTAAGGGTTGACGTGAGGGCGCTGGTGCTGGCAGGCGCCTGTTAGTTGTTTGGGTAAGGTGCCTGCCGTCCCGGCTTGATCGGCTGTGTGATCGAGGGCGGCGGGAGGCGCGGTGTAGCGCTTCGCCACTGGGATCCATCGGGCCCACGGGCAAGCATCAAGCCGATCATCGCCTGCTCGCCACGCTGCTGGATGACAGGTGGGGATTTCCTGGCGTTGTCCGTTGCAGATCGCTCTACTCCTATGTCGGGGGCCCGGCAAGGATCTCGCTATGCGGTCGATGAATTGGCCGTAGCGGGCGCTGGGGGTTGCCAGGGTGACGACCACGTCGGCGCCTTGGTGACCGCCTGAAGGCCGCTGTTGCCGTTGAGTTGGGGCTGTTGCTGCCGTTGGCCCTTGTCGCGATGTCGCCGCGGATCGGCGGCGTGGATCCGGAGGTCAAGCCTTGGCGTGCGGGGCAGTCAACATCGTGAGCGTTGCCTTTGAGGTGTATCGGCTCGTGCGATCGCGGACGACCCCGCTCGGAAAGGGCCGGTTGTGGGCGAGCGAGCTTGTTCTGCTGCCGACAGGTCAGGCCAATGCGGACGAGGGGTGTGGCGAGTGCCGTGGCGGCCTGCGCGCCTCGACGGGACTCCGGGCGCCGAGCGGCAGGGGGCCGAGCTCGATGAGGTAACAGGAGTTCTCGTGACGTCCTGGTCCACGCTCACTTTGTGTGCAAGATGATGATCACGAGCGCTGTGTGTGGTAGTTCGTGCAAGGCCGAGCTTCGGCTCGCTTCGGTGGCCGGCCCACCGCCTATTACGAACGGCCCGTCAGCAGGGTGCGACGTCCACGCGTTCAGCTAATTCTGCGGTCTCTCTCTTCGAGAGGCTGTCAACTCATATCCAACTATATGCCAGGTAACGACAGGACATAGGGGTGCTACGTACGCACTTCTGCGTGCTTCTACAGCCGGGCGAGTGAGGCTGAACGATGGCACATCTTCGCTCCGGACGCTCATTTAAGCGCTCGGGCCTGACTGCGGCCCTTTGCCGGGGGCGGCGGCAGGTTGATCCTTCTTATCTAGGTGGTCTTATTTCCCCCGACAAGGCAGGCGAATGTGGACGTTCACCGGAAAAGCGCGGTCGGTGGAGGAAGAAAACCACTCCGGGGCCCTTGTCTGGGATCGCTTCAGGCGGGGACGTCTTGCCAATATGTGCTCGCAGCAAGTGGGGGCACAGCCGCTGTGGGTGGGCTCCCTCGTCGTCCACTGGTAAGGGGTAGGGGTACGTGAACGTTGAGGTGGAGATCCTCGATCTACAACTCCGTCTGCAGGCGCTGGAGGCTCGCTCGTGCACGAGTGGGCGTGATGCGGTGTTGGCAGGGCTGGCTACGGCGAGGGCGGAGATCGTCGAGGTTCGCTCAGGGGTCGGCCGAGACTTTGAGATCCTCAACTTCGAGATCGCGCGCCTTCGGGAACGGTTCGACGACAGCTGCAAGGCCAGCCTGGCGGAGACGTTGACGATGCTTGAGGGGCTACGGTTCCAGCTCGATGATCTCGGGCTCAGATTGGATCGCCTGTTGGCGAAAGATGATGCCTGAGCGGCGTTGAGCCCCTGGTCGGGACCGAGGGCTCTCTGTTGGGGGTGCTCGACTGCTTCAACATTTGATGGCGATGATGCTGGAGGTCGGCTTCAGAGCTGGCTTGATCGGATCGGCCAGGAGTGGGGAGGCGTCGGGAAATGGTGACGGCCATCCCGTACTCCTTCTAGGGCCTTGTCCGAGAACGAAGGAGCCAACGTGATGGCCGCGAGGAACAGTGTGCCGCCTTCGAGATGGCGTGCAAAGCCGTTTTGGAACTGTGGCTCCTACTTCTCTCTTCTCGGCTTGGCTTCGGACGGAATACCAATCTGTCCCTCTTAGTCAGGAAAATCAGGCTTGAGTGAGAGCTCGTTGGGGAATTGCACTACGGCGACCGGGGCTGCCGAGCGTTGCTCAGGATGGCGCATAAATATATTCAGGTGGCAAAGGGTCTCGGCAAGCCCTCGTGAGCAATCTGCGAGTTTGTAGCGGTGCCGCCATCGTCGTTGGCTGGCGTCGCCGGCCACTCGTGTCGCGAAACGGATTGGTCTACAGGGGCTGGCCTACGCAAGGCCGCAGCGTTGCGCTTGAGCGGCGCACGGAGCTTGAGGGGGTGCGTTCGGTCGGGAGGGCTGGTTTTGTCAGGCTCTCTCGGTAGGTTGCTGCGGAGGCGGGCAAACAACGCGGGGTTCGTGCTACCGCAGGTACCGACTCAGGGGTGGGGTTCCTCTACGGCCGCGAGGATGAGCCGAAGGTGAGTGCTGGTCTGTAGGTGCACGGGTTATCGGGCGTGGCCGGTCAGCAGACAGTCCCAGAGCAGCTGGGTTCTGAGGGCGGAGCCTCGGAAGGTCTCCTCCAGGATCGGAATTCTGCCGTTCTTGCGGGTTCGGCGGATGAAGCGCTGCCCTCCGATTTGGCAGAGCTCGTAGATCATGGGCGCGCAGTGGCAGGTGTATGCCCGGACCCGTACGCGTTCGTAGGGGGAGCGTGTGGGAAACCAGCGGATGGCTGTGCGGCCTGGGCAAGGATCTGGGAGGTGGATGCCGATGCAGTGTTCGTAGTCCAGGGGGAGTACGGCCATGGCTGGAGGATACGTCTGGTTGTATCCGCTCGTCTATTCGGAAAGATGACTCTGTCTGAGCAGGCAGGAGGATATGGGAGGGCTCGTACACCTTCGTCTATGTTGCCGGTGTGCTGGACTACGACGGCGACACCCACATCTACGTACAGATCGCGGAGATCCTTCGACGGCGGGTCGAGGGGCTCGCGTCCGGGCATCCCGTGCCGAGCGAGGCCGACATTCAGCACGAGTTCGGGGTCGCGCGGACGACGGCCCGCCGGGCCATCCACGTGTTGCGCGAGGAAGGGCTCATCTACACGGTCCAGGGCGAGGGCACGTTCGTCGGCGCGCCTGATGAAGCGCCGCGCAAGCAGCGGAAAGTGCCGCTCTACCGGCAGATCGCTTCCGATATGGCCAAGCAGATCAGGGCGGGGCACTTCCAGCCCAAGCGGGCGATCCCGGGCGAGACAGCGTTGGTGCAGCAGTACGACGTGGCGCGGGAGACGGTGCGGCGGGCCATGGCGTTGTTGCGGGAGCAAGGGTGGATCTACACCGTGCCGCAGCGCGGGAGTTACGTGTCGCCGGAAGAGTCGTGGCCCCAGGATTGAGATTCACTCATCTGCTTGTATCGCGACGTCTAAGGTATGAGCATGCTCGACCGAGACGGCCCTGTGCCGATCTATGTGCAGATTGCCGAGATGATCGAGGGTCAGATTCTGAGAGGTGAGCTGCTGGCCGGCGAGGCGGTGATGAGCGAGCTGGCTATGGAGGCGGAGTTCGACGTGGCGAGGTCAACCGTCCGGAACGTCGTGCGGGAGCTGCGTCGGCGGCAGCTCGTGCACACGGTGGCAGGGAAGGGGACGTTCGTCGGGGGCGCCATGGATGTGGTGTAGGACGAC
>NZ_JBEOZT010000045.1:6280-52102 GCF_040298265.1 Nonomuraea sp. NPDC001636
CGGACGACGGCACAGGGGACGACGGCACAGGGGACGACGGCACAGGGGACGACGGCACAGGGGACGACGGCACAGGGGACGACGGCACAGGGGACGACGGCACAGGGGACGACGGAGGCCGAAGTATGCGGGAGTTGGGTGGGGCAAGTCGCTGAGGGCGTCAGTGCGGGAGTGACGGCGGTGCGGGTTGGATCGCCTTTGCGGCAGGGCTTGAGTTCGAAGGCCGCGAATGCGTGCCTGGCGGGAGGTGGATGCTCGGCGGGGAGAGGTGCTTGGCCGGGAGTGGATGCTTGGCCAAGGGGCGGATGCTTCGCCCCACGAGTGGATACTTGGCCCACGGGGTGGATGCTTGGTCGGGGTTGTGCATGGGGGGTTGATGGCCGCACTCCCCCAAGGAGGGGTAGTGCGGCTGGGGCGGTGGTTGCTTGGGGGTTGGTCGTTTCGGGGGCTTGGTGTTTTGTGCGCGGGGGTTAGGTGCGGAGTAGGCGGTAGTGGAGGCAGACGATTGTGGAGGTGTCGTTCACCTCGTGGCCCAAGGATGACCAGTAGCGCTGGTGGACGTCCCGCCAGTGTTGGATCGAGGTGAATCCTTCGCCTTCCGCCTCGGCGAACTCCCACGGCACTTCGGCGAACGGCACCAGCGCCACTGAGGTGATCTCGATGGTGGCGGCCTTCTCGCCGGCGTCGTTCACGAGGATCAGGTGTTCGCCGACGTGTTCGACCTCTTCGCCCTCCGCCTCGTAGTCGAGGGGCAGGAGGCCGGCGGTGGCGGTCTTCGTGCCTGAGAGGGTGAGGTCGGTCAGCAGGGTGCGCACCTTGCCGGGGGTGCCGAGGGCGAGGACTCTGCGTCCGTCGATGCGGGGCCACATACGCGCATCCTAGAAGACGGGGATGATCTCCTCCGGGTCGATGACGTTCACCTCGACGCCTTCCAGGTCCAGTTCGGGAATGGCGGGGAAGGCGATGCCCCATCGTTCGACGATCGCGCGGACCTTCGCCATGGCCACGCGCCAGTTCTCCTTCTGTTCCTCGTACGAGAGCACGCCCAATCCCGCTTCCCTGGCGTGGTCCATCAGGACGCGGTGATTGTCGAGGAAGTAGGGCGGGAGTTCCCAGAAACCTTCCGGAGGCTCCCAGAGAATCATGGAGAGGAACACGAAACCGGCCCGCAGCTGGCGGGTGATGAGGCTGCGGGTCTCGTCGGTGAGGCCCGGCCATTCGTTTTCCAGAATGGTCATGCAGATTTGCAGATGACGGGACTCGTCGAGGCCGATGCGCTGGAACATCTCGCCGAAGACCGGATGCCGGGTGCCCGTGGCCATGCCTCTGAACAGCGTGGACGCGGCCATCTCGCCCATCATGAAACTCGTGAACAGGACCGGCAGCGAGTATCTTCCAACGGCGCTGGTGTAGCCGGTCCAGTAGCGTCCGCCGTTGTGGTAGAGCCAGCCGATGTTGTTGTGGGCGGCCTTTTCGAGATCGTCTTCGGGGGTCCAGTTCAGGGGGCCGCCGGGCCACAGCCGGGCGATGGTGCGCTGGCAGCACTCCTCATGGTTCATCTCGTCGCGGGTGATGGAGAAGAAGCACTTCCGTACCGGATCTTCCTCGTGTTTCTCGAAGGCCTGGATGGTTGCGCGGGCGAACACGGCCGGGCCCGAGGCGTCGAAATTGGCGAGGACGGCGAACCAGTACATGATGCCCAGGCGCTGTTCGCGGGTGAAGTCGTCCGGGTTGAGGCCGTCCCATGGGAGGTCGGCCGGGTTCCAGAGTTTGCGCTTGGACTTCTCGTAGATGGCCGCGAGTTTCTCGGTCTCCACGCGCCATTCCATCGGATAGATGTTGGGTTGCGGGATCTCCGGCGCGGGCCAGAAGCCGCCTTCCGGGATCGTGAGGTCCGCCATGGTTGTGACACCTCCCCTGCCATCCTGCGTGGCGGCGTCACGCCATGCAAGCTTCGCCGCGGCCCGGTGCGCACGTCGTCGTGCCAGGACTTTCCCTACGAGCGGGTGCGCTGCGTGACGGCGACGCAGGCCAGGACGGCGAGTGCGGCGGCCACGGTGGCCGGGCCGAAACGTTCGCCCATCAGGACCCAGGCCCAGACGAGGGTCAGCAGCGGCTGCGCCAGCTGGGTCTGGCCGGCTCTGGCGATGCCGCCTCTGGCCAGGCCGGCGTACCAGGGGATGAAGCCGAGGAACATCGAGATCAGCGCCACGTAGGCGAAGCCGGCCAGGGCGGGGGCGGCCGGCGTGACGGGAGTGGTGAGGGTCAGGACCGCGGTGATCACGGCGGTCAGCGGGAGGGAGAGGACGAGGGCGTGGCTGATCACCTGCCAGCCGGGGATCGTCCTGGTCAGGCGGCCGCCTTCGGTGTAGCCGAGCGCGGCTGACAGGAGGGCGCCGACCAGGAGCAGGTCCGGCCAGGCGGCGCCGGCCTGGCCTCGGGTGAGGGTGAAGGCGGTGATCGCGGCGGCACCCGCGGCGCAGGCGGCCCAGAACAGGGGGCGGGGGCGTTCGCCGGCCCGTACGACGGCGCAGGCGGCGGTGGCGGCGGGTAGCAGGGCGATGACCACGGCGGCGTGGGAGGTGCTGGCGCCCAGGTCGAGGGCGAGGCTGCTGAACACCGGGAAGCCGAAGACCACGCCCAGGGAGATCACGGCGTAGGAGGGCCAGTGGCGGCGCGGCGGGAGGAGGGGCAGGCGAGCGACCTTGAGGCAGACCAGGGCGATGACGCCGGCGACGGCGGCGCGGCCGATGGCCACCAGCCAGGGGTCGAAGCCGCGCATCGCGTAGACGGTGCCGGGGAAGCTGCCGGAGAAGGCAAGGACGCCCAGGAAGGCCAGCATCGTCCCTTGCCGGGCGCGGGCGGCGGCTCCGCCGGCGCCTTTCAGGGCGTGGCGAAGGGTGGTGGTGCCGTTCGAACTCCCGGCGCCGTTCGAAGTGGCGGGGCCGTTGGAGATCCCGGCGCCGTTCGAAGTGGCGGGGCCGTTGGAGGTGGCGGGGCTCTTCAAGGGGGTCGGGGAGAAGGTGGGAGAGGTGGCGGGCTCCGGAACAGGGGCTGGGGAGGGGGAGGTTGAGGTGCTGGTCCTGTCGGGCGGGCTGGCAGAGGTGGTCGGGTTCTGAGGGGCTGCCGGCTGGATGAGGGGGGCCGAAGAGGCGGGGGCCGAAGAGGCGGGGGCGGGAGGTGGGGTGGGGGGTGTTGCGGGGTGGGTGGGTGGGGGTGCTACTGCGTTTTGGGCGGTAGCGCTATCCTTGTCCTTCATGACCAACGATAGCAGTATCGCCCAGATTGCTGCGATACTGCGTGAAGAGGCCGACCGTCTGGGGCCTGGTGCGCGGCTTCCGTCCAGCCGGGAGATCATGCGGCGGCACAACGTCAGCCCCGTGACGGTCTCGCGCGCCATCGGCCAGCTCGCCGCCGAAGGGCGGGTGGTGTCGCGTCCGGGAAGCGGCGCGTTCGTGGCGCCGCGGCAGGTCGTGCGCGGTCAGGACCCCCTGGACCTGTCCTGGCAGACGGTCGCCCTCGGCGACCGGGTGGTGGACGACGGGCCGGTGGCGGCGCTGCTCGCGCAGCCGCCCGAGGAGGTGGTGCCGTTGACCGGCGGCTACCTGAACCCGGGGCTGAGGCCGGACAGGCAGCTCGCGGCGGCCGCCGCGAGGGCGGTGCGACGTCCGGACGTCTGGGCGACGCCGCCGTTGAACGGCCTGCACGAGCTGCGCGGCTGGTTCGCCCGCCAGGCCGGGGGCGACGTGACGGCGGCGGACGCGCTGATCGTCAGCGGCGGCCAGGCGGCGCTGACGCACGCGTTCAGGGCGCTGGCGGCCCCCGGGACGCCGGTGCTGGTCGAGACGCCCACCTATCCCGGAGCGCTGGCGGCGGCCAAGGCGGCCGGGCTGCGCGCGACGGCCGTGCCGATGGACCGCGACGGCGTGCGGCCGGACCTGCTCGCCGAGGCGTTCGCCGTCACCGGCGCGCGGGTGTTCTTCTGCCAGCCCACCCTGCACAACCCCACCGGCGCGACGTTGCCCCTGGAGCGGCGCGCGCAGGTGCTGGAGGTGGCCAGGGCGGCGGGGGCGTTCGTGATCGAGGACGACTACGCCCGCTACCTGTCCCCTGCCGCTCCCCCGTCGCTGGCCTCCATGGACGCGCACGGCACGGTCGTCAACGTGGGCTCGCTGACCAAGATCCTGTCCCCCAGCCTGCGGGTGGCGGCGGTCGTGGCCCGTGGGCCGGCCGCGCACCGGCTGCGGGCCAGCCAGCTCGTCGAGTCGTTCTTCGTGGCGCGGCCGTTGCAGGAGACGGCGCTGGAGTTCGTGGGCTCGGCGGCGTGGGGCAGGCATCTGAACACCGTGCACGCCGAGATCGCGACCAGGCGGGACGCGCTCACGGCGGCGCTGGCGGCCCACGCCCCCGGGGTGGAGGTGCATCTGGTGCCGATCGGCGGTCTGCACCTGTGGCTCCGGCTGCCCGCGGAGGTGGACGAGAACGCCCTGGTCGAGACGGCCCGGCGGTACGGGACGCTGGTGAGCCCGGGGCGGATGTACTACCCGTCGGAGCCGCCGGGGCCGCGGATCAGGGTGACGCACATGGCCGCCGCCAACCTGACGGTCCTGGCGGAGGGGGTGCGGAGGCTCGGGCGGGCGCTGGACGCACAGGTCCGGTGATCGGACGCCCGGCCCGGTGATCAGACGCCGGTTCGGGCGACGCGGGCGCGCCCGGACGCGCCCGGACGCGATCACCGCCGCATGGGCCACCCCCGCCTCAGTCGGTGGGCGGGGATCGACACGCGCGGATCGACACGCGTGGCTGGCGGATGGGCAGGCGCGGATGGGCAGGCGCGGATGGGCAGGCGCGGATCGACACGAGCGGATGAGGGCGCGGATCGGCGGGCGGAGGTCGTTGGAGGTTGTTGGAGTGGGTCGTCGTACGGGTGGAGGAACGGGTCGGCGGGTGTTCAGCGACGTGGCCGGGAATCGTTCGCGCTCATGGTGTTCGATGCCGGTATGCGGTGACACCACCAAGACACGCGCATACCGGGCGGGGAAGCGGGGTTCGCGTCATCTCCAAGGCTCAAACACCGATACGGTGTAACTCGTGCCTTGTGGCACGAACGGCAGGCGAAGGAGCGGGCCGAGATGGCAGACGTAGGCGTCCGGGCGGCCCGGCGCGAGGATGTTCTCCAGGTTGCGAATACTCAGATCCGCGCCTGGCGCTACGGATATCGGGAGTTCCTCCCGGAAGGCCCACTCGAGCAGATGACGGGGCCGGCGGCCGAGAAGATGTGGCTGCGTCAGTGGGACGAGGCGATCGTCGCCCCGCCCGGCCCCTCGCACCGGGTGCTGGTCGCGGTGGAGACCATCCTCGACACCGAGGGTTTCCCCGCGCTGGGCGCGGGCGGCAGCGCGGCGCTGACGACCCCGCGCGGCGGCGAGCGGGTGGTGGGGCTGGCCTCGCACGCCCCCGCCGAGGACCCCGACCTGGATCCGGGCAGGGTCGCCGAGATGCTGACGCTGCTGGTCGATCCCGACTTCGTGCGCCGCGGCCACGGCAGCCGCCTGCTCAACGCCACCGTCGACTACCTGCGTGAGGACGGCTTCCGCCAGATCGTCACCTGGGTGTTCGCCGACAACTACGCTGTGCTCGGTTTCCTGGAGTCGGCCGGCTGGGGCGAGGACATGGCCGAACGCGTCCTCGACATGGGTCGTCCGATCCGCATGGTCAGGCTCACCACGGATATCAGCTAGAGGTTCGACAGCATGGCAACCCCCGGTCAGTGGATCGCGGGCGCGCGCCCGCGCACCCTTCCCAACGCCGTAGTCCCCGTCATGGTCGGTACGGGCGTGGCGATCGGCGACGGCGGATTCGTCTGGTGGCGCGCGGTCCTGGCGCTGCTCGTGGCGCTGTCCCTGCAGATCGGCGTCAACTACGCCAACGACTACAGCGACGGCATCCGCGGCACCGACGACCAGCGCGTCGGCCCGATGCGGCTCGTGGGCTCGCGGGCGGCCACGCCCCGGCAGGTCCTGACGGCGGCGCTGGGCTGCTTCGCGGTCGCGGCGGTGCTCGGGCTGGTGCTGGTGGTCGTGACGCGGGCGTGGTGGATCCTGCTGGTGGGGGTCGCGTGCATCGCGGCGGCCTGGTTCTACACCGGCGGCAAGCGGCCCTACGGCTACCGCGGCCTGGGTGAGCTGGCGGTCTTCGTGTTCTTCGGCGTGGTCCCGGTGATGGGCACCGCGTACGTGCAGACCGAGCAGCTGAGCTGGACGGCGTTCCTGGCCTCGATCCCGGTGGGGTTGTTGTCCTGCTCGATGCTGGTGGTCAACAACCTGCGCGACGTCCAGACGGACGGCACGTCGGGCAAGCGCACGCTGGCGGTGGTGCTCGGCGCCGAGCGCACCCGGGCGTTGTACGTGTTGTGCCAGGTGGTGCCGTTCGTGGTGGCGCTGGCGATGATCGCGGTCACGCCGTGGGCGGCGCTCGCGGCGCTGGCCGCGCCGCTCGCGGTCACGCCGATCAGGACGGTGCTGGGCAAGGCCGTCGGTCCGGCGCTGATCGCGGTCCTGCAGCAGACGGGCAAACTGCAGATGGCGTACGGCCTGCTGTTCGCAGTCGGCTTGGCGATCACCTTGTAGCGAGTCACAGCGGTCGGCTTGGCGCCCACCTTGTAGCCGGTCACAGCGGTCGGCTTGGCGATCACTCTCCAGCCAGGTACGGCAGTCGGCTTGGCGATCACTTTGTAGCCGGGGCACAACTGGCTCCCAGTACGCTCGTATGTCCCGATAACTCACCAGGTCACCCCCCTACGGTTCACTGTGTGCGCACACACCCAGCGACCCTCAGGAGGGGCCATGGAACAACGCGGGATCGAACTGGTCTCGGCCGGCGAAAGGTACGGCCGCCCGCGTGACCTGCTTTTCCTCTGGTCCGGGACGACGATGGGCATCTTCACCCTCGTCTACGGCATCACGATCGTGGCGGCGTTCCAGCTCAGCTTCACGCAGGCGGTCATCGCGATCGTCATCGGCAACCTGCTGTCGTTCCCGCTGGTCGGCCTGACCAGCCTGCAGGGCCCGGCCACCGGCACCTCCACCATGGCGGTCTCCAGGGCCGCCTACGGCCCCAAGGGCGCCCGCGTGCTCAGCTTCTTCGGCTGGCTCAACATGGTGGGCTTCGAGGCCGGCGGCATGGTGCTCATCACATTCGCGGCGCTGTCGCTGCTGGAGCAGGCGGGGGTGAGCGACCAGGGGCTCGGGCTCAAGGTCGTGGTGATCCTGGTGGCGGCGGCGATCCAGCTGGTGCTGCCGCTGATCGGGCACGCCGCGGTGATGAAGGCGCAGAAGTACTTCACCTGGGTGTTCGTCGTGCTGTTCGGCCTGATGGCGATCCTGATCGCGCCCAAGGTGGAGCTCGGGGGCGGCGGCGGGTCGGCGGACTTCGCCACGTTCACGATGGCGATCGCGATGATCATGTCGGCGGGCGGGCTGTCGTGGGGTCCGCTGGGCGGCGACTACTCCCGCTACCTGCCGGCGAGCTCCTCCAGGAAGGCGGTCTTCGGGTACGCGGCCCTGGGCGGGTTCGTCCCGTACGTGCTGCTGATGACGCTCGGGGCGGCCGTGGCGACCGTGGTCAAGGACAACACCGACCCGATCTCGGGGCTGCCGGGCGCGCTGCCGCAGTGGTTCGTGGTGCCGTACCTGCTGCTGGCGATCGTGTCGCTGTTCGCGGTCAACACCACCGACCTGTACTCCTCGGGGCTGAACCTGCAGGCGGCCGGGATCAAGGTCAAGCGCTGGGTGGCGGTCGTCGGCGACCTCGTGCTCTGCGTGCTCATCACGTTCGTGGCGGTGACCTCGAACAGCTTCAACACCATGCTCAACAACTTCCTCGCGCTGCTGATCATCTGGCTGGCGCCCTGGGCCGGCGTCTACATCACCGACTGGCTGCGCAGGAGGGGACGCTACGACGCCGAGGCGCTGTTCGACGAGCAGGCGCCCGGCCAGGTCCGGTGGCCGGCGATCATCGCGCAGGTCCTGGGCATGGCGGCGGCGGCCCTGTGGATCAACTCGGCCGTCTTCGTCGGGCCGCTGTCGGAGGCGACGGGCGGCAGCGACTTCAGCATCTTCGCGGGCTTCCTGGTGGCCGGTGCGGCGTACGCGCTGCTCGTGCCGCGGCCCGCCGTACGGACTGTGGAGGCATGATGGACCGCGACCTGCTGGACGTGGCGTACGGGCGGCGGCCCGCGGACACGATCATCACGAACGGCACGCTCGTCAACGTGCTGACCGGCGAGCTGTACCCGGCCGAGATCGGCATCGTGGGCGGCCGGATCGCCGCCGTGGAGCCGGTGCTGGAGCGTGGCCAGGACACCGAGGTGATCGACGCGCGCGGCGGCTACCTGGTGCCCGGCCTGATCGACGGGCACCTGCACATCGAGTGCAGCAAGTTGTCGGTCACCAGCTTCGCCGACCTGGTGGTGCCGTTCGGCACGACGAGCGTGGTGTCGGGGCTGGACCAGATCCTCGTGGCCGAGGGGCTGCCGGGCGTCCGGCGTTTCCTGGACGAGTCGGCGGCGACCGGCATGCGAATCTGGTGGGGTGCACCCGCCAAGGCGCCCTACACCGTGCCTGAGTCGACCGTCGGGTATCCGTTCGGTCCGGCTGAGCACAGGATCGCCCACGAATGGCCGGAATGTGTGGGGATCTGGGAGACCGTCCAAGAGATGGTGGAACACTCCGATCCTGCCGTCATGGAGGCTCTCGACCTGGCTCGGGAGCGGCGGCTGCCGGTGTTCGGCTGCGCGCCGCTGTCCGACCCGCGCCGGATCAGCGGGCTGGCGGCGGCCGGGGTGCGGCTCGACCACGAGTCGTACTCGCACGAGGAGATGCTGGAGAAGCTGCGCCGCGGCATGTACGGCATCATCCGCGAGTCCTCCGTCGCCCACTTCCTCGACGAGAACATCAAGGCCGTGGCCCTGGCCGGCTCCCGCAGGCTGGCGTTCTGCACCGACGACGTGCACGCCGCCGACGTGCTGGCGGGCGGCCACATGGACAAGCTCGTCCGGATGGCGGTCGCGGCGGGGATCGACCCGATGACGGCGATCCAGATGGCCACGGTGAACTGCGCGGAGATGTACCGCATCGACCACCTGGTGGGCAGCCTGTCCCCCGGCCGGTTCGCGGACGTCCTGATCGTCGACTCGCTGGAGGACTTCCGGGTCCGCGAGGTGATCGCGAACGGCGTGCCCGCCGCCCGCGACGGCCGGATGGTCACGCCGACGCCCGCCCCCGAGCGCGGCCCGGTCCGGCCGTTCCCGATCGCCCCGGTCACCGCCGGCGACCTGGTGCTGCGCGCCGAGGGCGAGCAGGCGACCGTGCTGACCCTCGGGTTCACCGAGCAGGTCTTCGTCCGCCGCAGGCGCGACGTGACCCTGCCGGTGACCGACGGCGTCGTGGAGCCGTCCGTGGAGCAGGACGCGCTGCTCGTCACGGTCGTCGAGCGTTACGGCAAGACCGGCAACAAGCCGGTCGCCATGGTCAGCGGCATGGGCCTGCGGGCCGGCGCGATCGCCACCAGCGCGGCGCCCGACGACAACAACATCATCTGCGTGGGCGCCTCCCGCGAGGACATGGCGCTGGCCGTCAACACCGTCGCCGAGCAGGGCGGCGGCCAGGCCGTGGTGGTGGACGGCGAGGTGCGGGCGCTGCTGCCGCTGCCGGTCGGCGGCATCGTCTCCGACCTGCCGGCCGCCGAGATGGCGGTGCTGGAGGAGCGGCTCGACGACCTGGCCCGCGAGCTGGGCTGCACGCTGCCGGCGCCGCTGATGTACCTGTTCTTCCTGTCGATCACCGCGATCCCCGACTACGCCGTCACCGACCTCGGGCTGGTCGACTGCGTACGGCTCGAGGTCGTCGACCCCATCCTCACGGAGGTTTGATCATGAAGGACTTCATCGCCGGTCTCCCCAAGTGCGAGCTGCACCTGCACATCGAGGGCACGCTGGAGCCGGAGCTCAAGTTCGACCTGGCCCGGCGCAACGGCATCGCGCTGCCCTACACGTCGGTCGAGGAGATGCGGGCCGCCTACTCCTTCGACGACCTCCCCTCCTTCCTCACGGTCTACTACGAGGGCATGCAGGTGCTGCGCACCGAGCCCGACTTCTACGACCTGGCCATGGCCTACCTGCGCAAGGCCGCCGAGCAGAACGTGCGCTACGCCGAGATCTTCTTCGACCCGCAGGCGCACACCTCGCGCGGGGTGCCGTTCGACGTGGTGATCCGCGGGCTGCGGCGGGCGCTGATCGACGCCGACCGGCAGCTCGGCGTGCGGGCCCAGCTCATCATGTGCTTCCTGCGCGACTTCCAGGCCGAGTACGCGATGGCGACGCTGCTGGAGTCGCTGCCGTACAAGGAGTGGATCGTCGGCATCGGGCTGGACTCCGACGAGAAGGGCAACCCGCCGGCCAAGTTCGCCGCCGTGTACGAGCGGGCCCGCCAGGAGGGCTACCTGCTGACCATGCACTGCGACGTCGACCAGGACAACTCGATCGAGCACATCCGGCAGGCGATCGAGGAGATCGGCGTCGACCGGATCGACCACGGCGTCAACATCCTGGAGGACCAGCGCCTGGTGGACCTGGTGCTGGCCCGCGGCATCGGCCTGACCTGCTGCCCGATCTCCAACGGGTACGTCACCGACTCCATGAAGGCCGAGGGCATCCGCAAGCTCATGGAGCTCGGCGTCCGGGTGACGATCAACTCCGACGACCCGGCGTACTTCAACGGGTACGTGGGCGAGAACCTGGTGGCGCTGCAGGAGGAGCTGCAGCTCACCCGCGAGGAGCTGGCCCGGCTGGAGCGCAACGCGTTCGAGATCACCTGGCTGCCGCGGCACCTGAAGGACGCCTACCTGGCCGAGGTCGACGCCTACCTCGCCTGAGGAGTCCCGGGAAAACCTCCGGCGGGGCCCGCTTAGAACCCCGCTGGAGGGGCAGGCTGTCTGGTCGCAGGCGTGAGCCGCAGCCGAGCGCGAGGGATTTGTTGAACAGGACCGCTGTTCCGGCCGGAATCGACGAGTTCGAACGGGCACTGGCGCGGAGTGTCGTCATCGCCGCCCGTGCGATGCCCGACTCTCCGCTGGTCAGTGTGACGTTGTGCACCGAACACGGCATCCGTCCGGCGGCGTGTGCGCACGCCCGCGCCGGGATGCTCGACGGCATGCAGTCGGCGGCCGGGCGGGGACCGAGCTTCGACGCGATCGAGGCCGGGCGCGCGGTCACGGCGGCCGGTCTGGCGGCCGGCGACGCCCCCTGGGGGTCCTTCTGCCCGCAGCCGCACGGGATCCTCAGCCTGCACGCCGAGCCGCTGACCTCCCAGGGACGGCTGCTGGGCACGCTCAACCTCTACTCGGCGGGCGCGGGCGGCTTCGCCGCGCCGACGCA
This sequence comes from Nonomuraea sp. NPDC001636, assembly GCF_040298265.1. Taxonomy (NCBI): domain Bacteria; kingdom Bacillati; phylum Actinomycetota; class Actinomycetes; order Streptosporangiales; family Streptosporangiaceae; genus Nonomuraea; species Nonomuraea sp. NPDC001636. The sequence goes on from NZ_JBEOZT010000045.1 coordinate 17,715, forward strand.
CGTCGCGGCGCAGGTGAGCGCCGCGACGATCGGCGTGCTGTTCGACGTGGCGATCGGCGCGGCCCGTACGCGGGAGGTGGCGGCGCAGCTGAAGGAGGCGCTCGGCACCCGCCCGGTCATCGACCAGGCGATCGGCATCGTCATGGCGCAGCGCCGGTGCACCGCGCACCAGGCGTTCGAGATCCTGCGCAACGTCTCCCAGGACCGCAACCTCAAGGTGCACCACGTCGCGGCGACGATCGTCCGGTCGGTGAGCGGCGGCCCGCCGCAGCGGCCGCGGTTCGAGGATCCGCCGCCCGACGACCACGGGCACCCGGCATAATCGCCCCATGCCCTCCTTTCTCGCCCACGACGGGACCGAGCTGGCCTACCACGCGTACGGGACGGGCGAGCCGCTGGTGTGCGTGCCCGGCGGACCGGGCCGCGCCTCTCGCTACCTGGGCGGCCTCGGCGGCCTGCCCCGGCGGCTGATCCGGCTGGACGGCCGGGGCACCGGCGACTCGGCGATCCCGGCCGACCCCGGGACGTACCGGTGGGACCGGCTGGCCGAGGACGTCGAGGCGCTGCGGGAGCACCTGGGACTGGACCGCATGGACCTGCTGGCGCACTCGGCGGGCGCGAACGTGGCCGTCCGGTACGCCGGGCTGCATCCGGCCCGCCTGAGGTCGTTGTGCCTGGTCGCGCCCTCGCCGGTCGCCGCGGGTTTCACTCCGACCGAGGAGGACTGGCAGGCCGGTCTGGAGCTGCGCGCGCACGAGCCGTGGTACGCCGCCGCCCTGGCCGAGTTCCTGGCCGACGAGGGCGTGGAGCGCCACCGGTTCTTCTACGGCCCCTGGACCGAACGCGCCGCGGCCCATTCCGCCAGGGCCGAGGAGGAGTGCGGCGAGGCCGCGGCGGACGGCTTCTACGCGCCGTCCCCGGTGACGCCCGAGGAGGTCAGCGCCGGGCTGGCCGCGCTCGACGCGCCGGCGCTGCTGCTGACCGGCGACCTGGACGTCCACCCCTGCCGCCTTTACGCGCGGCCCTTCGCCGCCCTGTTCCGCGACGCCACGCCGGTGACGCTGCCCGGCGCCGGGCACTTCCCGTGGGTGGACGACCCGGCCGCGTTCGTCTCCGCGGTGTCCGGTTTCCTGGACAAGACGGGCTGACGCGCAGGGCATGATGGTGGTGGACGCCGGGACAGGAAGGACTCACCACGTGCGGCAGGAACTCGCGGTCACCAACGGGCAGGCCGCCGGGGTGCGCGGCGCGCTGGCGGGCAACCTGCGGCGCACGCGGCTGGCCCGGGGGTTCAGCGTCCGCGAGCTGGCCGAGCTGACCGGGGTGAGCAAGGCGCTGATCTCACAGATCGAGCGCGGCGTGGCCAACCCGACGATCGAGGTGCTGACCCGGCTGGCGGGGGCGCTGGAGCTCACCTTCGCCGAGCTGACCCGTACCCGGCTCGCCGAGCCCGAGGTGCTGCGCAGGAGCGAGGGCCGGCCGGTGGCGGTGGGCGACACGACCGTGCGCGGCCTGTTCGCCGCGGCCGACCGGCGGCGGTTCGAGCTGGCCGAGGGCGAGCTGCCGCCGCTGACGCGCAGCGCCAGGAGCGCCCACGGGCACGGGTCCGTGGAGCACGCCTACGTGGTGTCCGGCGAGGTGACGGTCGAGAGCGACACGTGGTCGGTGCGGCTGGGCGAGGGCGACGCGGTGCGGTTCGGGGCCGAGGTCGACCACGTCTACTCCACCGGCGAGCGCGGCTGCCGGATGCTCACGCTGATCTCCTACGACTAGCCGGGCCAGCGGCTGCTTCCGTCGGGCACGCTGGCCAGCAGCTCGCGGGTGTAGGGGTGGGCGGGGGCGTCCAGCACCCGGTCCACGTCGCCGGTCTCGACGCATTCGCCGGCCCGCAGCACGTACAGGCGGTCGGCGAGCTGGCGGACGACGGCCAGGTCGTGGGTGATGAACAGCAGGCCCATGCCCAGGCGTTCCCTGAGCCCGGCGAGCAGGGTGAGCACCTGCGCCTGCACGGAGACGTCGAGGGCGGAGACCGGCTCGTCGCAGACCAGCAGGCGGGGCTCGCCGGCCACGGCCCGCGCGATGGCCACGCGCTGCCGCTCGCCGCCCGACAGGCCGGCCGGGCGCTTGCGGGCGAGCGCGGGGTCGAGGCCCACCAGGCGCAGCAGCGCGCCGACGTCCGCGGGGCGTCCGTCGGCGGCGAGCGCCTCCTTGAGCGTCGCACCGACGGTACGCGCCGGGTTGAGCGTCGAGTACGGGTCCTGGAAGATCATCTGTGCCGTCCTGCGGGCCTGGCGCACCGCCTGGCGGGACAGGCGGGTGTGGTCGGAGCAGTCGAGCCCGTCGAGGGTGACGACGCCCGCGTCGGGCCGTTCCAGGCCGGTGACGCAGCGGGCCAGCGTGGTCTTGCCCGACCCCGACTCGCCGACGACGGCCACGACCTCGCCCGGCGCCACGGTCAGGTCCACACCCGCCAATGCCGGCCGCGACGCGCCCGCGTACGTCTTCCGCAGGCCCGTCACCGCCAGCAGGGGCGCGGCGGCGGTGCGCGGCGGCGACGGCACGCCCGGCGGGGGCGGCGGCGCCTCGGGCAGCGCGGCGGCCCGTACGCAGGCCGACAGGCGAACCTCCGCGCCCGGCACCGGCACCAGGGCAGGGACGCCCGCGCGGCACTCCTCCCCCGCGTGCGCGCACCGGTCGGCGAACCCGCAGCGCCCGGCCACCGCGTCGTGGGCCGGCACCGAGCCCGGCACGGACGGGATGACCGGCAGCCGCCGGTCGGCGGGCGGCTCGGCGGCCAGCAGCGCCCGCGTGTACGGATGCCGCTGCTCCTTGCGCACCTCGGCGGCCCGCCCGACCTCCATGACCCGGCCCGCGTACATGACCACGACCCGGTCGCACATCGAGAACGCCAGCCGCAGGTCGTGGGTGATGAGCAGGAACGTCATGTCCCGTTCGCGCTGGATGCGGCGGATGAGGGCAAGAACCTCGCGCTGCGTGGTGGCGTCGAGGGCGGTGGTCGGCTCGTCGGCCAGCAGGATCCGCGGCGCGGCGGCCAGCGCGCAGGCCAGGCCCACCCGCTGCCGCATGCCGCCGGAGAGCTGGAACGGGTAGCGGCCCGCCACCTCGCCCGGCAGGCCCACCTCGGCCAGCAGCCGCGGCACCTCGGTCCTCGGGTCGGCGCCGTCCGGCAGGCCGTCAGCGATCTGCTTGCCGGCCCTGCGCAGGGGGTTGAGCAGCGTGAACGGGTCCTGCATGAGCAGCGAGACCGTGCCGCCGCGCTGCCGCCGCCTGGCCCTGGGGTCGTCGTCGACCCGCCGTCCGTCGATCTCGACCAGGCCGGTGGACTCCAGCCCGGCGGGCAGCAGCCCGAGCAGCGCGCGGACGGTCAGCGACTTGCCCGAGCCGGACTCGCCCACGATCGCCACCGACTCGCCGGCGGCGACCTCGAAGGACACCTGCGACAGCAGCGTACGGCCGGTGTCCGGCTGCCGTACGGTCAGGTCGGCCACCCGCAGCATGGTCACCGGGCCCTCCGCTCGAAACGTTCGTGCAGCCAGTCGCCCACCAGGTTGAGCGCGGCGGCGGTGACGATCACGGCCAGGCCGGGCGCGATGACCGCCCACGGGTTGGCCAGCAGCTGGGTGCGGTTGTCGGCCAGCGTGCGCCCCCAGTCGGGCGATCCGGCCGGGACGCCCAGGCCGAGGAAGGACAACGACGACAGCGAGACCAGGGCGAAGGCGAAGTTCAGGAAGGCCGAGGCCAGGCTGACCGGGACGATGTTCGGCCAGATGTGCCGGGTCATGATCCGCCAGGACGACAGGTTCTTGAGCAGCGCCGCCTCGACGTAGGGCCGGTGCCGCTGCTCCAGGACGGCGCCGCGCACCACGCGCGTGTCGGTGGGCGCGAACAGCACCACCAGCACGGCGACGGCCAGGCCGTAGCCGCCGCCGAGCACGCCCGCCACGACGATCGCGACCAGCAGCGCGGGCAGCGAGAACATCAGGTCGGCCCAGCGCATGACCAGGGTGTCCGTCCAGCCGCCGAAGTACCCGGCGGCCAGGCCGAGCAGGTTGCCGATCAGCATGGAGCCGGCGGCCACGGCGAACGCCCCCGGCACGGCGGTGCGGGCGCCCGCGACGAGCAGGCTCAGCACGTCGCGGCCGAGGTCGTCGGTGCCGAGCGGGTGGCCGGGGCCGGGCATGGAGATGCCGGTCATCAGGTCCTGCGCGGTGGCGCCGGGGACCAGCCAGGGCGCGAACGCGGCGGCGGCCACGACGACCACGAGCACGGCCAGCGCCAGCGGCACGGCGATCGGGAACCGGCGGATCACGGCACGCCCGCGCGTACGGGCGGGCGCGGTCACGAGGCGCCCCCGCCGAGCCGCACGCGCGGGTCGGCCACCGAGTAGGCGACGTCCACCAGCAGGTTGACGGCGGCGATCAGGAGGGTGAGCAGCAGCGCGAGCGCCTGCACCACCGGCACGTCCTTGAAGGTGACCGAGTCGACCAGCAGCGACCCGAGCCCCGGCAGCGCGAACGTGACCTCCACCAGCACGGTCCCGGCGAGCATGCCGGTGACGACGAGCCCGGCCGCGGTCAGCACGGGCACCAGCGAGTTGCGCATGGCGTAGCCGAGCACGACGGGCGCGCTCAGGCCGCGGGCGCGGGCGAAGACCACGTAGTCCTGGTCCAGCTCGCGGACGAGCGCGGCCCTGCTGAAGCGCAGCAGCATCCCGGCCGCCCCGGCCGCCAGCGCGACGGCGGGCAGCGTCAGGTGCCACAGCTCGCTCGCGAACCCCTCCCCCGTGCCGTAGACGGGGAACCAGCCGAGCCCCAGCGCGAACACCACGAGCAGCAGCAGGCCGACCGCGAACGGCGGCGCGCTCAGCCCCACCACCCCGGCGGTCACCACCAGGCGGTCGCTCGCCCGGCCCTTGCGCAGCGCGCCCAGCACGCCGAGCGGCAGGCCGATCAGCGCGGCCAGGAGCGTGCCGTAGCCGGTCAGGACGAGCGTGCGCGGCAGGCGTTCGCCGAGCATCCCGGCGACCGGCTGGCCGGTCCTGATGGAGGTGCCGAGGTCGCCGCCGAGCACGCCGCCGAGCCAGCGCAGGTACTGGACGGCGACGGGGTCGTCGAGGTGGTAGCGGGCGCGCAGGGCGGCGATCGTGTCGGCGGTGGCCGGACGGGTGCCGAGCAGGGTCTGCTGGATGTCGCCCGGGGCCAGGTAGAGCAGGCCGAACACGCCGGCCGACAGCAGCAGCACGACGGCCGCGGTGCCCGCGGACCTGCGCAGCAGGAACCCGGCCCAGCCCATCACAACACCCCGCCCCCGGTCAGCCAGCCGATCACGCGCTCCGCCGCGTCCCTGCGGTGGGCGGGCTCGACCAGCTCGTGACCCTCCCGAGGGTAGAGGACCAGCTGAGTGCTCACGCCCGCCGCCGACCAGGCACGATAGAGCTGTTCCGCCTGGCCGGGAGGGGTGGTGCGGTCGCGCTCGCCGTGCAGGATCAGGGTCGGGGTGGCGGCCCTGGCGGCCTCGGCGGCGTGGTGCACGGGTGAGCGGGCGGCCAGGCGTTCGCGTCCCTCGCCGGTGGCCGGGTCGGCACCGGCGTGGTAGAGCGGGTCGAAGCCGCCCGCGAGGTTGCTGGCGGTGGAGAAGCTCAGCCAGTCGCTCACGCCGGACATGACGACGGCGGCGCGGAAGCGGCTCGTGCGGGTGACGGCCCAGGCGGTCAGGTAGCCGCCGTAGCTCAGGCCCATGACCGCGGCCCGGTCCGGGTCGGCGACGCCTTCGGCCACCAGGTGGTCCACGCCGGCCAGCACGTCGTCCAGGTCCGCCGCGCCGACCTGGCCGATGACCGCGCGGGCGTAGTCCTGGCCGCGGCCGCTGCTGCCTCTGGGGTTCGGCAGCAGGACGGCGGCGCCGGCGTGCGCGAGCGGCACGGCGAGCTGGTTGGACTCGGCGGGCGCGAACGAGCTGGACCACAACCAGGTGGGCCCGCCGTGCACCATGACGACCAGCGGCCTGGGGCCCTCTCCGGCGCCGGGGGTGGTGAGCAGCAGGCCGCTGACCGGCAGGCCGTCGCGGCCCGTCCAGGTGAGCTCCTCCTGGTGCGCCGCCAGCCCGGCCAGCCCGGCGTTGAGCGCGGTGACCGGACGCCAGCCGCCTTCCCGCAGGACGGCCACGGCGACCTCGGGCGGCTGCTCGGGGCTCTCCCAGCAGGCCGCGGCCACCGTGCCGGTGCGGTCCACGGACAGCGAGGGCTGGCCGTCGCGGCCGCCCAGCGTTCCCCGTGCCGTCCAGCGGCTCAGGACGCGGCCGTCGGCGGCGCTGAGCACCCCGCCGTGCACGCCGGTGCCCGACCAGCCGGTGAACCACAGGGTGTCGTCGTCCAGCCAGCCGAGGTCGGTGACGTCGTCCAGGTCGCCCAGGTAGGCGACCTCCCCGGTGACCAGGTCGGCCCGCAGGACGCGGCCCGAGACGATCGACAGCCCCTCGACCACCACGGCGGCCCGTCCGCCCGGGGCCAGCCGGGGCCGGGCGAGCTGCCAGGACGTGCGGTGCAACGTGCGCACCTCGCCGTCCTCGACCAGGTCGAGCCGGGGCCGGTAGTAGCCGGCGGGCGTCTCGTCCGCCGAGGTCACGGCCAGGGCGCGGCGTCCGCGCCAGTCGGCGTCCCACACGGTCAGGCCGGGCAGCGCGAGCGTGCGCGGGCGGTCGTCGCCGATCTCGAACCAGGCCAGGCGGCGCAGCCGGCCGCCCGGCGTCAGGACGAAGGGGTCGGACGGGTCGTGCACGCGCAGGCCCAGGTGGCTGCCGTCGCGCTCGCTGCCGGGGTCGGCCAGCCGGACCAGGACGGTGCCGTCGTCGCCGGGGATCAGGTCCTCGATCTCGCCGTCCACGCGGGCCCGCCAGCCGTCGACGGCCAGCTCGGACGGCGTCGGCGTGCGCAGCAGCCGCCCGTCGGGCAGCCAGCGGACCGGGCCGTGGCACTCGCCCGCGGCCTCCATGGCGCCGTCGAGCCCGACGACGTACGCGACGCCGTCGATCACGCAGGCGACGCGGTCGCCGCCGGGGTGCAGCGACACCGACTCGGGATAGCGCATCCCGGCCAGCGCCTGATGCACGTCGATGGGGTCGCGCGTGCCGGTCGCCCGGCTCGCGCAGGTGGCGTCGGTCATCAGCGTGCGGCCACCTTCGTCGCCCACGGGCCGACGAAGAAGTAGGGCCCGAAGCCCTCGGCGGTGACCGCTCTGCCGAACGCGGTGGCCGCCTCGCCCCACCACAGCGGCTGGTACGGCACGTCCGCCGCCGCCCTGACCAGCGCCTGGCCGAGCAGCTTGCCCCGGGCGGCGTCGTCGGTGCCCGCCTTGGCCTGGTCCAGCAGGCCGGTCACCTCGGCGTTGTCGTACTCGGCGATGTTGGTGCCGTTCTCGCCGGTGGCGCCGCCGTGCAGGAGCTGCTGGACGTACTCGGCGGGGTCGCCGGTGGTGGCGAAGTACCAGCCGAGGTAGACGCCGGAGCCGTGCTTGCCGAGGTCGGCGATCCACTGTTCGAGCGGCACCTCCTTGACCTCCAGCGTGATGCCGATGGTCTTGAGGTTCTCGGCCAGGGTGAGCGCCGCCCGGCCGAGCTGCGGGCCGCTGCTCGGATAGGTGAGCGTGTCGGCGAACCCCTGCGGCGTGGCCGACTTCGCCAGCTCGGCCTTGGCCTGGGCCAGGTCGAAGCCGTACTGGGGGATGGCCGCGTACAGGGCGGTGACCTCGGCCTCCTCCAGCACGCCGCCCCACTGGGCCGGGTCCGGGACGGCGGTGGCGACCTTGCCGTGGCCGCGCAGCACGCTCCTGACGATGCCCTCCCGGTCCACGGCGTGGGCGACGGCCCGGCGCACGTGCACGTCGTCCCAGGGCTTCTTGGCCGTGTTGAAGGCCAGCGTGACCAGCGAGCGGTCGGCGGCGGTCAGCACCTGCGCGCCGGGCACCGCCTTCCACTGGTCGATCTGCTCGGCGGGCACGTTGAGCGCGACGTCCACGTTGTCGCCGCGCATGGCCAGCAGCCGCGTGGACTCCTCGGGGATGAAGTCGATCCTGATCTGCCGGAAGGCCGGCTTGCCGCCTCCTCCCGGGCCGCCCCGGTAGGCGTCGTTGCGCTCCAGCGTGACGTGCGAGTCGGGGGCGAACTCGGCCACCTTGTACGGCCCCGTCCCCAGCAGCTTGCCCTCCGGCGTGCCGATGCGCTCGCCGGTGGCCTCGATGAACTTCGCGCTGGTCACCAGCAGCGTGCCGGGCGTGGGCACCCAGGCGAACGCCGCGTCGGGGCTCTTGAGCTTGATCGTCACCTCGGCGTCGCCGGTGGCCTCGATCGTGTCCACGTTGGCGTAGGCGTAGGCGAAGGCGGTGGTCGAGCCCTTCTTGGCGTGCAGGTTCAGGCTGGCGACCACGTCGGCGGCGGTGAGCGGGCTGCCGTCGGAGAAGGTCACGCCGGGGCGCAGCTTGTAGACGTAGGTGGTGGCGTCCTTCCTGGCCCAGGACTCGGCCAGGGACGGCTGGAGGCTGCCGTCCGGGCCGACGCCGACCAGGGACTCCTGCACGAGGAGGGCCACGACGTAGTTCATGATGCCCGCCTCCTTGGCCGCGTCCAGCGACCCGATGGAGGAGGGCAGCGCGACGCGCAGGACGTCGATGCTCTTCTTGGCGGCCGTCCCCGCCTCCTGCTCGCCCGGCCCGCAGGCCGACAGCAGGCCGGGCAGCACGGCGAGCGCCCCCGCGAAGGCGGCGGACCGCAGGACAGAACGCCGGGAGACAGGCAGATCGGTCACCGGGGGACCCTACTTTCACACGACCGGTCAACCCGCCTAGCTGCAGTGTCTACCGGTAAACTCCAGTTGGCACATGAGAGTATTCGGCGCCTGCGCCACGAGTCAAACCCACCTAACGAATCGGAAATACATGATCACCGTGTACAGCGCTCCCTGGTGCGGTCACTGCCACCGGCTCAAGGCGCAGCTCTCCCGCGCCGGCATCCCGTACACCGAGATCGACGTGGACGAGACCCCCGGCGCCGTCGACCTCATCGCCGAGCTCAACGGCGGCTCCTGGCTCATCCCCACGGTCGTCTTCCCGGACGGCTCCGCCCTGGTCAACCCCGGCGTGGAGGAGGTGCGGGCGCGGCTCAGCGCATCCTGAGTGCCAGCATGAAGTCGACCCGCTCGTCCCAGGAGTTGAGCGACCTGCCGGTCAGCTCCTCGATCCGGCGCAGCCGGTAGCGCAGCGTGTTGACGTGCACGTGCAGGCGCTCGGCCGTGGCCGCCCACGAGCCCGACTCCTCCAGGTACGCCTGCAACGTCTCCAGCAGGTCCGTCTGGTTGGCCGCGTCGTACGACTCCAGCCGCCCCAGCAGCCGCGACCGGAACGCCCGGCGCAGCTCCCCAGGGATGGCGGCCAGCAGCGTGCGGTGGGAGCTGACGTCGTCGCCGGTGATCACGCTGACCCGGTCGCCGCTCAGCCCGGCCAGCGTGAGCGCGTGCCTGGCCTCCTCGATCAGGCTGCTCAGCGCCGCCGGACCGGTCGTCACGCTGCTCACCCCGAGCATGATGCGGCCCTGGCCGAGCCCCGCCTCCAGGGTGCGCGCGCCCCTGAGCACGTGGGCCGTCAGCTCGTCGGCCGTGTTGCCCGCCAGCGGGACGAGCGCGACCGCCTCGGCGGGGCCGGTGGCCGTGACGATGCCGGGCGCCAGCGGCCGCAGCAGCTCGTCCAGCACGGGCACGGCGACCTCGTCGCCGCCGCCGTCGAGCCGCGCCGACAGGGCGACGGCCAGCAGTCCGTGCTCGGTCTCCACGTGCAGCGTGTGCAGCCGCGACACCACGCCGGGCAGCGCCGCGTCGCCCGACTCCAGCAGCGTCAGGAGCTGGTCGAGCACCCGCCGCTCGATGCGCTGCGCCGCCTCCAGCCGCGAGCGCTCCAGCGCCACCAGCGCGGCCAGCTCGACGACCAGGTCCTCGTTCTCGCCCTGCACCTGCTCCCCCGCGTACGCCAGGAACCAGTTGGCGATGCGGTGCGGCGCCCCCTTGCTGACCGGGAACACCGACAGCGTCGTGCCGTCCTCCTGCGTCACCATCCCGGGCAGGAACCGCGCGGTCAGGAACGTGTGCGCCAGCCGCAGCCGGGCCGCGGCGTCCAGCGGCTGCGAGCCGACGACCACCCGGCCCGTGGGCGAGAGCACCCAGCAGGGCACGTCCAGCTCGCCCGCCACCGCCGTGACGAGCTTGGTGAGGCTGCCGCCGTCGACCAAGGTGCTGGCCAGCCGCCTGCGGGCGGCGTACGCGGGCCGCGGCGGCGTGCCCAGCTCGGCGATCAGGGCCCGCAGGACGTGCTCGGTGACCTGGCTGAACGGCACGTCCACCGGCAGGGTGAGCAGCGGCAGCCCGGCCTCGGCGCAGGCGTCGAGCAGGTCGGCCGGGGGCACCTTGAGCGCGGTGCCGGCGACCAGCGCCGCCACGTCCCCGAGCCTGGCGACGAAGTCACGCGCGGAGGCCGGGCCGGTGTGCCAGGTCAGCTCGGTGAGCACCAGCTCGCCCGCCTTGACGAACATGGCCGGGTCGGGCAGGTCGGTCGTGGCGACGCCGCGTACGCGCCGGTCGAGCAGGTCGTGCCCGGTCAGCACCTTCAGGGCGAGCTGGTCGGCCTGGAGGAGGTCCCTCAGCCGCATGGCCAGCCTTCCCGGCGCCAGGCCGCGTCCCAGAACATCCACTCGTAGCGGGCCGTGGTGAGCGCGCGGTCGAGCAGCCGCAGCCGTTCCTCGCCGGCCGGCGCCAGCCCGTCCAGCAGGTCGAGCACTCCCGCCACGGTCTCCTGGTAGCCCTCACCGCCGTAGGTGTCGATCCACCAGGCGTAGAGCGGGTCGGGAGAGGACCGGCCGAGCAGGGTCTCGCCGACCCGGGCGTAGATCCAGTAGCAGGGCACGATCGCGCCCAGCGCCTCCGGGAACGTGCCCAGCGAGCACGTGCGCACCAGGTACGACGTGTACCCGACCGTCGTGGGCCCGGCGGGCGTCTTGCGCGCGTCGGCCTCGTCCAGCCCGAACGCGGCCAGCAGCTCCACCACGAGGCTGTGCTCCACCTCGACGGTCATGGCGGCGTCGCGGGCGAAGCGCTGCACGCCGGACGGCTCCGGCGACCGCGCCGCGCACGCCGCCAGCGCCCTGGCGTAGTCGGGCAGGAAGTGCGCCTCCTGCACCACGTAGTGGCGGAACGCCTCCCGCGGCAGGGATCCGTCGGTCAGCCCCGACAGGAACGGGTGGGCCAGGATCTGGTCGTACACACCGCCGACGACCTGCCACAACTCATCACGAAACCGGCTCACCCGCCCAGGCTATCGGCGCATCACGACCCGCGGCGCCACCTCGATGCCCAGCTCGCGCTCGTGTTCCACCAGCGCCCGCAGCTCCGGGCCCCACTCGGCCTCGGGCAGCACCGCGAAGCCGTGCCGCTCGTACCAGGGGGCGTTCCAGGGCACGTCGCGGAACGTCGTCAGCGTGACCGCCGGCGCCCCGACCGCCCGCGCGTGGTCGGCCACCGCCTCCACCAGGCGCCCGCCGATGCCCTGCCGCATGTGGTCGGGGTGCACCGCGAGCTGGTCGAGATGCAGGTTGCCGTCGACCCGGCCGATCAGCGCGAACCCGGCCGGCGGGTCGCCCTCGACCAGCACCGAGGTCGCGTCCGTGACCTCCTCGACCATGGTCGTGCCCGGCGGGAAGACTATGCCGGCCTGCTCGAACAGCTTGTCGGCGGCCAGTTCCACGGAGATCAGCCCGGCCAGCTCGCCCGGGTCGGCCCATCGCACCATGACGACACGGTCTCATGTTTCGGGTGGACCACGCCGCTCGTATTAGTGTTGATGATCGTAGGCCCGGCTGTGCGGAGCCGGGACCCTCTCCTCACGACGTGCCCATGACCCCAGTCACATGCGGTCATGGGCACGTCGTGCAGCGGTCACAGGTCGAGCAGGGGCTCCAGGCCCACGGTGAGGCCGGGCAGCTCGCGCACCCGGCGCACGCCCAGCAGCACGCCCGGCGTGAACGCCGACCTGCTCATCGTGTCGTGCCGGATGGTGAGGATCTCGCCGTCGCCGCCGAGCAGCACCTCCTGGTGGGCGATCAGCCCGGACAGGCGCACCGCGTGCACGTGCACCCCGCCGACGTCGGCGCCGCGGGCGCCGTCGAGGGCGGTGCTGGTGGCGTCGGGCATCCCGCCGAGCCCGGCCTTGCCGCGCGCCTCGGCCACCAGCTCAGCGGTACGCCGGGCGGTGCCCGAAGGGGCGTCGGCCTTGTTCGGGTGGTGCAGTTCGATGATCTCGACGGACTCGAAGTGGCGGGCCGCCTGCTGCGCGAAGTGCATCATGAGCACCGCCGCGATGCCGAAGTTGGGGGCGATCAGGCAGTTGACGCCCGGCGAACGCGCCAGCCACCCGCGCACGGTCTCCAGCCGCCCGGCGTCGAACCCCGTGGTGCCCACCACCGGGTGCACGCCGTGGGCGATGGCCCATTCCAGGTTGCCCATGACCACGTCGGGATGGGTGAAGTCGACCACCACCTCGGCGCCTTCGAGCCCCTCGACGGGATCGTCCTTGTCGAGCGCGGCCACCAGCTCCAGGTCGTCCGCCGCCTCGACCGCCTTGCACACCTCGACGCCCACGCGACCACGCGCGCCCAGCACACCAACCCTGATCACGCCCCCAACCCTATTACGCCCGCCACCCCCTCCCAAGCACCGCCCGAAAGAGAGAGGGGGAGAGCGGAATCCCGCTCTCCCCCTCGACAACAGCCCCGTCCGGGGCGGACCCGGTCAGGCGATGGCCTCCGAGAAGTCCTTGTCCCCGTACGGCCCGATGACGGCCAGCGTGAGCGGCCGGTTCAGGACGTCACGGGCGACCTCCCCGATCTCGTCGGGGGTGACCGCCTCGATCCGCGCCAGCACCTCGTCGACCGACATCAGCTCGTCGTAGACCAGCTCGTTCTTCCCGATCCGCGACATGCGCGACCCGGTGTCCTCCAGCCCGAGCACGAGCCCGCCGCGCATCTGCCCCTTGCCGCGCATGATCTCGTCGGCGGTGATGCCTTCGGCCACCACCCGGGACACCTCGTCGCGGCAGATCTTGAGCACGTCGTCGATCTTCGAGGGCAGGCAGCCCACGTAGATCCCGAACTGCCCGGTGTCGGCGTAGGCCGAGGTGTAGCTGTAGGCCGAGTAGGCCAGCCCGCGCTTCTCCCTGATCTCCTGGAAGAGCCGGGAGGACATGCCGCCGCCCAGCGCGGCGTTGAGCACGCCGAGCGCGAACCTGCGGTCGTCGGTGCGGGACATGCCGGTCGTGCCGAGCACCAGGTTGGCCTGCTCGGTCGGCCGGTCCAGCACCCTGACCCCGGAACGGGTCTCGGCGCCCGGACCGCTGGTGCGCGGCGGGGCGAACTCGTAGGGGCCCTCCAGCGCGCCCGCCCGCTCGTACGCGCGGGCGACCAGCTCGACGACCTCCTCGTGCCGCACGTTCCCCGCCACCGACACCACCGTCGTACGCGGCCGGTAGTACCGGTGGTAGTACTCGGCGATGCGCTCGCGGCCCAGGGCGTTGATCGACTCGACCGTGCCCAGGATGGGCCGGCCGATCGGCGAGTCGCCGTAGAGCGCGGCGGCGAACTGCTCGTGCACCACGTCGGACGGGTCGTCGTCGTGCATGGCGATCTCTTCCAGGATCACCCCGCGCTCGGACTCGACGTCCTCCTCGGTGATCAGCGAGCTGGTCACCACGTCGGCGAGCACCTCGACCGCCACGGGCAGGTCCTCGTCGAGGACCCGCGCGTAGTAGCAGGTGTACTCCTTGGCGGTGAAGGCGTTGATCTCGCCGCCGATGCCCTCGATGGAGGCCGAGATCTCCATCGCGTCCCGCGTGGGCGTGCCCTTGAACAGCAGGTGTTCGAGGAAGTGGGTGGCCCCCATGTGCTCGGGGGCCTCGTCACGCGAGCCGATGCCGACCCACATGCCGACCGCGACGCTACGCACGGTCGGCATGGTCTCGGTCACCACACGGAGCCCGCCCGGCAGGACGGTGCGCCTGACGACCCCGGCTCCGTCCTTGCCGGGGTGCAGCGTGGTGGTCATCACGAGGCCTCCTGCTTCGGGGGTGCCGAGAACTGTGGTTGCCCGGTCACGAGTTGCGGTCGTCGCCCTCGTCGGGGCGGCTGGTGCGCACGCGGGTCCGGGTGCGGCGCGGCCGCTCCGGCTTGTCCTCGGCGGCGGCGGAGTCGGCCTCGGGCGCGGGAGCCTCGCCGTCCTCGGCGCCGGTCGCGGCCTTGGCCTCCTTCTCGGCGGCCTCCTTCTCGATGACCTCGACGGGCACGAGGGAGAGCTTGCCCCGGCCGTCGATCTCGGCGATCTCGACCTGGATCTTCTCGCCGACGCCCATGACGTCCTCGACGTTCTCGATGCGCTTGCCGCCGTGCAGCTTGCGGATCTGGGAGACGTGCAGCAGGCCGTCCTTGCCGGGCATGAGCGAGACGAACGCGCCGAAGGCCGCGATCTTGACGACCGTGCCCAGGTAACGCTCGCCGACCTCGGGCATGTGCGGGTTGGCGATGCTGTTGATCGCCGTGCGGGCGGCCTCGGCCGAGGGCCCGTCGGTGGCGCCGATGTAGATCGTGCCGTCGTCCTCGATGGTGATCTCGGCGCCCGTGTCGTCCTGGATCTGGTTGATCATCTTGCCCTTCGGGCCGATGACCTCGCCGATCTTGTCGACCGGGACCTTGATCGTGATGATGCGCGGCGCGGTCGGGTTCATCTCCGCCGGGGAGTCGATCGCCTCCTGCATCACGTCGAGGATCGCCAGACGGGCGCCCTTGGCCTGCTTCAGCGCGGCGGCCAGCACGGAGGCGGGGATGCCGTCGAGCTTGGTGTCGAGCTGCAGGGCGGTGATGACGTCCTTGGTGCCGGCGACCTTGAAGTCCATGTCGCCCATGGCGTCCTCGGCGCCGAGGATGTCGGTCAGCGTGACGTAGCTGCCGCCCTCGCTGATCAGGCCCATCGCGATGCCGGCGACCATCTCCCTGAGCGGCACACCGGCGTCCAGCAGCGCCATCGTGGACGCGCAGACCGAGCCCATCGAGGTGGAGCCGTTGGAGCCGAGGGCCTCGGAGACCTGGCGGATGGCGTACGGGAACTCCTCGCGCGAGGGCAGCACCGGGATGAGCGCCCGCTCGGCCAGCGCGCCGTGACCGATCTCGCGGCGCTTGGGCGAGCCCACGCGGCCCGTCTCACCGGTGGAGTACGGCGGGAAGTTGTAGTTGTGCATGTAGCGCTTGGTCCGCTCGGGGTTGAGCGTGTCGATGTTCTGCTCCATGCGCAGCATGTTCAGCGTGGTGATGCCCAGGATCTGGGTCTCGCCGCGCTCGAACAGGGCCGAGCCGTGCACCCGGGGCACCACGTGGACCTCGGCCGACAGGGCGCGGATGTCCTTGGTGCCGCGGCCGTCGATGCGGACGCCCTCCTTGACGACCCGCTCGCGCATGAGCTTCTTCATCACCGAGCGGAAGGCGGCGGAGATCTCCTTCTCGCGCCCCTCGAACTCGGGCAGCAGCCGCTCGGCGGCCAGCGCCTTGACCTTGTCGAGCTCGGTCTCGCGCTCCTGCTTGCCGGCGATGGTCAGCGCGGCGGCCAGCTCGGTCTTGATCGCGGCCTCGACCGCGTTGTAGACGTCGTCCTGGTAGTCGAGGAAGACCGGGTACTCGGCGGTCTCCTTGGCGGCGACCTGCGCGATGCGGGACTGCGCCTCGCACAGCACCTTGATGAACGGCTTGGCGGCCTCAAGGCCCTGCGCGACGGTCTCCTCGGTCGGCGCGACCGCGCCGTCGGCGACCAGCTTGAGCGTGTCCTTGGTGGACTCGGCCTCGACCATCATGATCGCGACGTCGCCGTCGTCGAGCAGGCGGCCCGCCACGACCATGTCGAACGTGGCCCGCTCCAGCTCGGGGTGCGTCGGGAAGGCCACCCACTGGCCCTCGATCAGCGCGACCCGCACGCCGCCGATCGGGCCGGAGAACGGCAGCCCGGCGAGCTGCGTGGACAGCGAGGCGGCGTTGATGGCGACCACGTCGTAGAGGTGGTCGGGGTTGAGCGCCATGACCGTGGCGACGACCTGGATCTCGTTGCGCAGGCCCTTGACGAACGACGGGCGCAGCGGCCGGTCGATCAGGCGGCAGGTCAGGATCGCGTCCTCGGACGGACGGCCCTCACGGCGGAAGAACGAGCCGGGGATGCGGCCCGCGGCGTACATGCGCTCCTCGACGTCGACCGTGAGCGGGAAGAAGTCGAAGTTCTCCTTGGGAGCCTTGGACGCGGTGGTGGCAGAGAGCACCATCGTGTCGTTGTCGAGATAGGCGACGGCGGAACCCGCCGCCTGGCGCGCGAGACGGCCGGTTTCGAACCGGACCGTGCGCGTGCCGAAAGAGCCGTTGTCAATGACGGCTTCAGCGGTGTGGACACCCTCCACGGGGGACCTCCTTGTGGTCGGTCACCCGCGCCCTCTTTTCTCACCGGCACCCTCGTGCCTATGAAGGGACCCGCTCGTCAGACGGCCGCCCGTCCGTCGTGCCCGGTGGCACGGTGGCGGCGAGCCGTCAGCGTGTCCCCCATAGAAGGTGCAGCGCCGGTCTTCGATCGAAGCGCCCGGTCATTCTTACCGGAAGCCACTACCGAGGACCGGCCCGCAGGCGTCGCGGGTCGCATGGTGCTGAATCGGACGCGGGGGCTGTGTGTCTCGGATATTCAGTTGTACGCCGACGGCGCGGCGGTTCACCGCCACGACGCGCCGGTCGTGTGCTCCTACCCACATGGGCGGAACCATATGAGAAGGGAGCGGCGCCGGGCGCCGCTCCCTTTCATGTTATCGGCGCAGACCGAGTCGCTCGATGAGCGAACGGTAACGCTGGATGTCGACCTTCTGCAGGTACTTCAGCAGACGACGCCGGCGACCGACGAGCAGAAGCAGGCCACGACGGCTGTGGTGGTCGTGCTTGTGCGTCTTCAGGTGCTCGGTGAGCTCGCTGATGCGCTTGCTGAGCAGCGCGATCTGCACCTCGGGCGAACCGGTGTCGCCTTCGGCCGTCGCGTACTCGCTGATGATGGTCTTCTTGGCAGCGGTGTCGAGGGACACGGCTCTCCTTCGATCTACGGACACGCGCGAATGAGATGAGAGTGCGAACGACCGTGCGTGCCTACAGTCGCCGCGTGAAGGCCGTCATGGGCAGCGCAGCAGCGCCACCGTCACAGAGCCGACATGCAAGGTTACCATCGGAGTCAAGCGTTTCGCGCCCGCGAATCCCGCGCCCGCCGCGGCCGGTGTCACGACGTGATGCGGCGGGCGGCGTCGACGTCGGCCTGGATCTGGTCGATCAGCGCCTCGATCGACTCGAAACGGGTGTTGCCCCTCAGCCGGGCGGCGAACTCCACCGCCACGTGCACGCCGTAGAGCTCCAGGTCGTCGCGGTCGAGCGCGTACGCCTCCACGGTACGCGGCACGCCCTCGAACGTCGGGTTCGTGCCCACCGAGATCGCCGCCGGCCACCGCTCGCCCTCGTACGGCGCGGGCAGGTTGGCCACCGGGACGCACTCCAGCCACCCCGCGTAGACCCCGTCGGCCGGGATGGCCGTCTGCTGCGGCGTCTCGACGTTGGCGGTCGGGAAGCCGAGCTGCCGCCCCCGCTGGTAGCCGCGCACCACCACGCCCTCCACCCGATGAGGACGGCCCAGCTCGGCCGCGGCCCCCTCGACGTCACCGGCGACGATCAGCTCGCGCGCGGAGGACGAGGAGACGCCGTCGAGCAGGGGCACCACCTCGACCTCGAAGTCGTACTTGTCGCCCAGCGTGCGCAGCGTCTCGACGTCGCCGGCGGCGTGGTGCCCGAACGTGAAGTCCGCGCCCACCACGACCACCGCCGCCCCGAGGCGCTCGCTCAGCACGCCCTGGGCGAAGTCGTCGGGGCTCGTCCTGGACAGGTCGAGGGTGAACTCCACCACCTCGACGTCGTCGATGCCCAGCTCGGCCAGCAGCTCGGCGCGCCGCTTGAGCGTGGTCAGCCGCGCCCGCCGGGTGCCCGGCCGCACCACCTCGTCGGGATGCGGCTCGAACGTGACCGCCACGCTGCGCGCCCCCCGCTCGCGGGCCAGCTCGACCGTCCGCTCGATCACCTTGCGATGCCCGCGATGGACCCCGTCGTACACGCCGATGGTCACCACAGACCCTCTCGAACCCCGCACGCTAGGCCCCATTCGTTCGTGGCAGATCAATCCGACACAAGCCTGCCATGCACCTCCCGCTCACCTCCAATCGAGGGGCGGAGCGCGGTATTCCCGCAAGTAGGATGAGCCATCATGCCTCGATACGCGCTCCTGATCCTGCCCGCCTTCAACCGGGTCTACGGCGAGAGCTCCCCACGTCTGACCAGGGGCGAGCTGGCCGTCTTCAGCGACCACGCCATCGAGAACACCGTGCTGGACAGCGCGGAGACCACCATCGGCGGCGTCCCGTACATCACGTTCGAGACCGCCGAGCCGCTCTCCGACTCCGACGTCGCGCTGCTGTCCAACCTGTCCTCCGTCTACGCGGTCTTCGGCGTCGAGGGCGACCTGCTGCGCCCGCTGGCCATACGCCCCCTCGACCGGCTCAGCAGCGACCTGCTGACCATCCAGAAATACGCCGGCAAGACCAACGAACACTTCACCAAGCTGCTGCTCAACGTCACCGTGCTCGCCTCCGACCGGCCCATGTCCGGGAAGTTGTCGGTGTTCGACCCGATGTGCGGCCGCGGCACCACCCTCAACCAGGCCCTCATGTACGGCTACGACGCCTACGGCCTCGACGTCGACGGCAAGGACTTCGAGGCGTACACGCTGTTCATCAAGACCTGGCTGCGCAACAAGCGGCTCAAGCACACCGCCGAGACCGTGCCGGTGCGGCGGGCGCGGGCGCTGGTGGGGCGGCGGCTCAACGTCACGTTCGGGCTGTCGAAGGAGGCCGTCAAGGCGGGCGACGTGCAGCAGCTCGCGGTGGTCAACGCCGACACGCTCAAGAGCCGCGAGTTCTTCAAGCCCCGCACGTTCGACGTCGTCGTCACCGACGCCCCCTACGGCGTCCAGCACGGCAGCAAGGGCGGCGGCGGCCTGTCCCGCAGCCCGCTGGAGCTGCTGCGGCAGGCCGTGCCGGTCTGGGCCGAGCTGCTGCGTCCCGGCGGCGCGATGGGCATCTCCTGGAACACCTACGGCGGCAAGAGCGCCGAGCTGGCCGCGATCCTCACCGGCGCGGGCCTGGAGGTCATGGACTACCCCGACTTCGAGCACTGGGTCGACCAGGCGATCGTCCGCGACATCCTGGTCGCCCGCAAACCCGCCTGACGGCGAGGGCCGCAAACGCGCCTGACGGACGAGGGCCGCAAACCCCGCCTGACAGCCAGGGCCGCGGCTCAGCCCGCGAACACGGCCAGTGGCTTGGCGATCCGGCCCTGCTCCTCCACCAGCGCCAGCAGCTCGCCCTCCGGACCGAACACGCCGATCGGCCCGGCCCCGAGCCCGGCCGCGGGCAGCCGGCCGCCGTGGCCGATCACGCGCGCCTCCTCGGCGGTCACGTCCCGGCGCGGGAACGCCGCCGACACCGCCTCGCCGATGGGCAGCACCACGCACTCCTCGGCGAGCTGGTCGATGCTACGGGCCAGCGACAGGTCGTAGGGGCCGACCCGGGTCCGGCGCAGGCTCGTCAGGTGGCCGCCGACGCCGAGCGCGGCCCCCAGGTCGCGGGCCAGGGCCCGGATGTAGGTGCCGCTGGAGCAGGTGACGACCGCGTCGACGTCCACGACGTCGCCGCCGGCCCTGATGTCGAGCACGTCGAAGCCGTACACGGTGGCGGGCCGGGCCGCGAGCGCGACCTCCTCGCCCGCGCGGGCCATCTTGTACGCCCGCTGCCCGTTCACCTTGATGGCGCTGACCTGCGGCGGCACCTGCATGATGGCGCCGGTGAGCGCCTCGACGCCCTTGTGCACCTCGGCCGCGCCCACCTCCGCCGCCGACGCCGTGGCCACGGTCTCGCCCTCGGCGTCGTCGGTGTTGGTGGACACGCCCAGCCGGATCGTGGCCTCGTAGACCTTCTCGGTCAGCGCCAGGTGCCCGAGCAGCCGGGTCGCCTTCTCCACCCCGATCACCAGCACGCCCGTGGCCATCGGGTCGAGCGTGCCGGCGTGCCCGACGCGGCGGGTGCCCGCGATGCGCCGCATCTTGGCCACCACGTCGTGCGAGGTCCACTCGCCCGGCTTGTCGACGATGATCAGACCGCTCTCGGCCATCCAGCCTTCCCCAGCTCTCGTCTGAACTTGGCCATGGTCTCCTCCACGCTGTCGTAGGAGGTGAACCCGGCCGCGTTGTGATGCCCGCCGCCGCCCAGCGCGGCGCACACGGCCGCCACGTCGACCCCGCCCTTGGACCTGGTCGACACCTGCCAGTCGCCGTGGTCGTCCTCCTTGAGCACGACCGCGACCTCGGCCTCGTCGGTACGGCGGACGATGTCGATCATGCCCTCGATCTCCGAGTACGGCAGCCCGTACGCGGCCCGGTCGACCCGCGGCACGTACGTCCAGACCATCGAGCCCTCCAGCTGCACCCGGTCGAGCGCCCTGGCCAGCACCTTGAGGTAGCCGAACGGCGAGCGGTCCCACAGCTCGCGGGCGATCTCGTCGGTGTGCAGGCCCGTGGCCACCAGCCGGGACGCCATCCGGTGCACGGCCGGCGTGGTGGAGGCGTAGCGGAAGGAGCCCGTGTCGGTCACCAGGCCGGTGTACAGGCAGGTGGCGATGTCCCGGTCGAGGCTGCCGCCGAGCCGGTAGATGAGCTGCTCGGCCAGCATGGCCGTGGCCGCCGCCCGCGGGTCGATGAGGCTGTGCGTGCCGAACCCGGCGTTGGACGGGTGATGGTCGATCACGATGACCTCCTCCGCCCTGGCCGCGTTGGGGCTGAGCAGGCCCAGCCGCTCGAACGTGGAGGAGTCGAAGGTGATCATCAACGCCGGGGCCTCGGGATAGTCGGCCGGCGGGCACAACATCTCCTGCCCCGGCAGGAACCGCAGGATCCGCGGGACCGCGAAGTACTGGTCACCGAAGGAGGCCACGACCCGCTTGCCGATCGAGCGCAGCACGTAACCGACGGCCAGCATCGAGCCGAGCGCGTCGCCGTCGGGCGACACGTGACAGGCCAGGGCGACCTCGTCGACCTGGCCGATGAGCTGGACCGCGCGCTCCCAGGCGGCCTCGGGGATGTCCGTGGCCTCCTGGGAGGGCTGCTCGGCTCGGGCGCGCACGTGCGACGTCACGCCTGGTCGTCCTCACCCTCATCGGGCTTCTTGTAGGGGTCGGCCTCGCCGGCGTAGGCCGCGCCCTCGGCCCGGCGCGCCACCTCGGCGTCCCGCGCCCTGGCGGCGTTGATCAGGTCGTCGAGCTGGCGGGCGCTGTCGGGCAGCGGGTCGTGCCGGAACGTCAGCGTCGGGGTGAAGCGCACGCCGGTCTGGCGGCCCACCTCGGCGCGGATGATGCCCTTGGCACTCTCCAGGGCGGCCGCGCTGTCGGACCGCTCCGCGTCGGAGCCGAACACCGTGTAGAACACCGTCGCCTCACGCAGGTCAGCCGTGATCCGCGTGTCGGTCACGGTGACGAAGCCCAGGCGCGGGTCCTTGATCCGGCGCTCCAGCATCTCGGCGACGATCTGCTGGATGCGGTCGGCGAGCTTGCGCGCTCGTGCGGCATCCACCATGTTCGCTCCCCCTCACGCACGACCTGGCCGTGCTGTCGTTCAATCTTCGTCGTTGTAGAGGCGCTGCCTGGCTGACAGCAACTCGATCTCAGGGCGGAAGGCCACCATCCGCTCGCAGGCGTCCATCACCTCTTTGCAGTTACCCGCGGAGGCGGAGATCACCGCGACGCCCACCTCGCACCTGCGATGCAGGTCAAGATGGCCGGTCTCGGCCACCGCGATGGACGGATAACGTCGCTGCAGCTCGGCGATCAGAGGCCGGACGACAGAGCGCTTCTGCTTCAGCGAACGCACGTCGCCGAGCAGGATGTCCAGGGTCAGAGCACCCACATACATCGTGTGAAACCACCGCTTGGCCTGGTGGGGTGGAAGCACGACCGGCCCGCTGCGGTGGGAAGGGGGCCCGGGCGTGCGAGAGGCGCCCGGCGGAGGTTCCGCCGGGCGCCCGGCCGCGGGTCAGACCCGCGGCTTCTCCCGCATCTCGAACGTCTCGATCGTGTCGTCGATCCGGATGTCGTTGTAACCGACACCGATACCGCACTCGAAGCCCTCGCGGACCTCGGTGGCGTCATCCTTGAAGCGACGCAGGGACGAGACGGTCAGGTTGTCGGCGATGACGACGCCATCGCGGATCACCCTGGCCTTGCTGTTGCGGACGATCGTGCCGGAGCGGACCAGCGAACCGGCGACGTTGCCGATCTTCGGCACCTTGAAGACCTCGCGGACTTCTGCGGTGCCCATCTGGACCTCTTCGAACTCGGGCTTGAGCATGCCCTTGAGCGCCGCCTCGATCTCCTCGATCGCCTGGTAGATGACCGAGTAGTAGCGGATGTCGACGCCCTCGCGCTCGGCCAGGTCGCGCGCCCGAGGCTCGGGGCGGACGTTGAAGCCGATGATGACCGCGTTGTCGTCGGCGACGGCCAGGTTGACGTCGTACTCGGTGATGGCGCCGACCGCGCGGTGCAGGACACGGAGCCTGACCTCGTCGCCGACGTCGATCTTGAGCAGGGCGTCTTCCAGGGCCTCCACCGAACCGGACACGTCACCCTTGATGATGAGCTTGAGCTCGTCGACGCGACCCTTCTCGAGGTTGCTGAACAGCTCCTCGAGGGTGAGGCGGCGGCTCGACTTCGCCATGTCGGCGCTGCGCTTGCGCGCCGCGCGCTGCTGGGCGATCTGGCGGGCCATGCGGTCGTCGGTGACGACGATGAAGTTGTCACCGGCGCCGGGAACGGCCGTCAGACCCATCACCAGGACCGGACGCGACGGCGTGGCCTCTTCGACCGCGTCGCCGTTGTCGTCGAGCATCGCGCGGACGCGGCCGAAGGCCTCGCCACACACGATCGAGTCGCCCACGCGCAGCGTGCCGCGCTGGACCAGGACGGTCGCGACGGGGCCGCGGCCCTTGTCGAGGTGCGCCTCGATCGCGATGCCCTGGGCGTCCATCGTCGGGTTGGCCCGCAGGTCGAGCTCGGCGTCGGCGGTGAGCAGGATCGCCTCGAGGAGGTTGTCGATGCCCGTGCCGTTCTTCGCCGAGATGTCGACGAACAGGGTCGAGCCGCCGTACTCCTCGGCGACCAGGCCGTACTCGGTGAGCTGGGCGCGGACCTTGTTGGGGTCGGCCCCCTCCTTGTCGACCTTGTTCACCGCGACCACGACCGGGACGTCGGCCGCCTGGGCGTGGTTGAGCGCCTCGATCGTCTGCGGCTTCACACCGTCGTCGGCCGCGACCACCAGCACCGCGATGTCGGTGGACTTGGCGCCTCGGGCACGCATGGCGGTGAACGCCTCGTGACCCGGGGTGTCGATGAAGGTGACCTTGCGGTCTTCGCCCTCGTGCGTCGTGGCGACCTGGTAGGCACCGATGTGCTGGGTGATGCCACCGGCCTCGCGCGCCACCACGTTGGTCTTGCGGATGGCGTCGAGCAGCTTGGTCTTACCGTGGTCGACGTGACCCATGACGGTCACGACCGGCGGACGCGCGGCAAGGTCGCCCTCGTCGCCCTCGTCCTCGCCGAACTCGATGTCGAAGGCCTCGAGAAGCTCGCGGTCCTCCTCCTCCGGGCTGACGACCTGGATGTTGTAGTCGAGCTCGGCGCCGAGGAGCTGCAACGTCTCCTCGTTGACCGACTGGGTCGCGGTCACCATCTCGCCGAGGTGCAGCATGATCTGCACGAGCGAGGCGGGGTTCGCGCCGATGCGGTCGGCGAAGTCGGACAGCGACGCGCCGCGCGGCAGGCGGATCGTCGCGCCGTTGCCGCGAGCGACCTGCACACCGCCGATCGCCGGCGCCGACATGTTGTCGAACTCCTGGCGCCTCTGACGCTTGCTCTTACGACCACGCGCGGGACGGCCGCCGGGACGCCCGAACGCGCCCGCCGTGCCACCGCCGCGACCACGGCCGCCGCCACCGGGACGACCGCCGAAGCCACCGCCGCCGCCGCCGGGACCACCGGTGCCGGTACGGGGACCGGCGCCACCGCCACCGGGACGACCGGCGAAGCCGCCACCGCCACCGGGACGACCGCCGCCACCGCCGGGACGGCCACCGCCGCCACCGCCGCCGGGACGACCGCCACCGCCGCCGCCACCGGGACGCGGGCCACCGCCCGGACCGGCAGGACGACCCTGCGGCATCATCATCGGGTTGGGACGCGGCCCACCCGGACGCGGACCACCGGCGCCGGGACCCGGACGCGGACCGGCCGCACCGGGCGGACCGGGACGCGGACCCGCGGGACGCGGACCGGCCTCGCCGCCGCCACCGGGACGCGGCGGACGCGGCATCGCGCCGTCACGCGGCGGACCCTCACGACGCTCGCGCTGGCCGGGGCCACCGCCGTCGCGGTTGCCGCCGGGACGCGGCGGACGGGACTGGCCCATGCCGCTGGCGTTGGACGAGAACGGGTTGTTACCCGGACGCGGGCCACGCGGACCCGGCTTGGGACCGGGACCAGGACGCGGGCCGCCGCCTGCGGGCGCACCCGGACGCGGAGCCTGCTGCTGACCGCCGCCGCCACCGGAAGGCTGCCCGGGACGAGGCGCCGGACCGGGCTTGGGACCCGGACGGGCGGCGGGACCCGGACGCGGCCCCGGAGTCGGACGGGTGGGCGCGCCGGAACCGGCCGCGCTCTCGAAGCGGGCCTGCGGAGCCCCGGAGGTCTCGCCGCGCGCCGCCTCGGGCTGCTGCTGCGGCTGGTGGGGCATCGGCACCGGCGGACGCGGCTGCGCGCCGCCCGCGGGCGCCGCGGGCCCCGGACGCGGGCCCGGCCTCGGAGCCGGACCCGGACGCGGAGAAATAGGGGTCGGCGCCTCCGCGGCGCCGTTGCCGGCCTGGTGTTCTGCCGGACGGGGCGCAGCCTTGGGCGGCTGCGGCCTGTTGGACGACGAACCGCCGCCCCTGGAGGGCCCACCCTTCGATGCGCCCAGAGCTTCGGTGAGCCTGCGGACCACCGGCGCCTCGATGGTGGAGGACGCCGAACGGACGAACTCCCCCATCTCTTGGAGCTTGGCCATGACGACCTTGCTCTCTACGCCGAACTCCTTAGCGAGCTCGTATACCCGGACCTTCGCCACTGCACTCCCTTACTCGGCCCGGGAGGCTGGCTGTGCCGTCCGGACCGTCGTTAACTTGACGTCTTCATCGCCGCGTGCTCATCAGGCGCTCATAGCAATCTGACTCCGCCCATCAACTCGGCGTCCTACATGACATTTCGTGATTCCTCCTCCAGGTGTGCCCGCACTCGCGAGACGTCAAGCGGCCCCGGCACGCGGAACGCGCGCGGGAACGCTCGGCGACGCTCGGCAAGCTCCAGACAGCTCAAGGACGGATGCAGCGATGCACCGCGGCCAGAAAGCCGTCCTCGCAGATCAGGGACCAGATGGTCCTCGATCCGCACCAGGCGGAGCAGCTCGGACTTAGCCGTGCGAACCCTGCAGCCCACACAGGTGCGCTGTGGGGCCGCGTGGCCACCATATTCCAGCTTACCGTGTTGACGCATCTACGGAACCGGCGGCATCCTCGGCTTGTGTGTCAGGCCGGATGTCAATACGCCATCCGGTGAGCCGTGCGGCAAGCCGGGCGTTCTGCCCTTCCTTGCCGATGGCCAGCGAAAGCTGGTAGTCGGGGACCGTCACCCGTGCGACCCGTCCTTCGAGATCGAGAACCTCGACATGGGAAACACGGGCCGGCGACAGCGCATTCCCGACGAACTGGCCGGGATCCTCGGACCAGTCGATGATGTCGATCTTCTCGCCGTGCAGCTCGGTCATCACGCTGCGGACGCGCGAGCCCATCGGGCCGATGCAGGCGCCCTTGGCGTTGACGCCCGGCTTGCGCGACCGGACCGCGATCTTCGTGCGGTGGCCGGCCTCGCGGGCCACCGCGGTGATCTCCACGGTGCCGTCGGCGATCTCGGGCACCTCCAGCGCGAAGAGCTTCTTGACCAGGCCGGGGTGGGTGCGCGACAGCGTCACCGACGGCCCCTTGTGGCCCTTCTTCACCTGCACGACGTAGGCGCGGATGCGCTCGCCGTGCACGTAGTCCTCGCCAGGGACCTGCTCGGCGTGCGGCAGCACGGCCTCGATCTTGCCGAGGTCGACCAGCACCACGCGCGGGTCCTTGCCCTGCTGGATCACGCCCGAGACCAGCTCGCCCTCGCGGCTGGCGAACTCGCCGAAGTTGATCTCGTCCTCGGCGTCGCGAAGCTGCTGCAGGATGACCTGCTTGGCGGTGGTCGCGGCGATCCGGCTGAAGTTGCCCGGAGTGTCGTCGAACTCCCTGACGACGTCGCCCTCCTCGTCGAGCTCGGCCGCCCAGATCGTGACGTGGCCGCTGCCGCGGTCGAGCTCGGCGCGCGCCTTGGGCGCCGCGCCCTCGGTGCGGAAGTAGGCGATCAGCAGCGCGTCCTCGATCGCCTTGACGACCAGGTCGAAGGAGATGTCCTTCTCCCGCTCCAGGCTGCGCAGGACGCTCATGTCGATGTCCACGAGGCTTCCCCCTTAGCCTTCGTCGCCGTCGACGTCGTCGGTGTCGTCGATCCGGCGGAACTCCACCTGCACCCTGCCTCGGGTCAGGTCCTGGTAATCGAGCCGGCGGGCGGCGCCGGCGACGTCGAGGTCGACGCCGCTCTCGTCCGCCGCCAGAACGCGGCCCTCCACCACGGTGCCGTCTCTCATCTCGGCCTTCACCAGCCGCTTGGCGGCACGGCGCCAGTGGCGCGGCTCGGTGAGCGGGCGGTCCACGCCCGGAGAGGAGACCTCAAGTGTGTAGGCGGCCTGCCCCATCACGTCGTCGTCGTCGAGCGCCGTGGAGACGGCCTGGCTCACGTCGGCGATGTCGTCGAGGCTCACGCCGCCGTCGCGATCGACGATCACGCGCAGCAACCGCCTCTTGCCCGCCTGGGTGACCGTGACGTCCTCCAGATCGAGGCCCTCCGCGCCGACCACAGGCTCCAGGAGCTTCATCAGGTGGTCGCGGGGTGATGCGCTGCCCATATCGACCTCCCCTATTGTCATGTCTCAGCCGGGCGGACCTCGCCACTGGCTCTCCGCCGTCTGGCTGCGCAGCCAGCGACGACAGTTGACACCCTATCTGTACGGAGGCACGGAGAGAGCGCCACTCGTCGTGGTCGAGTGGCGGAGCGTCGCCTGACGGCGTTCCCGGGCACCAGCCCGTACGATGCTATCTGCGTCCGCAGTCACCTGGAGCCGTCGCCGTCGGCGCCCCGGTCACTGGGGTCCCTCGTCACCGGGTCCGTAGTCACCGGAGGTCCAAGCCCGTGCGCCCGCGTCACCTCTCCAGGCGAGCCGTGCTGGCGGGCGGAGCGGCCGCCCTGACGGCCTGCAGCGCCTCGGGTCCCGCCGGGCCCGCGACCCCGGCGCCCGACTCGCCCGAGACCGTCCTGCTGCGGCAGGTGGTCGCCGACAAGGAGCGCACGGTCGCCCTCTACACCGCGCTGATCGCGGGCGGCGCCGACTCCCTGGAGCCCTTCCGCGCCCGGCACCAGGCGCACCTGGCGGAGCTGCGCAAGTACCTGCCCGCGGGCCCGCCGCCCGCCTCGCCGCCCGTCTCCTCGCCCGCCGTGTCAGCGCCCGCCTCGCCGGGCGCGTCGCCCGGTGCCACGCCGTCGAAGTCGCCCAAGCCCACGTTGTCACGGCTGCGGGACGCGGAGCGCCGGGCCGCGGCGCAGCGGCCCCGTCAGCTCGCCGGCCTGTCCCCCGGCGTGGCCCAGCTCCTCGCCAGCATCGGGGCGTGCGAGGCGGTCCACGCCGTGTCGCTGCCCAAGTCGTCGTGAACGGGATCGTGATGAACGGGATCGTGAAGCACAGCGCCCTGGCGGCCGGGGACGACGTCGAGAAGCTGCGCAAGGCTCTGGCCGCCGAGCACGCCGCCGTGTTCGCCTACGGGCTCCTGGGGGCCCGTACGACCGACTCCCTGCGGGACCTGACCGGCGCCGCGTACGATGCCCACCGGGCCCACCGCGACCAGCTCCGCAATCTGATCATCGGCCGCGGGGGCCGCCCGACCGAGTCGGAGCCCTCCTACGCGCTGCCGTACGTGCCCACGGGCGCCGCGCAGGCCGCGCGCCTGGCCGTGCAGCTGGAGAACGGCGTCACGGCCGCCTATCTGGAGCTGGCCGCCGCCGCGGACCCGGCGCTACGCAAGTACGCCGCCCTGGCCATGCAGGAGTCGGCGACCCGCGCCTACGCCTTCCAGCCGGCACCGCCCGCGGCCTTCCCCGGCATGCCGGGCAGCACCCCGCCCGCGACGCCGGCGCCGTCCCGCTCCGGCGGCTGACGACACCACGCCCGGCCCGGCACCACGGCACGCCCCCATCGCGAGACCGGGCAGCGGCCAGGCCCCCTCACGAGAGCCGGGACAGCAGACCGGCTCCGTCACGGGAGCCGGGACAGCGAATCGACCCGCGGGCTGGGCAACCGCCGGCCCGCGGGGTGTGGGTCAGCGGCAGGCGGCGAGGATGCGGGTGGCGGCCTCGGCGAGGGGGATCTCCTCCTTGACGCCGGTCACCCGGTCGCGCAGCTCGATGACGCCCTGCGACAGCCCGCGCCCGATCACCACGATCGTGGGCACGCCCAGCAGCTCGGCGTCCTTGAACTTGACGCCCGGCGAGACCTGGGCGCGGTCGTCGACGAGCACCCGCAGCCCCTGCGCCTGCAGCTCGCCGGCCAGCTCAAGGGCGGCCTCGACCTGGTTCTCCTTGCCGGTGCCGACGATGTGCACGTCGGCGGGCGCGACCTCGCGCGGCCACACCAGGCCGAGCTGGTCGTGGGCCTGCTCGGCGATGACGGCCACGGCCCGCGAGACGCCGATGCCGTAGGAGCCCATGGTGATGCGGACGGGCTTGCCGTCGGGGCCGAGGGCGTCGAGGCCGGCGGCGTCGGCGTACTTGCGGCCGAGCTGGAAGATGTGGCCGATCTCGATGCCGCGGTCGATGGACAGCGGGGAGCCGCAGCGGGGGCAGGGGTCGCCGGCCCGCACCTCGGCGGCCTCGATCGTGCCGTCGGGGACGAAGTCGCGCCCGGCGACCACGTCGGCGGCGTGCTTGCCGGGCTCGTTGGCGCCGGTGACCCAGGAGCTGCCGGTGACGACGCGGGGGTCGACGAGGTAGCGGATGCCGAGCTCGCGCAGGATCTGCGGGCCGATGTAGCCGCGGACGAGCCCGGGGTGGGCGGCGAAGTCGGCGGCCTCGAAGATGGCGGGCTCGCCGGGCGCGAGCGCGGCCTCCAGGCGCTTGAAGTCGACCTCGCGGTCGCCGGGCACGCCGACGATCAGCGTCTCGACCTTGTCGGAGCCGGGGGTGGTGACCTTGACGACGACGTTCTTCAGCGTGTCGGCGGCGGTGACGGACAGGCCGTGGCGCTCGTTGACGTAGGACACCAGGGACTCGATGGTCGGGGTGTCGGGCGTGTCGAGGACCCGCATCGGCGCGGCGCCGTCGAGGTCGCGGACGGGCGGCGCGGTGGTGGTGACGGCCTCGGCGTTGGCCGCGTAGCCGCAGGAGTGGCAGGCCACGAACGTGTCCTCGCCGGTGGGGGTCGGCGCCAGGAACTCCTCGGAGGCCGAGCCGCCCATCGCGCCGGAGGTGGCGAACACGATCTTGTACTCGATGCCGAGCCGCTCGAACACGCGGATGTAGGTCTCGCGGTGCTGCTCGTAGGAGCGCTTGAGGCCGTCGTCGTCGAGGTCGAAGGAGTAGGAGTCCTTCATGAGGAACTCGCGGCCGCGCAGGATGCCGGCCCTGGGCCTGGCTTCGTCGCGGTATTTGGTCTGGATCTGGTAGAGCGTGACCGGGTAGTCCTTGTACGAGGAGTACTCGCCCTTGACCATGTCGGTGAAGAGCTCCTCGTGCGTGGGGCCGAGGAGGTAGTCGGTGCCCTTGCGGTCCTGGAGCCGGAACAGCAGGTCGCCGTACTCGGTCCAGCGGCCGGTGGCCTCGTAGTACTCGCGGGGCAGCAGGGCGGGGAAGAGCACCTCCTGGCCGCCCATCCGGTTCATCTCCTCGCGGACGATCCTGGTGACGTTCTCCAGCACCAGCTTGCCGAGGGGCAGCCACGAGTAGATGCCGGGGGCCACGCGGCGGACGTAGCCGGCGCGGACGAGGAGCTTGTGGCTCGGCACTTCCGCGTCTGCCGGGTCGTCCCGCAGGGTGCGAAGAAACAACGACGACATGCGCAGCAACACGGCTACTCCTTGCTCGGGCCTGGATCTGAAGGATTACAGGCTATCGACTCGGGGAGCCGCGCCGCGCGGCGTTAATCGGGCGCGCGTCCTGATCGGCCGGATCGCCGGGCTCGCGGCCGGTACGCCGGCTCAGGCCGACAGGGGCAGCCAGCCGCCCACGAAGACGCCCAGGCCGAGGGTGAACAGGCCGGCGAAGACGGCCGAGACCGCCAGGGCGCGCACGCGGGCCCGCCGGTTCCTGCGCAGCACCACGACCAGGGCCACGGCCAGCAGCGCGACCACCGTGGCGGGTCCGGGCCAGAACGACTGCTCGCTGTCGATGAAGCCGGGGGTCGCCCGGTCGACGACGTCGGCGATGAGCAGCGCGCCGATCGCGCCCGCGGCCAGGTCGCCCCAGCGGTCCCGCCTGCGGGTGACGTAGGCGAGCAGGCCGAGGCCGACGAGCAGGCCGACCGTCCAGTTCAGCCCGGCGACGCCGCCGCCGATGACGTCGAAGCCGTCCACACCGCGCAGCGCGCCCGCGCCCATGGCCGCGACCAGGGTGGACACGGCCGCCAGGAACGTGGTCAGCAGCGCCCAGCCGAACCCCGACGCGGTGGCGCCCACGACCAGGGCGAGGGTCAGGTAGGCGTACGGGTCGTAGAGCTGGCCGAACCATTCCGGGCCCTTGCCGGCGGTGAACATGCCGACGAGGCCGACGGCCAGTCCTGCCAGGAAGGCCGCCAGCACGTGGCGTTCCATGCGGCGTAGACGCCGGTCGCATTCGGCGAAGTCGGCGTACTCGATCGCGGTGTGGTTCATCTTCATTCCCTGGTCAATCCCTCCCCCGGAAATGTCTAGGGATGACCACATCCAGATTATGTATCCATCCACAAAAGGCAAATTTCGGTCATCCGTATCCAAGGCAAGCAATCGCTTGGTTTACGATGCCCGGGTGACCCTCTCCGAAGAGCTCGGCGCCGTCGTCCGCGCCTACCTCGCCGACCGGCCGGACGCGACGTGGCAGGCGTTCGCGCGGGACGTGGGCGTGGCGGGGCTGCTCGTGCCCGAGCGGTACGGCGGCGCGGGCTGCGGCCCGGCCGAGGCGGCGGCCGTGGCCGAGGAGCTGGGACGCGTGCTGTCACCCCACCCGTTCCTGCAGTCGGCCGTGCTGGCCGTCGGGGCGCTCCTGGCCGACGGGGACGAGGACGCGCGGGCCCGGCTGCTGCCGGAACTGGCCTCGGGGGCGGCGACCGCGACCGTCGTGCTGCCCGGCGACGGGGACCTGACGCTGGCGGACGACCGGCTCTCCGGCTCGGCGCCGTACGCGCTGGACGGCGAGATCGTGCTCCTCTACACCGGCGGGCACCTGGTCGAGGCCGAGCCGACGCGGCGGACGGCGTACCCGACCATGGACGAGACCCGCCCCCTGGTCTCCCTGACCTTCGACCGCACACCCGTACGAAGGCTGGGCCCGGGGACGTCGTGGGCCCGCGTACGCGACCTCGGGATCGCGGCGCTGGCGGCCGAGCAGACCGGCGGCGCGGCCCGCTGCCTGGAGATGGCCACCGAGTACGCGCGCTCGCGGCGGCAGTTCGGCCGGCCGATCGGCTCGTTCCAGGCGATCAAGCACAAGCTGGCCGACGTGCTGCTGCTCGTGGAGTCGGCCCGGTCGGCGGCACGGGCCGCGGCGGCGGCGCCGGAACCGGAGACGGAGGTCTTCGCGGCCGTCGCGGGGTCGTACTGCGCGGAGGCCTACCTGACGGCGGCGGGCGAGAACATCCAGGTGCACGGCGGCATCGGGGTGACCTGGGAGCATCCGGCGCACCGGTATCTCAAGCGGGCCACGTCCGACGCCCAGCTCCTGTGCCCGCC
The DNA here is from genome assembly GCF_040298265.1 of Nonomuraea sp. NPDC001636. Taxonomy (NCBI): domain Bacteria; kingdom Bacillati; phylum Actinomycetota; class Actinomycetes; order Streptosporangiales; family Streptosporangiaceae; genus Nonomuraea; species Nonomuraea sp. NPDC001636. Next base: position 50,102 of record NZ_JBEOZT010000045.1, read on the forward strand.
GCGGACGCACCGCGCCCGCCTGGCCGCGCACGTCTTCGGCGAGGCGTGAGGCGGCTCAGCCGCCGAGCAGCTCCTCCCACGGATGGCGGGTGTTGGTGCGGCGGGTGGTGTCGAGCGCCTCGGCCAGCCGCCACAACCCCGGCCGCGCGCGCACCCGCGCCCGGCCCATGGGGTCGATCGCGCGCAGCTCGAAGCGCACCCCCAGCACCTCCAGCACCGCCGAGCCCGCGCCCGCGGGGCCGGCGGCCGTGAGCGGCGCGCCGCCGGCGTCGCCGACCTGGCCGGCCAGCAGCGCGGCCACCTCCGAGGCGTACGGCCCGTCGCGCCACTCGATGTGCCAGCTCCGGTCGGCGCCGCGCCACCACGTCAGGTCGCGGCACGACTCGATGACGTCGGCCTCGGTCGCGAGGGCGGCCATGACCCGGCCGAAGGCCTCGTAACCGCGCGCGTCGGGGAGCGAGGGATCGTCGTCGCCATGGTCGTGGAACGTGCCGTCCTTCGACCGCCGCAGCGCGTGCTTTCGCCTCACGAGCAACCACTCTGATCGGCGGCGCGCCCTTCCCGCAAGTGTTCGGCCCTGATACGCTCTACCAAGCGAGCGCTTGGTTCACTACTTTCGCCGGAGGCGCGATGACGTCCCTACGGATCAGCCTGGGGTACGAACTGGAGGTCCGCGGCCGCACCCGCGGGGTCGAACGACAGGCGTTCCAGAACGTGATCGAGCAGGTCGTCCTCGGCGATCGGCTGGGGTTCGACACGGCCTGGTTCGTCGAGCACCACTTCACCAGGGGCTTCTCCCACTCCTCCGCCCCCGACCTGATCCTCGCGGCCATCTCCCAGCGCACCGAGCGCATCCACCTCGGGCTCGGCGTGGTGCTGCTGCCGTTCCAGTCGCCCATCCGCACCGCCGAGCGGGTCGCCACCCTCGACGTGCTGAGCGGCGGCCGGGTCGAGTTCGGCACCGGACGCGGCGCCTCCCCCCTGGAGTACCAGGCCTTCCAGCGGCCGTTCGAGAAGTCGCGGCAGATCTGGGAGGACTCGCTGGAGGCCACCCTCGCCATCTGGCGCGCCGACGGCGAGCCGATCAGCAGGTCGAACGAGTTCTTCGAGATCCCCGACGTGGCCGTCTACCCCCGTCCGGTCCAGGAGCCGCACCCGCCCGTATGGGTGGCCTCCACCTCGCTGGAGGGCTACCTGGCCGCCGCCCGGCACGGCTACAACCTGCTGGGCATGACGATGCTCAAGGGCATCGACGACGTCGCCGCCGACATCGCCAGATATCGGGAGTGCCTGGCCGAGAGCGGTTTCGACCCCGCCTCCCGGCGCGTGGCGCTGATGATCCCCTGGTTCGCCGCCCCCACCAGGGACGAGGCCACCGCCACCGCCGCCGACGCCGTCCTGTGGTACATCCGCCGCCAGGTCAACCTGGTCACCCCGCCCGACTACTACGACGCCCGGCACGCCACCCACCGCGTGCTGGGCCAGCTCGCCGCCGGGATGCCGCCGGAGGAGGCGATGGCCACCCTGCGCGAGCACCTCATGGTCGTGGTGGACGACGTCGAGGGCTCGCGCAAGGCGCTGGCCAGGATCGCCGAGGCCGGCGCCACGGACCTGATCATCCAGGCGCAGGTCGGCGGGCTGGCCCACGAGAAGGTTTGCGAGTCGATGACGCTGTTCATGAACGAGGTGGCCCGTTGACCGCCGCCCGCTGGCTGACCCGCGACGACCTCGCCTCGGCCGCACGCACCGCCGAAGGGCTGCTGCTCGTCGCGCCCGACCTGTCCAGCGTGTTCCCGCTCGCCCCCGAGGACGCCGCCGCCGCGACCGGGCTCACCGCGGCGGCGCTGCGCGCGGCCGGGGTCGGCGGGCGCGACCGGGTCGTGGTGGCGCTCGCCGAGCCCGCGGGCGCGCTGTCAAGGCGGGCGGTGCGCGAGCGGGTGGTCTGGCTCGCCGGTGACGACGAGGACTTCATGCGCGCGATCGGGCGCGCGGCCATCGCGC
>NZ_JBEOZT010000046.1:0-50845 GCF_040298265.1 Nonomuraea sp. NPDC001636
CTACCAGGGGTTTCGCCATGTCATCAGGCGAACGTCAACCTCGCGATGATGCTGTGATCAGCAACTCACCGCACGGGGATGAAAACGGCTCACTGCAAGTCAGACGAACAGGGTGAAATCGCTACGAGTGGAGGGAATGCTTCGATCTTCCTCCCCTGGTCCCTAGATCAAATTTTGCTCTCAACCATCGAGTACAAGTACCGGCTGCTTGGAGTTGCCGAGGGATCGGAGGGTTGAGGAGCGAATTGCGACGTGTGCCTCAGCCATGCTTATGCGAGGTGGCCAGCCACAGGCGGCGTCCAGACTGCAGGTAGGAGCTCTGTCGCCCTTCGGTACGCATGCTTGAGAGTGTCATGCCGCTCGGCCACGGTTGTGCCGGTCTGGGCCATGAGCACTTCGCGAAGCGGATGACGTGATTCGATGAGGTCGTTGTTTCGCTGTTCGAGCCACGGCATCCACGTCTCGTGCGGAGCACGGCCACCTTTGGCGCTGTTGCAGGACCAGCAGGCCAGGACGAGATTCCAGATGGCATCGACGTCGGGGCCACGCCAAAGACGAGTGAGCAGCTTCCAGGGCAGAACGTGCTCGACAATGGGGCCAGAGCCTACGTTCTGCGTCATGAGCTCGTTGCAGTAGGCGCAGCGGCCATCCTGATAGCCGTTGAGAGCGGCGACCACCCCGGTCACGCTTCGTCGACGCTGCTTGGACTGGAGGACCAGGGCCTGCTTGTCAGGGTCGTAAACAAGAGAGGGGCCCAGGACTCCGTCGGATATGCCAGTGGCCCACGCCGTCTCCACCAGCCGCCAACGGGCAGCGGTTTCCGCGTCCAGGTCCTGGGCGTGCACCGATCGAGCGAGTTCGAGTAATTCGTCGCGCAGCAGGAGGCCGGGAGCGGAGGAGTTCTTGCGCTGATCCTCGTAATAGCTGACCGGCGCCTGGTCGCCACCCAACTTGGGGAACGCGTCGATGACATTGTTGAAGCCGAGCTGGACGGTTCGCCGATGAAGCGCGTCGCGGTCGAGCTCGCCGGCGTTGAAGGCGCGACAGGCGTCCAGGAACTTACTTCGAGCCGAGGTTCCCTGTCGGGGCTGACGCTCAAGAGCTTCACACAGGAGTTCCGCGTACCGCGGTGCCAGTTCCTCGAGCGTGACGCGGTCACGGCCGGTGGCAGCGATCTCCAGCAGCGTCGCGCCGAAGGCGAACTTGTAGGTGGCCGAGTTGGCGCCGTACAACACGATGGCTCGCCATACGCTTTCACCGGTGACCACACCGCGGCGGAAGTCCATGTGAGCAGTATCGGTGAAGGAGGCGACAATTTTGGGCGAGGAACAGAGGATCATCTACGGCAAGCTGGTGCGCGATCAGATCCCGCAGGTCATCGAGGCCGATGGTGGGAAGGCCATGGTGCGTGTGCTTGACGAGTGTGAAGTGCTGCCCGCCTTGACGGCCAAGCTCGCTGAGGAGGCCGAGGAGCTGCGCCGTGCCGAACCGCATGATCGCCTGGAAGAGCTCGCCGATCTCTATGAGGTTCTGACGGCGTTGACCGAAGCGCTTGGATACTCCGACGAGGAGGTCAAGGAGGCCGCACGGCACAAGCGCACCGAGCGAGGCGGCTTCAGACGCCGGCTCTGGCTGGACGAGGTGAGATCAGCCGAACGGTAATGAGAGGTTGATGGTGATCAGCCGGCTCGCAGCCCTCCCAGACCAGCACCATCGATCCTCGACGAGGCCGCCCCAAGATGTTCCTGGCGAGAAGGCCGAGGCCGGCATCACCGCCGGGCCAGTTACAGGTCGTACCGGCGGCTTATCTCCAGCGCCTGCTGCTCGGTGACCTCAACCGCGGTACGAGTGATCTGCCAGCGTAGATCGTTCAGGATGGTTTCACCCGCGTGCTGGACCCGTCCGTTGTGCCGATCGAGCTCTCCATCGAAGATCTTGGCGACCGGCCCTGTCCAGATCCTGCCGGTGTGGAAGTTCTTGGCAGGAGTGTTGAGCGCGACCTGCATATCGTGAATTAACGGCTCTATCGTCTTCAGCGCGTTCTGCAGCGCCTCACGTAAGGGATTAGGCACCATCTCGGGCATCGCTTCATCCCTTCTCTTTCTGAGACGGACGGGGGGACGGCGAGTCGCCAACGAGGAGCCTCGGTGCTATCAGCCTCATGAAAGCCACCATGTCGGCGGCGTTGTCCCGCCCTTGAATCCCCTGCACGAGCTCGACCAGCAGGCGGCCTTGCCCCTTGACCAATATCGCCCCCACGCGACTCGTCTTATCTGAGTCCACCATGTAGGCGCCGTAGCCACCCGGAACGATCTCAGGAAGCAGCTTCCCTCCGTCCTTGAGGTATTCATCCACCTGGCCATGAGCTCCACCGGAGTCGAGGATGACATGCAGTACTTGCTGTCGACTCTCTCCGCCGGACCTGTATAGCGCGCAGTTTCCCCAGCCCTCACCTCCCTGCCAAGGTCTGAGCGAGCCGTTCACGATCGGGTCACTCACGCCGGTCATCAGCTTGGCGGCAGTCGCTGGAATATGCCCACACAGGTAAGGAGAGGACGCGACCGACGGCAGTGGAGCCGTGTCGATTGCAGAAGGAGCTTTCTGGCACCCCGCTATGAAGGTCAGCGCACACATCAGCAGGGCAGCCGCTCGCCCGACAGATTTCCTCATGCGACTAGAAGTCCGGGAAACCGTTGTCGAAAGCCTGGTCGAGACTCTGCCCTACTTCAACGTCTACCCATGGGTTGTTCTCCGGGCGTCGCAACCATGCGTTATAGGCATTGTATGGCCGCTGATCCGACTTCATCATCTCTCCCAGCGTCTTCAGTGTCTTGCCGTCGTCCTCGAGGAAATTGTTCGACGCCTTGCGAGGATCCGCCCCGGGCGCTAAATCGGTCAATGAGGCCCAGGGGTGCGATTTCGCGGGCGGATCCGAAGAGCCGAACATGCCATGGTTGAACATGGCCTGTACCCCAAGCTGACGAACCAGTTCACGAGTCTGTCGAGACGTGAAGTTGGCGGACGACACGGCCTGCTTCTCCGCTGTGCCTTGGGCACTGTCCTCGATCAGCCCTCCCCACGCGCCAACGACACCCGCCGTGATCGGCCATGTTCCCGTCTGCGGGAAGGACAGTCCCGTGTTGACGACCGCCATGAGGATCTTCATGTTGCGCTTCTGGGTGTCATCCAGTTCGCGCCCTTCCTCGATTTTCCCGATTCCAGCGGCGTGCACGAGCATCCCGAAAGCCGTTCCCGCCTCAGTCGCCGCAGTGATCAAGGCACCCTTGTTGCCAGTCTCCGCGATGCGGGCGGCGCCGTGATCGAACAGGGCACCGCTCCAGGCCGCCTGGGCGGCCATGACGACTCCGAACGCCTTGTCGTCCTTGGTGAAGACGTCCTTCATCACCGCGCTCAGTTCTTCGCGGTCGAACTTCGCTCCCCATGGCTCCTTCCCGGGCATGCCGGGGTGGTCTTCCTGATATACGCCAGGCTTGGCGAACTGCCCCGTCGCGGCGCGGTCGACATCAGGAATGTAGGCCGCCAGGATCCGCCCGATGGAGGCGGGAGCGACGAATGACTCCTGCGGTCTGCCGGCTTTGATCTGCTCGAATTCGAGATGCATGAGGGTTGAAGCCAGATCGGCCGATCGGTAACCGGACGACGGTTGCGCGGCCGATCCCGCGCGATCGCGCAAGGACATCGTGGCTGCTTCCAACGCCTTGCCCACTGCCACGCCACCATCTCCCAAGGGAAGTGTGGTCGTGTAGTACTTCAGCCTGTCGCCGTCGGCGAAGAAGCCTTGAGCCGCCTCCGGGTTCTTGCTCAACGCCTCCATCACGTCCGCCATCGGATGCCGTCCGACGCCGTGGTGCATCGCCTGCTTTCGCTCGACGTCATCTAGCTTCTTCGCTGCCTCCAGCAGGAAGGAGCTGTTGAAGGTCCCGTGTTTCAACGCCGCGGCGATCCCTGCCTGAGTGGTGCGCGAGAGATTGGCCATCAGGTCGTTACGCCACTGCGTGCTCAGCTGTGCGCTGGCACTCCCCAGCGCCTTGCCCAGAGCCGCTTGCAAGCGTTGGGACTTCTTGTCCTGTCGGTCGGTCTTGGCGAGGAGTCGTCGCACTCGCTCGGGCCCCATGGCGTTCATCAGTTTGAGCGCGAATCCCGTGTCTCCCGCATGCTTCTCCAGCTGGGCAAGCGTCTTGTCGTCGACTTCCTCACCATCCGCGGCCAGGTTGAGGTAGGCCGCCGCCGCATAAGCATCCGGGTCGTAAGAGACCTTCTTGTGTAGTTCCTCGTCGAACCCGAGCAGCCCGCCGGCCCCCTTTGGTCCCCAGGTTTCATCCACCGCCTGGATCGCGTCGTTCCGACGCCGGAGCTCAGGAGTTTTGGCGTGGATCCAGCCTTCCGCCTCCCGCATGGCGCCCAGCCCCGAGACGTCCAGCTCAAGCTTCTCCATGACACGCCTGACCAGCGGCTCGTTCCTACGGAGCAACTCTCCGGCACGGCTGAGCGCCTTCTGGAACTGATCCATCCATGATGAATTGATACCGGAGTACTTGTCGTCGAACAGCTTCGGTGGCAGATCGGTCGGCTGGGTCATGAGCGTTTCCGACATCTCGGGGGAACACGTCCGGACCGCCAATCAGCCTAACCTCAGCCTGACATTTGTCTAAGGAATCCTGCAGTACCGATATGGCGATTGGCGTTTTCGACCAGGAGTACGCAAGTCGGCCCGCTTCCGGTTCAACCACTGGGCCGCGAGTGCGGGCGGACGCTAAGTCCCTCGTACCTGGCTGTGAGCAGGTAAAGGTCCATCTTTGATTCCGCCAGCGCGACCTCCCCGCTACGCTTTCGGTGACCATGTGATGCGGCCCGACGGGCTTCCGCACTCGTACGACTCCGGTCGGAGCGGATAGGCCCCCACCCGCACGAGTTCATTCGTGCTGCCTGGGGGACAATCCGTGACGGCTCTGCGGCTGTCTGTCGACAACCTGCTCACCTCCCCGAACGAGGCCGTTCTGGCGGAAGCGATCGCTGAACACGTGCGGGCGACCACAGGACGCCGTCCCTCCCCCTCCGAGTTCAAGTCCTGGCAGCGCAGCTTGCCGGTCCTCGCTCGAGACCTTGCCGACGCCGGTCTGCACAGGGTCGAGATGCTCGTGGAGTACAAGCTCCCCCTGACCAGCCAACGTGTGGATGTGGTTCTTGCCGGCGTGCATCCGCGTACCGGCGAGGACTCGTACGTCGTCGTCGAGCTCAAGCAGTGGAGCCGTGCTGAGCCCTCCGAGTCGGGCGAGCACCTGGTCATCGTGGAAGGCATGCCGGGCGGCGAGACGCTGCACCCGGCCGAGCAGGTACGCCGGTACTGCGAGTACATGTGCGACTTCCTTGGAGCGCTCAACGGCAAGCCGAACGCCGTGCACGGGGCCGCGTACCTGCACAACGCCATGGACCTGGACGTCGACGGGCTGTCGGAGCAGGTCCGGGACGAGCGCAGCCGCATGTTCACCAAGCAGCGGCGCGGCGAGTTCCTCCGGTACCTCAGCGAGCGCCTGTCCGACAAGCCGGGCGCCGACGCCGCCGACCGGCTCCTCAAGAGCGCGGTCGCCCCGAGCAAGCAGCTCATGACGTACGCGTCCAAGGAGATTCGCGAACGTGAGCAGTTCACGCTGCTCGACGAGCAGCAAGTCGCGTACGAGCTGGTCATGGGCGCCGTGGACCGAGCACGGCGGGCGGACTCCAAGCAGGTCGTCATCGTCACCGGCGGTCCGGGCAGCGGGAAGAGCGTCATCGCGCTGTCCCTGCTGGGCGAGTTGTACAGGCAAGGACGCTCGGCCCTGCACGCCACCGGCTCGCAGTCGTTCACGCAGACCATGCGCCGCTATCCCGGCCGCGGCAGCACCCGGATCAAGAACCTGTTCAAGTACTTCAACAGCTTCACCGACGCCGAACAGAACGGCATGGACGTGCTGATCTGCGACGAAGCCCATCGCATCCGCGAGACGTCCACCAATCGTTTTACGCCGGCCGCAAGGCGGACGGGGCGCAGCCAGCTCGACGAGCTGCTGTCCGCGGCCCGCGTGCCGGTCTTCCTCCTCGACCAGCACCAGGTGGTGAGGCCCGGCGAGCTCGGCACCGTGGACAGCATCGAGAGCTACGCCCGCGCCAAGGGCTACGACGTGCGGTTCGTCTCCCTCGATGAGCAGTTCCGCTGTGGAGGCAGCCGCAAGTACGAGCAGTGGGTGCTCCGGCTGCTGGGTCTGGCCGACGGCGGTCCCTTGGAGTGGGACGGAGACCAGGACTTCGACGTACTGCTCGCTGACTCGCCGCAGGAGCTCGAAGCCTTCCTCAGCGCCCAAACGGGCACCGCCCGCATGACCGCAGGCTACTGCTGGCCTTGGAGCGACCCCCGTCCCGATGACACCCTCGTCAACGATGTCGTCATCGGAGACTGGGCACGACCGTGGAACGTCAAGAAGGACCGCGCTGTCGGCGACTATCCGCCGAGCATGTTGTGGGCCAGCGAGCCGAACGGGTTCGGGCAGGTCGGCTGCGTCTACACCGCCCAGGGGTTCGAGTACGACTGGAACGGCGTCATCCTCGGACCCGACCTCACCGTCCGGGATGGGCGGCTTGTCACTGTGCGCGAGGAGAACAAGGACCCTGCCTTCAGGAGCCGTAAGTCCGTTCCCGACAGCGACTTCGACCAACTCGTACGGAACGTGTACAAGGTCCTGCTCACCAGAGGGATGCGAGGCACGGTGATCTACGCGGTCGACCCCGAACTGCGGAATCACCTCGCCGGTCTCATGCGAACGGCGACAACATAAGGGTGGCCTCGGGCCGAGATGGCTCGTAAAAGCCCCAGTTCATGATGCCTGCCCCTGGACAGGCGGTGACACCCGTGGTTGAGGGCTCTGCATGTCCAGCAACGCAACGTGAAACGGCCCCGGAAGACCGGGGCCGGGGTTGGATCGGGCGAGCTAATCGCTCAAGGCATCGTTGATTTTGCTGTTGATCTGCTCTTGTTGGCCGTCCATGCATTTCGCGTAGACCCGCAACAGCACGTCCACGCTGTGGCCGGCCCGCTTGGCGACCTCGACGGCCGGGACGCCGGCGTTCAACCAGAGCGAGACCGCCGCGTGGCGGAGATCGTAGGGGCGAGCAGCGAGCGAAGAGGCGGCCTGTTCCGGGGTCAGGGCAAGCTTGCGGGCTTCCTGCCAGACGTAGGAGTGCGCCGAGCTGGAGTAGGTGCCCCCAGTGCCCGTGGCGAAGATCCTGCCGTCTTCGGCGGTGCCGTACGCGGCGATGTGCTCACGGAGCATGGCGACCAGGGCTGGCGGGATGGGGATCTCTCGTGTCTCCTTGTCCGCGCGGTGCTTCAGGCTGCGCGACTCATGGGTCTCGCCCGAATTGGTCCAGCGCTTCGTTCCCTGGGGGCGCGCCTTCTCCAGGACGATCAGCCCCCAGCCGGACTCCGGCAGGGTGCAGTTCCTCTGCCGGAGGTCGGCTGCCTCTTCCGGGCGCAGCGCGGCGTAGTAGATGCAGGCGAACAATGCCTTGAGCCGGGGACCACGCTTACGCCCAACCTTGGAAACAGCGTCGAGGAGCTGCTTCGCTTGGGCCGGGTTGACCACCGTTCGTGGGTCAACGGCTGTCACCGCCTTGGGCATGGTCCATTTGATTCCGTCCAGCGGGTTGCTGCTAAAGATCTTCTGTTCCACCGCATGCTCCAGCATGTGATGCAGTACGGCCCGCTTGCGTCGCACGGTGTTCGCGCCCGCCGGGGTGCCGGCGAAGGTGACCGAGATGGAGTCGAGAGCGGCACGGAGAACGTGTGCCTCCGCGAGAGCCGATATCGGGAGTGAGGCTCCTTGCAGCCAGTTCAGGGTCACGGTTTGCGCCGAGGTCAGAGAGGCCCGACGCTTCTCTGGCAGCAGCGCATGAACTCGGAGGACCTCCCGTAGCTCTTCTGCCGAGGGACGGCGTGGCGCGTCAGCTACCAAGGCCGGGACCAGCGACAGGAGCGCGTACGCGTCCGTCTCCCTGGTTCGTGCCGCGGACGTGCTCCAGCGGCGAAGCACGTACGCCTGGGCGAACTCCAGGAACGTCGGTCCCGAGGACTCGGGAGCCAGCATCGAGACCGGCAGACCGGTGGCAACGTCGAATTCCTCCCCCGCCTTCGCCGCTTGCCGGAGGTCGGACATGAAGGCGTTGGCGAGTCCCTTGGTCCGGAAGCTCTTGGACCTCTCCTTGCCGGCGACCCGCCAGCGAGCGACGTACGCCGGGGTGCCACGGTTGGAGCGCTGCTGGACTTGGCTGAACTTCACGTCGTAGGTGGTGTTCATGCAGCCTCCCGTCGTGAGTCGAGCCAGGCCATGAGGTCGCTCCGCCAGACGCGGAGTTCGAGGTTGGGAAGCTGGACGCAGACGGGTGCCCGGCCGAGCTCTCGCCAGCGGTAGAAGGTGCGCCGGGACACCCCGCCCAGCTCGGCGAGAACCTCGGGGACGGTGAGCAGTTCGTCGCGGCGGCTCATCAGGCACCGCCCGGGAGGTCTGGGACGGGCGTTCCCGATATCGCTGCGGCGACCAGTTGGTCGGCGAGGCTGTAGCCCTTGCCTGCGTAGGTCCATTCGCTGACCACGAGGACGGTGTCCTCTTCGAACAGGGGCAGGCGGCCGGTGGTGATCTCGTGGTCGCGGGCGTGGTGTTCGCGGGCGGCGCGGAGTTCGCCGAGTGTGGTGGAGTAGCGGCGGGATCGGGTGGAAAAGTGGCCGCGGAAGCCCAGCATGTGGGCCCAGTTGGCGAGGCGCAGTTCGGCCAGGTCGTCGATGCTGCCGAGGCGGAGGCATTCGGTGATGAGGCGCTTGGGGTGGTCGCGGAGGTTGTAGGCGTCGAGGTTGTCGAGGGGGTTGATGCGGCGGTCGAGAGTGCCGACGCATTCGGCGGCTTTGGTGGCGTACTTGGCGATGTAGCCGGCGACGGCTTGCTCGGTGAGATCGCCCTCCAGAGTGATGGGACGGGTGTCGACTTGAGTGCCCCACTTGAGGAGGCGGGCGGGCTGGTTGTCGATGGCAGGGGTCTCGGCGCTGACAGCGTGGGCGGAATGTTGTACCGCCTGTGACAGGACGTCGGTCGTGGCCCAGGCCGGTGGTGAGGTGGCAGGACCGCTCGCGCCGTCGAGGCGGATGACGGCGTGGAAGTGGACGACGCCGCGGCGTTGGTACTCGGCGACCTTGGCGAAGGAGACGGTGAGGTGTTCGCGGAGCTCTTTGAGGGTCAGACCGCCGAGTTTCGCCAGGCGGCGGCGCAGGGAGTCGGCGAAGCGCTTCCACAGCAGCGGTGCCAGGGCGTTGAACAGGACGGAGCCGGTGTAGTCGTAGCAGTCCGGGCACAGGGGTTCGCCGAGGTGGGGATCCTCGGGGCTGTGCTTGGTCATGCAGGACAGGACGCGCCCGTGCGGACAGGTTCGCCCGTTGCGGCGGGCGTGGCAGGGCAGGGCCTTGCCGTGCTTGTCGCGGCGGGTGTGGACCGCTCCGAAGGTGGGTGCGGTCAGGGTGACGAACAGGATGGGGTGAGCGGTGACGGTTTCCGGGACGCCCTTGCCGCCGATCAGGCCCGCGCGGATGAGGTGGTAGGTGTCGGCGCGGTAGACCTCCGCGCAGGCTGAACAGCGGGAGGCCCGGCGGGTCTTGCAGGGCAGGCGGAGAATGCCGTCGGGTTCGGTTCGGGTGGTGTAGCGGTGCAGGAGCCGGCCGGTCGCGCGGTCGTAGTGGTCGACCTTGCCCCGCAGGTGGATGGGCTGTCGGCAGCCGCCTGTGGAGCGGACCTGAGCAGCCCAGCGGTCGTAGTCCTCGGCGTTCAGTCGGGCGATCACGCCCGCAAGGGCGTGCGGGTTGGTGGTGCGTGCAGGCAAGATGGAAGCCTCCTTTCACTCATTCGGGTGAGGGGATGGCCCCCGACCTGGCACTCGTCTTGGCGGATGTGCGGCCAGGCCGGGGGCGCTGCGCGTTACGCGCCGTGGTTGTCGATGCCGGTGCCGTCGCAGTCGCGGCAGCGGTTGCGGTCGTCGTCCAGACCGGTTCCGGTGCAGGTGCAGCAGCGGTGGTGGATGAGTTCGATCAAGGTCTGTTCACCTCCCTCGCCGTGGTGCGGCGGTGAGGTAGATGCGCCAGTGGGCGGGCCTGGCTCGGTCGGGGTAGAGCCGTGAGGCGGCGATGACGGTGAAGTGCAGGCGTAAGCGGAACAGAGCGTCGATGACTTCGGCGCGGGTGCCGTCGATGCGGATGCGCATGATCGCGTCTCCTGTGGTCAGGTTGCCGAGTCGGGCTTGATGCAGCCGAAGTAGCTTCTTTCGGCGTCGTGGCGGGCTCGCGCGGCAGCCAGAACCGCCACGGCCCGGTACTCCACAGGCCCAAAGCAGACCGAGGTGGCATAGTGGCCGTACGGGGAGTCGTCGAACTCAATGCGGGAGCCGATGCGGGCGGCGATGTGGTCGATCTCGTCGCACATGTCGGCGTCGTTGTCGTGCTCGGGGAAGTGATGGACGACGACGTTCGAGGAGACGGGCACCTCTGGGTGAGCCTCCAGGAAGGCGGCCAGGTTGAGCAGGCCGTCGATAAGGTCAGCGCGATGGTTGCGGGTCATCAGGTGATCTCCCTTCGGTCAGGTGGTTCGTAGGGTGTTGAGCAGGTCCGAGGCGAGTTGGCCAGACACACCGAGATGGGTGCGTAGGGCATCGCTGGTGATGGGTTTGCCATGGCGGGCCTGATGCTCGTCTGCGATGCGGCGGGCGTAGTCGAGTAGGGCCGGTGCGGGTCCGTCCTGGCGGTTCTCTTCGTCGGTACGTGGAGGTTCCGGAACGGCGGACGGTGTCACGGCGAGTGAGGTCGTTGCCTCGTGCGGCTCAGGAGCGGTGTGCGAGGCGCGGCGTTCGAGCATCGAGACGGCGAGCAGGAAGGCGCCGGCCGGAGCGGCGGCGGTGATCCAGCCCCAGACGGTTGGAGCGGCCTGGGCGAGGTTGGCCGCCAGGGACAACGCGATGCCGCCGACCAGGACCAAGACGGGCCACGAGGCGAGGCCGCGACGCGCTCTGCCTGTCTTCTTGTCGTGCTGGCGTTCACGGGCGGCCATGACGCAGGTCAGATCGATGCAGACGGCGACGGCCCAGGACATCCAGCCGGTCTGACCGTGCTCGGCCGCGGTGTCGCGGATGTGGGTGAACGATCCGGCACCGGCGATGACAGCCAGGACGAGCACGGGACCGGAATCGAGCAGCCAACGGGCCAGGCGTCGCATCGTTGCCCTCCCTTCGATCTGATCAGGCGTTGACAGCTTCGGGCAGGTGGGTGGTGATCTCGGTCCAGGACGGAGTGAGATCGGCGTGAGCACGAGCGGCGTGTTCGGCGGCCTGCTCGGTGACGTAGAAGGATCGGGCGCGATACCACTGACCGTCCTGGCCGGCGACGATGGCCACGCCAGGTGTCTCGGCGGGAATGGCACGGGCGGACACCAGGGCGGCCGGGTCGAGGTCGCCGAGGGTCATGGTGGCGGTTTCGGGATCGTTGACGCGGTGGCAGATCCGTCCCGAGCACTGGGCGCGTAGAGCGGTGACGCCAGGCCCGAGGTCGGAGCCGATCCTCTGACCGCAGCAGAACAGGTAGATGCCGAACGCCCTACCGAGCTGAGCCACCCGAAGCAGCGCCGTCGCTGTCTTGGCGATCTCGTCCTTCTCGGACTTGTCGGCCATCAAATACAGCTCCGCCAGCTCGTCGACCAAGACCACGATCGGGATCGGGCGGATGCCGGGCGGGAGCTGCCAGATGTTCCGAGCACCGGCCTGACGGCACAGCCCCATCCGATCGACCATCAGGCCGACAAGGTCATCCAGCAGCGTGACCGACTCGGCGCGCGACGTGGCCAGCGCGGACAGTCGCGGACTGTAGGGAGTGAACTCGACCCCGCCTTTCAGGTCAAAGCCGACCAGTGCCACGGGTTGTGGAGCCAGGCCGACGATCAAAGCGTTGGCGAGGTTCGACTTGCCGGACTGGGTGGCTCCCGCGTTGAGCCAGTGCGGAACGGTCCGGAAGTCGATAGTCCACGGCTTGCCGTTCTCCAGCCGACCGACCGTCACCTTGAGCAGCTCCGTCGAGGCGGGCAAGGTATCGACCTTGACCAGCGGATCCCGCATGGTGGCCATGAGCACCACTCGACCGGGCCGGGGCGAGGAAGCGCGGATGGCATGCACACCCCAGGAGTGCGCCAGGCGTTCGGCGGCGTCGGCGTAGTCGCCGGGTGTCTGGCCTTCCAGGGTGTGAAGGGTGACGCGCCAGCCGTGCCGGGTGGGCAGCGGCAGCCACATGAACGGCTTGGTGTCGACGGCGACGCGTTGGAAGCGGCGCTTGACCCTGACCGTGCCGCTGGAGGCGACCAGGCCAGGGACGGTGGTGAACCAGAAGCGCTGCCGCTTCTTGGTCAGCCCGCAGCCGAGGGCGACGCGTCGCCAGGACGCGCGTACGGACAGAGCGGTGATCGGGTAGCCGAGCACCACCCAGAAAGACGCCGGATGCCAGCGGCGCCAGGCCCACAGCCCGGCCGCGAGAGCGGCCAGGGCTGCGAGCAGGACGAGCGTGTCACGCATCGGCGGTCTCCCGGATCGGGAGCAGGGCCGAGGCGCGGTAGCTGATGCCCCACCGGCCGGCGATCTCCCAGACGTAGCCGAGGAGTCCGACCGGGTTGACCTGGTCGCCGACGTTGATGGGCGGCTCTCCGGTGGTGGCGATCTTGACGAGTTCGATCCGGCCGAACTCGTCCTCCACGGAGACGGTGACCTCGAAGACGGTGTTGCCGTTCTTGTCGGTCTTGATCTCGCCGGTGTCGCGGTTGAGGACGCGCGGACGCGCGGCCTTGACGCAGGTGATGGCGAGCTTGCTGACATCCACGGGGATCGGAACGGAACGCATGGGCAGTGACCTCCTATTCGTCGTAGTCAACATAGTTAACCTAGTTGCCTCGGTTGTCAACGTCCTCTCGGTTGGCTTGGTTGTCGTTTCGTGGTGTGATGGACTGCGATGGTCAAGAACACCGGGCGCCCCGGCTACCTCCAGATCGCCGACGATCTCCGAGCGAAGATCAGCGGCGGCTCTCTCGCGCCCGGAACGCCTTTGCCTTCCACCGCCCAGCTCGCCGAGCAGTACGACGCCTCGCTGTCCGTGGTGAAGATGGCGGTTGGCATCCTGCGCAACGAGGGCCTGGTGATCGGCCAGCAGGGCAAGGGCGTGTTCGTACGGGAGGCCGGCGAAGTCCCTGCGGCCGGCGACTTGGCGAGCGAAGTGAACGAGCTGCGCAGTACGGTCCGGGATCTGTCGGAGCGCCTCGCGAGGGTCGAGGAGCAGCTGGCTACGTCCACTGCACGCCGCTCCGGGCGTAGCAGCCGGTAACCTTCCGCGCCAGCGACGCGGACGCTCCGTTCGGGTGCTGCCGCAGGCTCAGGGCCTTGTCCTCTCGGCGGATGCCGACGAGGACCATGACGTATCCGACGAGCAGTGCGATGCCGAGAACTCCGGCGAGGATCAGCGGGATCACGTCCAGCTCACCCCCATGGCGGCCAGGCCGCGAGGAGCGCGCGGGGGACGCCGGACCTCGCCGCTCCGCCTGCCGCCCCGGTTCTTGGCGGCCTGCTTCTTGAGCCAGCGCTCACGGGCCCGGCACTTGCGGCAGCTCTCCTGCCCCCTGGCGATGAGTGCCCCGCAATGGCAGGTGGGGTCCGGGTAGATGTCGTGGTTCATGGTGATCACGTCTCCTTTCGGTCGGTCTGGCGTTGCCTTGTGACACCAAGATTGCGACGGAGAGTGAGGACGAGATCACTACACGACGGGACATGTTCAAGACGTCCGGCCTACGATGTGCAGGTCCCCGGACGTCCCCGGAGCAGGTGATATGGCGAACGAACGGCTACGTGCCGCCCTTCTGCAGAAGGGCGTGAGCATCACCGACCTGGCCAATGCCATCCAGGTCGACCCCAAGACGGTCGAACGGTGGATCACCAAGGGGCGCGCGCCGTACCGAAAACATCGATTTGCGGTGGCTTCCTACCTCGATGCCGAGGAGACCTACCTCTGGCCGGAGGCCCTGACCCGCGACCAGGTCGCCGCCGCGTCGGAGTCAGAGATCGTCACCGTCTACCCGCACCGCTGGGCCGTCCCCAGGGACGTTTGGGGACGGCTCTTCTCAAGCGCGTCCGAGGAGATCGGCGTGCTCGTCTACAGCGGCTTGTTCCTTGCCGACGACACAGGCATAGTGCGCATGTTCGGCGAGAAGGCCGA
Organism: Nonomuraea sp. NPDC001636; assembly: GCF_040298265.1. Taxonomy (NCBI): domain Bacteria; kingdom Bacillati; phylum Actinomycetota; class Actinomycetes; order Streptosporangiales; family Streptosporangiaceae; genus Nonomuraea; species Nonomuraea sp. NPDC001636. The sequence continues at coordinate 14,324 of NZ_JBEOZT010000046.1, forward strand.
CGCCGGCGTACGGGTGCGCATCCTGCTCGGCGATCCCGACTGCGCCGAGGTAGCCCAGCGCGGCAGGGACGAGGGCATCGACGACGGCATGGCCGCCAAGATCCGCAACGTACTGGTCCTGTACCGATCCCTTCAGGGACGAGAGAACGTGGAGTTCCGCTTGCACGCGACCGTGCTGTACAACTCGATCTATCGAGCTGACGATCAGTTCCTCGTCAACACCCATGTGTACGGCGTCCCCGCCGGCAACGCGCCGGTCCTGCACCTCCGCAAGGTCGTCGGCGGAGACATGGTCGCCACGTACGCCGAGAGCTTCGAGCGCGTCTGGGACGGCGCCCGGCCGGTAGGGTCCTGAGCCGTGGCCAAGCGGATCGACTACTACGACGACCCCGACGCGCCGACCCCCAACAGCCTGGTCCCGTCCGTGAACGTCATCGTCACCAACGTCGCGGACGAGATCCTGATGATCCGCCGCAGCGACAACGGCAACTGGGCCGTTCCGGGGGGCGCCATCGACCTGGGCGAGTCCATCCCGCAGGCCGCAGTCCGGGAGACCCTCGAAGAAACCGGGATCACCTGCGAGATCACCGGCCTGGTCGGAACCTACAGCGATCCCCGGCACGTGATCCTCTACACCTCCAACGGCGAGGCCCGCCAGGAGTTCTCCCTTGTCCTGACGGGCCGGGCGATCAGCGGCGAGCCGACACCGAGCGACGAGTCCCGCGAGGTCCGCTGGGTGCCCCGCGATCAGATCACCGAACTGTCGATGGACCGGTCGATGCGGATGCGCATCGAGCACTACCTAGCCGGCACCGCCCTCCCCCACATCGGCTAGCGCCGCCTGCACCGCCCGCACCGCGGACAGGATGCACGGCGTGGAAGTGGTGATCGACCGGCTGACCAGGTGTTCGGGGCCGTACCGGGAATGGATCTCGGCCAGACGTTCCGTGACGTCGAGATGCTGTCCGGACGGCCCTGTGGTCATGTCGCAGTAGGTCAGCGCCTGGACCAGCTCCGGCCGCTCCTCATCGAACTCCTGGGTCAGCTCGGTGAAGAGAGACCGTTCGCGTGCCTCGTTGACGGCGCAGGAGTGGTGCGCGACCAGGCGGCAGAGCGTGTCGTCTGCCTGGTGGACGTCGCGCAGGTAGCGCGCCCCATCAAGGGGGTGGAAGCCGGTCGAGACGAGATCAGGGGCGTATCCGATGTCGTGCAGGTAGGCGGCGGCGGTCAGGGTGTCGGCCTCGTCGCCGAGGATCGGCGCCAGAGACACGGCGCGGGCGGCTACTCCCTGGGTGTGCGCCCAGCGCCGCGGCAACGTCGTCTCCAGCAGGTCCTTGGCGAGGTCATGAGCCCATTCAGCTTGTCCCACGTTGTTCACGATAGGCACGGGATGCCGGAAACACTCCAGACCACTCGCCGGGACGTCCCAGGACGTCCTCACTTGCGCACGAACCGCCCTCGCCCATGCTCCGACACGATCAGCCCTTCCTGCTCCAGCACCGCAAGCGCCTGCCGGACGGTGCTCCGCGACACCTTGTGTTCCCGCCGCAAGTGCGACTCGCTCGGCAGGGCGCTACCGGGCGCCAGCTCCCCGCGCTCGATCTGACCTCGCAGCTTCCGCGCGATCACCTGATACAGGTACGGCTCCTCCTTCGGCTTGTCTCCGCCGAGGACCAGCCGGCCTTTCGCTGGGATGGTGAGGATCAGCCCTTCGTCCTCCAGCATCGCCAGCGCCCGGCGCACCGTGTTGCGTGCGACGCCGAACTCCGCGCACAGCGCCGCCTCAGACGGCATCATCGAACCCGCTGGGTACATGCTCATCGCGATCCGTTCTCGAAACCGGTCAGCGATCTGCGTGAAGATCCGCCAACCAGTGAGCCACTTGTTCACCGTCGACGTACTTCAGGCCCCATAGGCCTCGACGATCCGCTGCAGGTCGATTCCGAGTTCGCCCTGCTCCCCCTCGTGCCAGCCCTCCTGCGCGGCCTCCGTGATTCGCTCGACGGCCGCGGCCATGCGCAAGCAGGTCACCCGCTCGTCCCCTTGGTCACCCCAGTAGAACCAGCAGAACGCGAGGTGGACGAAGACGCGCCGGACCCGGAATCGGCTGTCGGTCACGTCCAGCCCTGGCCGGCCGTCCTCGGCCACGACGAGCACCGCGGGAACGTCCCGCTCCGCAAGCTCGTCCCTCAGTGCGGTGAGCACGCGCTGCGCGTATGCGTGCTGTCGTTCCTTCATGCTCGCCATAACGAGCCGTCCCTTCACTGTTACGGACTGTGTATGTCGAGATTCGCCCGCACAGCGGAACCTCTACACCGCAACTCAGGGACGTCTAGGGACGTCTCGTGTTAGCGTCCAGGCATAGCCCCTGGTCACGCGAGAGGTGCGCATGAACGACAACCTTCGCCACGCCCTCAACACCGCCCGCCTCCAGCCCGCGGACGTCGCCGCACACCTCGCCGTAGACCCGAAGACCGTGCACAGGTGGCTCAAGGGCCGCATCCCCTACCCGCGCCACCGCTGGGGCATCGCCGATCTCCTCCAGGTCGAAGAAGCCGAACTCTGGCCCGACATCGCTCAGCAGCAACGCCCCCTGAACGACGAAGTCCTGGCCATCTACCCACACCGCTGGGCAGTCCCCCGAGCCACATGGCGCCACCTATTCCAGTCAGCCACCGGGGAGATCGGCATCCTCACCTACAGCGGTCTCTTCCTCGCCGAGGACGCCGGCCTCATCCGCCTCCTGGCCCAAAAGGCACGGACAGGCGTAAGGGTGCGCGTCCTGGTCGGCGATCCTGACGCCCCCTCCGTAGCTGCACGCGGGATCGACGAGACCATCGGCGCCGACGTCATGGCCTCTCGCGTACAGAACGCACTGACCCTCTACCGGCCACTAGCTGACATCGAGAACGCGGAAATTCGCCTCCACCGAACGGTCCTCTACAACTCGATCTACCGAGCCGACACCGACCTACTGGTCAACTGCCACGCCTACGGCACACCCGCAGCTCAAGCTCCTGTCATGCATCTCCGTGCCATGGAGCAAGAAGCAGCGGCGGCAACCTACCTGGCCAGCTTCGAGCGTGTCTGGGGCAACGCCGAGGTCTACTCACAAGCGAGCTGAGCAGCTCGCCAGACGACCAGCGACAGACAGACAGCAAGATCAGAAAGCAACTTATCTACACGTGATCAAGGGCAGTCCGCCTGTGGCGGCCTGCCGCGTGTCGGGCGGCCGCTGGCCGCGCTGCGGCTCTTCGGCCGGTCGCGGCCAGCGCCGCCCACGCTATGTGCATTCGCTACGAACTGACACCGTGAGAGCGCCGGCCATGTTCATGATGGCTTCAGCCAAACATGCTTGCTGGTCGCACAATTGACTCACGAGGCACCATTAGGGGCATTACGCCCAAAATGGCAGTCAAGTTCGGAACGTTCCAAAGCATGGAGACAAGAAGCCCGAATGTGCTAACTTTGCAGGCGTGAGAGGCCGACCGGTCGCGAGTGCGCATGGCGTAGAAGAAATGCTGCTAGGGCTGCATAAAGCATGCATGGCACACATCAGGCAGGCCACTAATGAAGCAGAATTAGAGATAAATAGAGTTCTGCACCTAGAGGCCGATCTAAATTCCTGGCTAAAGGTTCTCGAAGCTTATCCGGAATCACAGCAATTACGATCTGCTCACCAGGACTTCGGGCTCGCTTTTTATGCCGCCATGAGTGGGCTATACCGCCAAGCATTCTCAGGCTTGAGGTCATTTCTCGAAGTAACAGTTGGCACGGCATATCTTAGCGCATTGGAATTTAAGCGCCGACAATGGGTTAGTGGTCGACTAGATATTAGCTGGTCGTCAATAACATCGCTGGATGATGGGATTTATTCCACCCCATTCCTTAGAGAGTTCTGCGTGGAGGCTATCGCCGATCAAAGCGACATGATTGGTTCACTCAAAGGAGCATACCGCCGATGCTCGGAATATATTCATGGCAGCGTCTCGACAGCTCAGATGCTTCCCACGACCATCTCCCTTAGGGAGCAGACTGTACAAGAATGGCTTTCCGTAGCGGCGACAGCGCTTGAGTCCGTAATTTACTGTTTTATGGTTCGCTATTTTAAGGATTTGAGCAGTATTCAACGCCAAGCTATCGAAGCCTCACTTGAGGATCACTTTTCGAACCGTGTTTCGATTCGAAGGCTACTGGGATTGCCTCTAGAGGAAGGCGCTGCTGAATCATGAGCGAACTGAATTTTCGGACAGAGGATCTCACGCTCGACGAAGTCGGCGACTATTTCGTAGAAACTGAATTCGATCGACGCACAATTAATGCGCTAAAAAGCAAGAAAACTGTAGTCTTGCAGGGTGCAAGAGGCGTGGGCAAGTCCTTCCTTCTAAAGGTTGCCCAAAAGGAACTAGATGAGGATTTTGGAGCATCTAAGACGCTAGCTGTATATACAACATTCAACAAGGCCGGGCTCCTTCAGACTGCCGACCCGGAGCGATTTAAGCATTGGATGCTTGCCAAAATTTGCGAACGGATAATTCGGGAAGCACGCAAGAAGGGTATGCTTCGGGATAACAGCACCATCTTCGCCACGCTGTCGAGCGACGTTAACGACAAGAGAACAGAGCTTCGCCTTCATGAACTCCGGAGTCGCCTGGAGGACGCTTGGAAGAACGAGTCGTTGTCGTCCAATGTTGACTCCGGAATAGACCCTGAGGTCATCAAGGATGCGATTGAGGATCTCTGTGCGCAGACTCAAGTGCGGCGGGTAGTGCTTCTAGTGGATGAAGCTGCTCATGTATTTATTCCGGAGCAGCAGCGCCAGTTCTTCACAATTATGCGCGATCTGCGAAGCCCTTATCTCTCAGTAAAGGCCGCAGTTTACCCAGGGGTAACCTATTTCGGCGAGTCATTTCAGATCAGCCATGACGCCGAGCTTATCAATGTCAATCGAGACATCCTAGATAGGGGCTACCTTGAGGCGATGCGTGAAATCGTATTGCGCCAAGATTCCACTCTCGAATCCCAAATTTCTCGCCATGGAGAAATCTTCGACGCTCTGGCCTTCGCAGCTAGCGGCAATCCCCGCACTCTACTAAAGACCGTTTCGTCGGCGTCTCCCCTCAATGCCAGTAATGCACAGCGAACACTGAGAGAGTATTATCGGGACACTATCTGGGGCGAGCATTCGGCCCTTGGAGACCGTTACGTAGGTCATCGCGCTGTGATCGACTGGGGGCAGCAGTTCCTACAAAGGCACGTTATCCCGATGCTACGGAAGAGAGTCGGCGACAACGGGGATCCAGACAAGCGCGTATTCATTTGGATTCATCGAGACGCGCCAGCTCCCGTAAAGGAGGCTCTCCGCCTGTTGTGCTATAGCGGTATCTTGCATGAAGCTGGCAGTGGGCTCGTGGCTACTCGCGGGCTAATCGGCACGCGGTACATGCTCAATATTGGCGCGAGGACGGGACCGGAGGCCGATCCCGTGTCCGCAACAACATGGTTGCGACGCGCTATCTCAATTAAACGTATGGTGGAGTTTGGGGCCAACCACGAACTCTACGAAGGTATTGCCCGGCTTGATATCGACAAGATGGACGAAGAAAGGCGTGAGTTCATCAAGTCACAGCTCGGTCGATCGGTAGACATGCTTGACTTGACCGCGTTCGCAAAGAGCCGACTGGAGCAGCTTGGATTTGACACCGTTGGAAAGATCCTTGCCGCATCGGAAAGTGATTTTCAGCAAGCAAAATGGATAGGCCCAGTAAGGTCTCGACAAATGATGAACGTTGCGACCGCAGCGGTAATGGAATACTTGTCTGGCTGACAAAAGCTCTGTTAGGTTCAGTGTTGAGGTCAAAACGCCCTCGTCGGACCTGCCTACGAACTAGAAAGAACGAGCAGGATCATTACTCAGGCAGAGAAGACAAGGTTCCCACGTGCTTCCGATGATCGGTCCTAGCAGCTCTGTGCCCGGACCAGCGGCGCAGGTGTCGAGAATACTGCCGCGTGGCTTCCGTTCCTCGGGCCTGGCGGCCCTGCGGTACGGGTCCACTTGCCATCGAGCATACAGCGCCCGCCGCCACGTAATCAGGTGAGCCCTTCCCGAGGCTACGGAGTGTGTGCGGCCGGCGGATGTGGGACGGATAGCGGGCAATGGAGGAGTCACGTGACTGCGTGGTTGATGTACCTGGGCGCGGAAGCCAAGCGCGTGGGCGAGGGATATGACGACAACCCCTCCACCCACTACAGCTGGGACAGCAGGGTTCCCAACGCGTCCCACGTTCAGGTCGGGGACACGATCGTGCTATGGGACGGGGACACCCTGCTAGGCCTGTCCGTAATCGAGGACATCGCGACTGGCACCAGCACCAAAGACCTCAGCTCGTGCCCCACATGCCGAAAGGCGGACATCGCCGAACGCAAGAGGAAGACACCGAAGTACCGGTGCTGGACCGATCAGTGCAAGGCGGAATTCGACACCCCGCACGTTGAGACGGTGCGGGTGACAACCTACCGCGCCCGCTATGAAGCCGGCTGGATCGATCTCTGCGGTCACGTCTCCGCGCCGGAGCTACGCGCCCTGTGCGAGGAACCCAGGTCGCAGAATGCTTTGCGGCGTCTGCGCTGGGACGCTTTCCGCACCCGGGTGGAGACCGGGAAGAACGCCACCCCCCTGGACGTCGCGGACAACACGCGCAAGGTCATCGCTGGCGGGCACAAGACCAGGACGGTCCGCGTCCGCAACGGCCAGGCCGCCTTCCGCGCCAGCTTGCTGGAGCAGTTCGGCGAGGTATGCGCCTTCCTCGGCCCCGTGCCCGCAGCAGCCCTGGAAGCGGCACACCTGTACAGCTACGCCGAAAACGGCAAGCACCACACCCACGGCGGGCTGCTGCTGCGCCGCGATGTCCACCGCTTATTCGACCTCGGACTGATCGCCATCGACCCGAACACGATGACTCTGGACATCGCGCCCAGCACGCGTACCTACCCCGACTACGACAAGCTGCACGGCCGGCCGCTTACCGCTCCCCTCACCAAGGCTCACCAGAAGTGGATCACTGCGCACTGGGCGATGCATCGTGGCGCTATGAGCGTCGTCCTGGGGCATGGCACCGGCACCTTGACTACATCCCCGCACGCGGTGGCCTGACAAATTCTCACCAGTGCCGTGACCGGAAACGATCAACGGGTAGCGCAGCAGGGTCAATCGGCATGAGCTCTGATCCACTCCTGCGTGTGGGCACTAGCGTGTTCGGGCGTGCTGGCATGCGAGCGAGATGGGGCCGTCGAGCTGGGCGACGGGCCACCTGCAGCAGAGCGGCGAAGTCCCCCGCGACGAATACCGCTCTCCAAAGGCGAAACGTCAGGCGGGCATTTCGGACCGCCGGTGGATCGCGGCGTCGAATGAACGCCCGAGATGTCAGTCCGTTGGTGTTCACTTGACACACGGACGCCGTGAGCACACCAGCGAGCACCTGGAGGATATCTTGACCATCGGTCAGCACGACGAGGGGCCCGAAGTCGAGGACCGATCCGACGAGCTAGATCTAACCCCGTCACCGCGTCTGCTCGAGGTCTTGGGTGACATCCCCTATCAGCCGTGGCAGTGCCTCGCCGAGTTGGTCGACAACTCCTTCGACGAGTTCCACTCCGACCCCGACAGGGATCCTGCCGAGCCGCCGACAATACATATCACCTTGCCGAAGGCCACCAGTGCGCCAGAGGACGCTCAGGTGTGCGTCTTCGATAACGGCCGCGGCATGAGCAAATCGACGCTGGAGAACGCGTTGCGCGCGGGCTTCTCGGGGAATTCGCGCTACGGAAGCCTCGGGCTCTTCGGGATGGGCTTCAACATCGCCACAGCCCGGCTTGGGAATAAAACCACCGTCCGGACGACCCGCGCCGGTGACATGTTCTGGCTTGCCGTAGAGATCGACCTCAGAAGCCTGCAGCATAGGGAGTCCTTCCATGTGCCCCTGCGCCGAGAGGCGAAGGACGATCCCGGTCTCCACGGAACCATGATCACCGTCAGCGAGCTCAAGTCGAACATGTTCGAGGCCCTCAAGAGACCGAAGACTGTCACAACAGTTCACCAGCAGCTGGGCCGCGTCTACTCCTACTTGTTGCGTGATCGAAGCCCGGTGCCCGAGCTTCCTGACGACGGCACCCTAGCCGGCCTAGGGATCAGCCTGTATATCAACGGCAAGCGGGTGCGACCACACATCCCTTGTGTCTGGTCCGCCTCCCGCTCGGTCAAGCGCCACGGCACGGACATCAGCGCGGTTCGAGAGATCAACCGCAAGCTAACCGACGCATACGCCTGTATGGACTGCGGGTACTGGCACCATCACTTCGACGTCGCCAAGTGCGTTGAGTGCGGAAGTGATCGGCTTGAGCTCCGCCAGCGCAAAATGCACGGCTGGCTCGGGGTCCAGCGCTACTTGGACGAGTCCGACTACGGCATCGACTTCCTCCGCCACGGCCGCAAGATCCTCTCCGGCGACAAGTCACTGTTCACATGGGTCGATCTCGACAGTGGCGAGACCCTGACCGAGTATCCCATCGAGATCCCTAATAACCAGGGCCGCCTGGTCGGCGAGATTCACGTCGATCACGTGCCAGTGAACTATCAGAAGACCGACTTCGACCGCTCCTCGCGCGACTGGCATGAGACGGTCCGCTACTTGCGCGGAGAAGGTCCGATGCGCCCGAAGAAGGCCAAGGAGCGCGGATTCCAGGAGAACGACTCCCCTCTTGCGATCCTCTTCAAAGCCTTCCAGGAGAACGACCCCGGGGTCCGCTGCCTGATCCCCGGCAACGGGAACAGCGCGACCCACAAACTGGCTCACGATTGGGGTAATCAGTTCCACCGGGGCCTGCCCGAGTATCAGCCAGACGACAAGTGGTATCAAGCCGTCCTCGCGCACGAAGAAGCGAAGAACAGGGAGACCACCAGTGGAGAACATTCACCTCCTCAGTCTGGTGACGATGACCTCTCAGGACGTACTGGCCTGGACCCGCTACCTCCCGCTGAGCCACCAACCGATGGCGAGGAAACGCAGCCTCCGGTCTCGCCTGAGCCCGACCCGCCAGCCGAGACAGAGGACGAACGCTACGCTCGGTACCGACAGCACGGCCGACGTCTACACGATCTCGATGGCGAGATCATCGCGCTCGGCATGGGCAAGCGCCACGTGTCTGTCTACGAGACCACCGTGCCAGTGACCGACGCCAGTGGTGATCCAATGCCCGCTATCGCACGGGTCACCTCGGGCGTAAACCTGGAAGTTTACGTTTTCGGGGACCACGAAATCTTCCGCGAGTTCGGACGAGACCCTCGTGACTACGCGATCATGGAAGTCGCGCAGGTCCTTCGCGCCCTTGCCCGTGACACAGACACCAAGTTCACCGTCATAGCCGCCGAGGTGACTCGGCAGTTCCCCGATCAACGCACCACCAGTTCTGCGCTCCGAGACCGAGCCGAATCATGCCTGCGCAGAATCCGTGATCTGGCAGGGCCAGTGATCGGCCCGGCCGCTGCGGACATGTGGGGACGGCTACCGAACGAGAGCAAGCTACAGGCTGAGAGCGAGGCGGCGCGCGTGGATCCCCGCCTCGACTGGCTTGCCGCCACTCAGGACGGGCGGTTCAGCGCGTACCTAAGCTACGAAGGCATTGCAGCACTGATCCGGAGTGCTCCAGCGGCGTTCATGGACGGCAAAGTGTTCGCCTCGGCATGGGCCAGCTGGACCGCCGCTGAAGCGCGCGATAGGCAAGTCGGACACGTAGCACGCCTTCTGGAGACGATCGGCGGATTTCTGTCAGATCACAGCTTCAAGAGCCGACGAGAGCTCGCGATGACGAGACTCGCGATCGACACGCTCGACGACATCATCGTTCGGATGGGGGAATGATGAACGCCGCCTTCGTGGACCCGGCGTTCCTCCGAGCGCTTGGCCCAGCTGGATTCACCCGACAGGTGGAGAGGCTCGCCTGGCACCTCGGCTTCATCGATGTGATCAACATCGATGGATCATACGACCAGGGTGGCGACCTGCTGGCCATTCGCGGCGGGCAACGATGGGTGTTCCAGGCCAAGTGGAAGGACAGCGGCACTGTGCCGGCCTCCGCCATCGACGAGGTCATCAACGCCAAAGCCTTCTACGCAGCCGACCACGCGGTCGTCGTGACGAATGCCCACTACGGCCCGCAGACGCGAAAGCGGCGGGACGAACTCGCGGCTGTAGGCATCCGCGTCGAGCTATGGTCCGGCAAGGAACTCCTCGATCTCTACGGCGACGACCGATACAGCACCCCGCGACTACCAGCCCGGATACTGCGTCCGTACCAAATCAAGGCTTTCGAGAACGTCGTTGAGGACCTCGACAGCTCTGGGCGAGCCCTCTTGATCCTCGCGACGGGCCTCGGCAAGACCGTGGTCGGTGGTGAGGTCATCGCTAGGCACCTGCACCGCGCGCCGAACGCCAAGATCCTCGTGGTCGCACCCACCAAGGACCTCGTCGAACAACTCGAACGTGCGCTGTGGGCACAGTTGCCGAAGATCGTCCGGACGCAGCTCCTGACCGGCGACACCAAACCCGACGATCTTCGCGGCGTGACCTGCGCGACCGTCGCGAGTGCGCTCAACTTCGCCAAGAAGGGATACCGCCCCGAACTCGTCATGATCGACGAAGCCCACCACGTCGGAGAGGACGGGCAGCTATCCGAACTCCTTGAAATCCTCTCGGCAAGCCAACAGTTCGGTGTGACTGCCACCCCTTGGAGAGGCGACCGGTTTGACATCCGCGAGGCGTTCGGCGAGCCGAGCTTCTGCCTCGGCATCGAGGACGGCATGAACCTCGGTTACCTCGCCGAGGTCCACTACCGGCTCTACGCGGACAACATCGACTGGGACTTCGTGGAGGATGCTAGTGAGCACAGCTACACGATCAAGGATCTCAATGCCAAGCTGTTCCTGCCCGAGCGGGATGAGGCTATCCGCGACCGCCTAATCAATGTATGGGGCCAAACACCGGACCCGCGAGCCGTCGTCTTCTGCCGGACTATCGAGCACGCTGAACGCCTGGCCGAGATGCTGAACCACGTTCCCCAGTGGAAGGGCGCGGAAGCCGTCCACGCACGCCTGGACCGACGCGAGCGTCAGCTGCGTCTCATGCGCTTCCGCAACGGCGATGTTCCGATTATCACGGCTGTGGACATTCTCAACGAGGGCGTCGACATCCCCGATGTCAACATCTTGTGCTTCGCACGCGTCACGCACAGTCGCCGAATCTTTGTCCAGCAGCTTGGTCGTGGCCTCCGTCTCCGGCCCGGCAAGAAATACGTCGAAGTTCTCGACTTCGTCAGCGACATCCGCCGCGTTGCTGCGATCTTGAACATGAGCCAGCGCATAGCCGCCGACGAGATCGAAACCCTCCGGCTGGCCGAACACGGCACTACATTCGAGTTCAGCGACCAACGAGCCGAAAGCCTCATGCGAGAATGGATCAAGGACGCGGCCAGTTTGGAGACCGCCCTCGACGAAGCCCGTCTCCAGTTCCCCCACCCTGAGGCGTTCAACTGACCATGAGCCAGCTTCCCGAAGACCTACGCCGCTCCGTCATCATCGAGGTGTACCGGCAGGCCGCCGAGCTCGACTGGGACGGCATGACTGACCGGCAGCGCACCAGCCAGTACAACCGATGGCTGGACGAACCGAAGATCGGCGGTGAGCTATCGCGCTACCTGCACCGCGACAAGATCCGTTATTGGCTGAAGGACGTACCCATGAAGGAGTACGCCCGAGCCCGTAGCGGCATCGGCAACCTCTCCAATCTCGTCAGCATCAGACTTCCCAGCCCGGACCAGATATCCAAGCAGGTTATGGGCGCGGAATGGTCGGCTGTCGAGAACTCAATCCGTGAGAAGCCTCTTCGCTGCCATATCCTGAGCGGCCAGGACAAACGCCTCATGATATGGGGACCGCCGAAGACGCTTCGGGATCTAGTGTGGGCCGGCATCAACGCCGTCGTCGATGGGACGGAACCCCAACCGATCTTGGTGATCGCCAGCCCCCAAGGGCAGGAACTTGACCCCGGTGAGAAGCGGCGGCACGTTCTCCTCGGACGCGTGGCTAGTCTCGAAGTTCGGCACACCGTCCTCAGAATGTGGAGGGTCCAGCCAGGTTCGCCCTAATCCAGCGCAACGAGATGAAAGCCTCTCTCTGTCATGTCCTAGGGCGCTTTCGCTCCAACAGCTCGGCGATCTGAGCGGCGGCAACGTCAGGGCGCTCATGCTCCCACACGCGGACGCTGTCCCAGCCAGCTTCCTGTAGAAGGCGATCGGTCTCACGGTCTCTACTCTGGTTTGCCGCTATCTTGGCCGTCCAAAACTCCGAGTTCTTGCGTGCTGGCCGGTAGTGCTTATCACAGCCGTGCCAGTAGCAGCCATCGAGGAATACCGCGACCTTGTCTCGTGTGAACACAAGATCAGCAGTCCTCCTTACTACGGGAAGTGGGCGAATACCAACTCGATACCTGAGGCCAAGAGCATGCACTGCCGAGCGGAGTGCGAGTTCCGGACGAGTGTCACGACTCCGGTTCCCGCGCATTACGGCGCGGACAGCGGGGGTGGAAGCCCATGAAGCGGGCTCCTGGGCCTGCTCTTCTGGAGGAGGTGGTGTCTCAACGAGAAGACCCCGTTCCATTGCCATCCGCCACCCTTGGGCGAGATTCTCCTCTCGCGTCTCGTGGTCAACCTCGCCGACATACCGCGCTGGAGAACGCCCCCGATCCGACCAGCGGAGATAAGCGCGGATACGTCGAGTCTTCGGAAGAAGCTTCAGGTAGATGGATGCACACGCATAACGTCCGTCGCCGAGGGCGACCATTCGACGATGCCGGCCGCCAGCAGCCCGATCCTGCTCCACTGCGGCCGCCTCTCGGCTGCGGCCCTTGCGCCCTCTCCATGCCCGCTCGGGGGGCAGTTTGTTCTTCCACCGACCCGAACTGGAGACCTCTTCGGTCATGACCTGCGCTCAGCCTCGTCCAACGCGTCGGCTACCGCCTCAGCGAAGACCTCCCCAAGCAAAACCGGCACAGCGTTGCCGAGCTGCCGCATCTTCTCTCCGCGCGGCCCCTGAAGCTTCCAGTCATCAGGAAAGGTCATGACCCGAGCAGTCTCCCGGACGGTCATATAACGATGTGTACCATCATCGAGCATCATGACCGACTCACCCCCGGGGACCCCATGGACGCCCGCCTTGACCGTCTTCGCGGGGCGATCCAGCTCGTTAGGCGTGTGTCCAGGATAGATCCGCGCGTCGGGCCAGCCAATATGGTCTCTGAAGCCCCCCAGATAGTGCTCTTGCCTATCAAGCCACTCGGCAGGAACGGGCGGAAGCGGCTTCTCGCAACCCTCAATACCTTCGATACCCGCAATCGCGTCTCTAAGCGTACGCCAAGGACGTTTACCATCAGCCACCGGAAGCACGTTCGGCAGCCGCTCCAGTACGCGCTTCTTGACCTGCTCAGGCACGTTGTGACGATCCCAATAATCGCCCTCCATCATGGAACGAATTAGTGCTGCCTCTGAGAACGTCGGCTCGGTGAGCCTTTTGAATCTCTCGATATCAACACCAAGGTCAGCACGAAAGGCGACAATGATGATACGTTGCCTGATCTGAGGCACGCCGTAGTCGGCAGCGTTTACAGGAGTCACGATTACCTGATAGCGCCGGGATGCGTCTCCCGCCTCCATAATGCGCTCACGAAGCACAGCATCATGCTCCTGCCAGGTCACATTCTCAAGACGCTCCTCGAAGGGGAGCTCCATCTCGCGAAGGATGTACTCGAAGTAGGGCTTAAAGGAGGGGCGGAGAAGCCCACGGACGTTCTCGCAGATAACCGCCCGGGGCCTCATCTCACGAATGGCGCGGAACATCTGCGGGAACATGTTCCGCTCATCCTCATCCCCCTTGGCCACTCCCCCCAAGCTGAACGGCTGGCAGGGAGGACCTCCCGCGAGCACATCAACCCTGCCGGCGAGGTACTCAAAATCAACCCCGCGAACGTCACCTTCGATCAGTGGCCACGCCTCGCCAGGCTCGGGGATCCAAGGCACCCCTCCCTCCGGCACCCGCTCAGCTCCATTAGACGCCAAGGTCTCACAGGCTCGCTTGGCGAACTCATTGAACAGCAGTGGCCGGAAGCCAGCACGGTGGACCGCCATGGCCAGTCCACCCCCGCCGGCGAACAGCTCTACGGCGGAACGATCCCGGACTTGCCCTTCTCCCTGTTCAAGCACCATGAAAGCATACCGCGGAGTTATTGATCTTCAAGCTCTTTCCGGAAAGATTGTTCGACTTGTTCGAAGACCCATGGGAGAACGACCGCTAGAGCAGCCCACCTGACCCGATTTCGCCAGTAGCCTGTCACGAGTGCCGGACTACGCCCCCCAGTTCTACGATCCGCTAGACACCAGGAACATCACCTCTGTCATCTGCCGAGAGCTCGAGGCTCAGCCGTTGATCCCCTTGGTGCCGGAGACCCCGCGGTTCGATGGCTCGGGCCTCTACGCGATCTACTACGCAAGTGAGGCCGAGTCCCTTTACGCACCACTCGTCCCGCACGACATCCCGGTCTACGTCGGGCAGTCGTTATCACACAACAGCGCGACGGGTGTCGCGATCAGTGGCAGGACCCCACTCTGGTCCCGAGTCCGGGGGCATGCGCGCTCCATCGAGGGCGGGGGGCTCCGCCTAACGGAGTTCGCCGTACGCCTCCTGCGCATGCCCGACGTCCACGCCGATCTTGGCGAGAATGGCCTGCGCGTCAACTACCAGCCCGTATGGAACGCGATCCTGCGCGGCTTCGGCAGTAACGAACAAGGATCGTCGACACGGCAGAGCGCCCGAAGCAAATGGGACACCGTGCATCAGGGTCGCAACCGCTCCTATGGCGACAGCACCCACGACCGCGACAAGCTGATCGAAGAAGCGCGGAGGCACATCAGCACCCGGATCGCCCAGCTTGGGGATGTTCCTTGGCGGTGAACGCAGTGCATAGAGAGCACTCGACAAGCTCTCCGATCGTGATCCACATGATGACCCAGATCGTTATGTCCGCCATGATCGCGAACAACATAGCCTTGGATCATGGCGAGCGTTTACAGAGGCAACGAACCCTACAACCCCCTTGACGAGGAGAATCTCGCCCGAGGAGTCGCGGACGCGCTTGAGCGTCAACCTGTCCATCGACTGCCTCCTCCAACCTTCTTCGGGCCCGGCCTCTACGCCTTGTACTACGTGGGGGATTTCGATCTCTATGCGCCGCTCGCGGAAGTCTGCCGGCGGCAAGCAGGACCCGACAGCTTGGACGTAGGTCCAGGAGCCATACCCATCTACGTCGGCAAGGCCGCAGCAAGTGGGAGTCGTCACGGCAACGTGCAGGGCGCCAAGGACAAGACCTTGCACCTTAGAATCGGCAAGCACCTGCGTTCGATCGAAGCCGCTCAGAGCACACTCAAGGCCAGCGATTTTCGCGTTCGCTATCTGCGTGTACGTGACATATGGATCCCTCTCGGCGAGTATGGGCTTCTTCAGCGATATACGCCCGTCTGGAACAAGGTGCTGGATGGATTTGGAAACAATGACCCTGGCAAGGGCCGCTACGACCAAGCCCGCTCTCCCTGGGATACCCTCCATCCCGGCCGCAGCTGGGCCAAGAAGCTAGCGCCTCACCCCCAGCCGCAGGACGTACACGAAGACCGCGTCCGCCTTGCCATCGCGGCGATCACTAGGCACCAACCTGTACCCGAGTCTCTCCTAACCGATGGGCCCCAAGAGCCCACCACCCTGTTCTCCATCGATTGACACCCAACTCAAGAGAGGCGGCTACACGTCATCCCGAGGCGAGGCTCCAGGGAGTCGCATGGCAGCCAAGTAGCCATGAGGTCCAAAAAGGAGCCTCCTGTCGAGATATCGATTGAAATAACCGCATGTTGGCTCTCCGAGGTGCAAGCACGCATGGCAGGCACCCCCATTGCGGCCGCAAGCGGGGTCGAGAGCACAACGAGACTCGGCTGCGACTAGCGTGTTAAGGAATTTATCTAAATCGTTTTCAAAGACGGCCTGGAGTCCGCCAAGTACGAAGTCACCACGGGTAGCGGCGAAGATGAAGAAGGTGCAGTGCCGGGGTACAAGGTACTCGCCAAGCCCTTCGCGATCGACGCCGGCGAAGACTGCTAGTTGGCGAATGGCCCGGTGAGCGTATGAGTGAGTGAGCGTTAAGAGATCTTCACCGAGGGCCTGGCTCTGCCCAGGCTCGGTGAACCGGTTTGGGATGTCCACTCGAGCCGCGATGGCCGCACGCGCGTCTCGCTCGTTTGTAGCCAGGGGAAGACGGTGCCCTCTATGAACCAACCACTCATAGATCCGCATAGGGTCGAGCTGGACCATCAGAGCTTCAGCCTGTTGTAGATCAGCGTAGACCCGATAGCTGTTGCCCTTTCCATGGAAGCGGCTCAGCCTGGCGTCACCGGGGTTCAGCCCGCCGCGAGTGAATCCATAGACCGCCTTAAGTACTGGAAACCGGTCGACAAGATCAACGTTAGAGGATCCGGCGCGGAGCACAGCGGCCGGATAATCTCTCTCGTAGACAGTTCGCGCCTCGCTAGTGATATTTTCAGTGATGAGCTCCGGGATTCTGATCCGAGACTCACTCGTCGCGAGAGCGATGTCAACTGCGTCCCGTTCAGCTGCGTCGATCATTGGGCCAGCGGCGTCAGCTAGGTACCCGAGGTCGTCCTCATCTGCGAGTTGACCAGCCTCTTTGGCCGTAGCGGCCAGCTTTTCCGCGAGTTCACGTGGGAAGCCCTTGGCCAGCATCTCCTCTACAAAAGATGAGCCGGTGGCGCGCTGGACGTCTGGCGTTCCTTCAAAGCCACCGAGTACCCAGGCGAGCGCCCGTCGCTGCCCACCACCAGCAGTTATCCTCCGCATCTGCTCCCTGTTAGCAGGATTAATGAGGACAAAGGTTTGCGGAGCGTACACGCTGGCGGCACGGTGCACGTTGTAGGTTAGGAGCTTAGCGCTGCGGCGATCCGAGTACTGTCTGCCGCAGGGACACAGACGATTACCGAGCCCGCGCTGAAGAATCCGCTGACACTCAGGACAATCGAAGACGATGCGGGAAGCCTCGATGCTGGACTGATGCCGCATCCGAACCTCATGGTGATTGGGGCACCGCGGTATGTGCGGAGCCTCCAGACGGCCGCACTCGTGGTATCCCACGAAGTGCAACTGCTGCCAGTTGTCGTGGCCGGCACTGCATCTCTTGGGCTTTCCGGTCTGGACACGTCGGCACTCCCGGCACACCCAAACTTCGGGGAAGCGTTCGACGCGGACCCCTTGATATCGGTTGACACTAACGACCTCGATAGGTGTCCCCGAGCGTAGTGATTTGACCGCGCTCGGGTCGAGCCCACCAGCTACCCAGCCTTCCATCTCCTCAACGAGGCGCTGACGGATGAGACGGTCCTCGATGTCGATGGTGATCGGGTTCTTCCACTCGACTGACTTCCAGACACCACCACGCAGGTCACCTGTCTGCTCAGGCAAGAACCCATAGAGGATCTGTGTTCCGCTACGCTGGTCTCTCATACTATGCCTCTGCGCGTTACTCATCGCTGATGGGGATCTGAGCTTCGACATCGCGGAGCGAGAGCATAGGCTTACGATCGCGATCGAAAAGCTCATTGGGAAATTTCGCGCCGAATCCACTATCTACTAGTCGATCGAAATAGGCCTCGAGGTAGTCCTTGATGTCCTCAAAAGCCAGGTGCTTGGATTCGTCAATGCCGAGAGCTGCGGCACAGGCCCGCGCTTCCTGCTCAGCTCCAACGTCTGCCATGGCGAAATACTTACGGAGCAGATCGATGGTAGTCAGCCGCTTTCCCGGCGATTTCGGCTCATGAACGAAGAGACGACGCGATTCGATAGCTGCGGGTGTCGTTAGTTCCAGGACTCGCCTACTCGATCGGGTGACCGGGATCGGCTCAACGAAGCGGTCGCCTTGGCGTACGAAGGGCGCGAAATGTGAGAACACGGTGGCGTCACGTTCCCTTCCAATCTTGTGAACGACGTAGATCAGTCCGGGATGAGCACGGCCGACGCGTGCTGTCGCCTGGATGAACTCGGCCGTGGTGAGCGGCACGCCTAGGACGGTCATGACGTTCAGCCGATCGACGTCGACGCCGTGCGACATCATCGAGGACGCCGTCACCACATGGATTCGTTGATCGAAATCAACTGCGGGATCCTCTAGCCTTTCGAGTGCCTCCCGAACCTCGTCGAACTTCGTCTGCCCGGTGAGCGACACCACGTTCAGCGGAGTAACTGGCACCTGAGTACCAGTTGAACGCAGCGCGGCCTCGACATCTCGCACAGTGTTGCCGTAGATCACGTTTGTTCCGTAAAGGTCCAGCAGGAAATCCTTGAATCCCGGGCTGACTCCAACCTCGGCGCATACCTGGTCCGGCTGCGTCCGCAGGCGCCGCACGGATTGCTGAAGGATTGTCAAAGTACGGTCGTTCACCCACTCAAGCGTCACCCCACGGGGCCATACGGCGACGAACCTGCGAAGCAGTCGGTCGGTTTCCCGGCTCCAAAACGACTCGCGTGCCGACGGACCTGGTACCGGGAACACTCGTCCTGGTCGCTGGTACAAGACGTCGACTTGGCGGTCATACCCAGTGAGCGTCGCTGAGGAAGCGATGATCTTCGGCCGCGTGCCGGCGAGTTGTTCCTGGAGCGAGTCCATGAGTGATTCATAATGGGAATCTACCGCCCCCAAGGAGTCACGGAGTAGGTGCAATTCGTCCTGAAGTCGGAACGACGGAGCAAAGCGGATGCGATCAGCGTCGCTGATCGGCTCTACTTCCGCTTTGCAGCCAGGGACTAGGCATCCGCTGGGGCGGGTGCTGCGTCGTGCATAGGTATAACCGTGCATCGGCTGCTTACATTTTCCAGCAGGGCCGTTGAAGAACCCTCGCATGTTGGCCTGCATGGCAATAAGGGAGGCCTTGTCCAATGTTCCAATGACCACCGTCGGCAGGAAGCGGTATATCTCCTGGTCGACGACATAGAACGGAAGCGGTTCTCCCTTGCTGGGGCAATCACCGTTCTGACAGAGGTGCCGGAGAGTCCAGTTGCCGCGGTAGAGCGTGGTGTAGACATCCTTCCAACCACAGAACGGACACGACGTCAGCACAAGGTATCGCGACCAGTCCTCCTTCTCGACGTCGATGGGGTTGATATCCGTCGGTACCAGAGGTATCTCGTTTGGGGTGGCGTTCGCCCCTACGAAGTAACCAAGCGAGATTGGCGCCCCAGGGATCTTGTGATCACGGCGAACCAGTTCAGCAGCTCCCAGCGCGTCGGCGAACCGCTGGGTCTGCTGGAGCGAGAGCATCCGGAGTGGGAACCGGCTCCATGCGGTGATACCTGTCCTCTTGCCACGCAAGCGGTCATAGAATGCGGCGAGGACCAGCAGCGCCAAATATGTCTCGGTCTTGCCGCCACCGGTCGTGAACCAGACAGTCTCGACGTGGTTCCAGTCGCCGTTCTCCGTCGCGAAGCTAGTCAAGACCGACACCACGAAGCCCACCTGGAACGGTCGCCATCGGTCGTACTTGCCCCGCGAGGCCATGGCCATAGCAATGTTCATCAGCGAGAATGCCTGCTGAAGCCGCTGATCGCGTTTGAGCGCGGCCAACCCGCGGTCAAGCCGATCTAATTCTTCACGGTAGTCGACTGCGGCTCGCTTCGCCTCCTCCATCATCTCTGGCTGCCATCGATCATTCCGGGCACGCTCAAGGAGCTGCGCCTCAGACCAATGTCTTTCGCCCCATTCTCGGTACGCTCGGATCAGCTTGCCGATTCGGCTGACTGGATCGGACGCTAAGCCGTTGAAAGTGAGATCGAGAACGTCGGGATCTGTGGCGTCGAAGTTGTACTCCGGGCGTTTCCGATCGACCACGACAGTGTCCGTAGTCACGAGTCTGCCGTCCGGATGCCGGACGACACCGCAGTTGATACCGATAGCTGGCATGTCGCGGTCGTACCGGAAGCTGTCGGGCAGGGACTCGAGTACGAATGGCATGGTGCGTAGGCCAGTGATCTCTAGTTCTACCTCGAAGAGGTGACGCTCGCCTCGCTTGCGTACGTCTTCCGGTGTGACGTTGACGAGTTCAATGACAAGTTCCGGTGCCCCTCGCCATGACGACTCATCGGTCACCCGAAGCTGAGCGGCCAGACCAGGTGCCCCGACACTCGCGAAAGCATCCGCGATGGCATCGCCTCCGAAGGCTCGGGACTCATCGCCGGCTCTCACATGAACGGGAACCCTAACTAGAATCGCATCGGTCTTGTGCCACTTATCCTCCGCCACCTGGTTCCACGCAACCGCCTTGATAGTGGCGCTAAACGACCACATGCCGTCTGTCTCAGGCCTTAGGCGCATTCCGATCGCGCATGGGTCCATTCGGCGCTCACGCCTTACTGACTTGGCAGCTTCGCTTTCGGGAGCAAGGCGGCCAAGCCAGAAGACGCCGACTGGGTTTGCGTCGAGGTCGCCCCTCTCATCACCGCGGCCCTCGGCGGTCACCCGGCCGTCCAACCAGGCGACGAATCGTTCCGCAGCCTCATGCGGCTCCATGGCAGTCCTCCAAATAATCACGGACGAGGGTGGTGAGAATGGGGTCCTCCCGGATGATCGTCAGCACTCGCTTTTCGAGCTGACGGACGCGCTCTCTGGTGATCTCGAACTCCGCGCCGAGCTGCTCCAAAGTCATCTGCTCATTACCATGAAGACCAGCGCGTCCTTCGAGGATCCGTATGAATCGTCGATCGTAGTTCGCGGCGATCTCCTCGACTCGGGTTTCGATCGCTCGTAATACCACTGCGTCAAGGACTTCATGCTCCACCGACGGCCCCAGCTGATGCAGAAGGAGCGAACCGAGAGTGGCACCATCCGGATCTTCGGCCACCACTGCGTCGAGGTGCACGAGAGGCGACGCGAAGTCGGTGATCGCCTTAACAGTGCCCGGATCTTTTCCCAACGCCTCCGAGACCTCGACCAGACTCGGCAGTCGGCCGTTTCGGGTTTCGAAGTCCCCGCGGTAGCGGACGATCTGCCGCCACTGCTCCCAGACATGCACGGGCAGCCGTACCGTTGTGCCCGTGTCAGCGATAGCGCGTGAGATAGATTGCCTAATCCACCACGTCGCGTAGGTGGAGAACTTGTAGCCTAGGCTTGGGTCGTACTTCTCCGCCGCACGATTCAACCCGCGCATTCCCTCTTGTACAAGGTCATCGAGTTCCAGATCGCCAGACTGGGATATAAAGCGCTTGGCCACGTCGTATACAAGCCTGCAGTTGTTAACGATCATCACCTGCCGGGCGACATCACCGTCCTTAGCTAATGCCCTGAGTTCGGCAGAATCCTCACCACGCTGGACGGCCTCCTTAGCCTTGAGCCCCATCTGAATTCGCCGTCCGAGCTCGACTTCTTGGTGGGCGCGCATGATCGGATGCTTACCGAGCTTACCCGGCATCTCATGCCGAATCTTAATATCCGATGTCTCGTCAGCATTGGGTGCTCCTGCAAGCACGTGCGGAGCCTCAGAAGCAACGGGGGACAATTCAGCGACGAGATGGGTCGATCGATCGAGAGCCTCGGCGCTTAGCAACAGCTCCAGAAGAAGGGCTGTTTCCTCAGCGCTCAGGTCTCGCCGGCTGGCCACCTCAACAACATGACCTCGCGATAGAGGGCCAAGGCGTTCAACATCCTCCAGCAAGGCACGGCAAGCACGCTCGACCCGCTCGTTGACCTTCATCTGAGGCTCCTCTCAACCCGCACGGCCATTCGATCCAGCCGAGCAGCGATGCACCCCTGTCCTGATAGGCATGCACGCTATTCGCGAGGAAAGGGGGAGTCAAGCCAGAGCCAGGAATGCGCGGGAAAGTATATTGATGCTAATAAGAGGACAACAACATCCTCTTTGTACGTTTCGTTGACGGCTCGAAATTCAGTTGCTAGGCTCCAGCGCAAGCAAAGGAGATTCCAGCTGGCCGCCATACCAGGCAGTATCGGCCCCCCGGGAAGGCTTAGATGTCGAGAACGCCTTAGCCCCTTTGTAACCACGCTCGCTCGACTACTGGATGTTCATTCGTGATCTCTGGCGCTTCGGACTGTCGGTGTGAAGCAGAGTCCGGTGCCCGCAGTGGCTAGGGCACGAGACCGCCCAAGGGCCACAGCTATTGGACTTAGCACGCTGTCGCCCCGGGTATGCAGCGCGCCGGCAGGCCCAAGCGCGCCAAGAAGCCTCGTAAGCGCTCGCTTAGCCGCACGGTGTCCAGCCCCTGAAGGTCGCACGGTGGCGGCGGACCGAACCCGGGCCAGGTTACGGCGGTACGGCTGACACTCTGCGGGGAGTGCGGCTGGAGTGGGCCACGGTGGAGGGGGTAAGTCGTCGCCCAGGTTCAGGTACTCAACACTCCGCCAATCAAGATCCAGCTCGCCGAAGCTGGCGGCACGTCAAGTCGACGTAGTCCCCTGTCCCCCACATGTCCAATGCGCCCCACCAGATCCTGTCAACGACGGCCGAATTCAGGGTCTGGCACGAATTCCGTGAAGGGGTGGGCTCAATCGGCGAGTAGGACGCGTTTGCGCAGCAGGTCGGGGTTGGCGCGTCCATACATCTGTCGCTTGAGCATCTTGATGCGGTTGACGTGCCCCTCGACCGGGCCAGAGCTGTAGGGCAAGGTCAGACCCGCGCGGGCTGCCTCGAGATCGCGGCGCAGGCCCGTGATGAAGGAGCGCAGGTCGGGCAGTTCGTCGGCATCAGCTGCGACCATCCAGCGTTCAAGATGATGGCCGTGCCGGTTGACCATCATGTCGGCGAAGGCGCGGACGTGGTCGTAGAGCCTGGCCAGGGGTGGGCAGGCGGTGGCAAGTGCGTCCAGGTGCCGCTGCTCGTCAACAGTGAGGGTGGCAGGGATGCGCAGCAGCCAACCGGTGGCTTGCCGCACCGTGGGCGCGGACGGAACCGGAGGTCGTTTGATGGCGTCCGAGCGCCAGGACTGCAGGTATTGGCGCACGGTGGTGGGAGCGCCGCGGTAACCGCGTTCGCTGAGTTCCTGGTAGAGCGGTCCTGTGGCATACCAGGCCTCGGAATCATGGGATCCAGTCGTAAACTGCAAACCTAACTTTCTGCGGAGCACCATGCACTCTCACGATGCTGGGCTGCCCGAAGAGGTTCACCAAGCCCTGGAGGTCGTCGGCTTCTTCCGACAGCTGAAGCGTGCCTATGACGGCCGGCGCTGGCCCGGTGAGGAGCTTCCCTTACGTGCCACGATGCAACAGGTGATCAAGTCCTACGTTGACAGGGCCACAACACTTCCGGGAGCTGCCACAGCGACTAGGTACATCCAGCAGATGCACCATGACATCGAGTTCGAGGTGCTGACCGGAAGCCGAGCGTGGAGAAGTGGTGAATACATAGCGGCGGCGATCGAGATGCACAACCGTCTACACCACTACGACGCACCGTTCTACGGAAGTGGCGAAACAGGGTTTAGAGCAGAGGTTGTCGCACGTCAGCTGCGTGTATTGGAAGATCAGCATCAGGATCCGGGCAGAGATCAGGACCTCGTCGAGCGCATTGAGTGCGATCACGCGGCCGATCAGATGGCTGAAGCGTTCGTGCTTCTTGGCGAAGGCCATCTCCTCCTGCCCTTGGTCTCCGAGTTGCAGGGAGCGGCATCGAAACGGGATCAGCTTCGTTTCGGTCTTCTTCAAGAAGACGCTGGACTGATCGCACAGGGGCTTGAGGACATGTATCTTCTTCCACCGGGTGGTGGGACCAGAACCTACGCTCTGCGAGATGTCACGAATCCTCGTATCACGGTCAGGGTTGTCATGCCACGCGAGGCAGGAACCAGACCAGAAGCATCATGACCGTGATCGCGCTCAGTGCGCCGAACGCCGCGTATACGGCATGCTGCAGGCGTCCTGCTGTCCGTGCGGCATATCCGCTCTTATACTGCTCGAACCGGGTCAGCTGCTCGTCATTCTGGTCGAGACGAATTAGCCGTACCCAGTCGTACGCAGCTAGATAACCCATCACGATTGCGTAGACTGCCGCGACCACAGCAGTGATCATGAAGGTCGCGACCAGCCATCGGTGGCCTTGCGAAAGTCCCAGCACAGCATCCTTCCCTGTAGCTACCCCAGTAAGTGAGAACAGACCGAAGAGCGCAGTGATTCCGCCGAGCCATTTCTCTGCCGTCTTCTGCATTCGGGCGTCCTGGGACTCCAGGCTGTCGGCGAGAGCGGATGCGGCAGGCAGCATGCCCAGATCGCGCTGCACCGATAGGGTATAGGTGCCACCTGCTTTAGTTAGTCGAGCGAGCCAGTAACGGCCACATCCCAGCTTTACCCCTGCTGGCCGTGAGTGAGCGTTGCGGCAATTGCATATGACGAGACGGGTCAGTTGGGGCGGCCGTTCGTTCTTGGCTGCGCTGGCAGTGGCGCCTTGAAGAACCTCTTCAGGGACTGGGTAATCACAGTTATGATGACATTTAGGGCATTTCCCCTCAAGGGTCGGGAGTCGCCGCTCCGGGGATGTGTGAACGTGCCATGAGGCGATGTAGGCGTCCTCTACGTGAACAAACTCGTCAGCGTAGGTAGTAGTCGGCTGCGTGTCCATGTGTCCTCCGGTGCTATGAATTCTGACCGAATGGTGGGCGTGTGGCACTTGCGCGAACCTTTCCCTCCCTCCGTAGCAGATCTACGGTGTGCTATCCAGGTCTCTCGGAGGTAACAATGGCGCGACTCAAGCACGATGTCGTGGCGCAACAGGGAACGAGGTCGCCAGCCAGGAGTGGGACCGCAGTCTCCGCAGGCACCAGGAGAGCAGGCTTCTCCACCGTGATCGGCGAAAAGGCGGACTTGGATCTACTGCTCGCGCGCTGGGACGAAATCGCGGCGATCATCGGACTCCCCGACATCGGCGCTCCCCACATGATTTCGTTGTCCGCCTTCGCGCGTGAGCGTAACCTTCGTCCACTTCGCGTGATCGTGATCAAGCACCCGCCAGGAGTTGCACCGATCCTGATCTCCGTACTCCAAAGGCACGCGAGCCGCTTCGGCATTAGCGACCTCTCGATCGACGAGGGGTTCTATCTCAGGCCAGCCAGCCAACGTGATGTGGTCGGTAACCGGTGGGCGATCACGTGGACGTCAACGCACCGCGATGACCTGCGAAAGCCACCCATCGGAGCTCTGCCGCCCTCCTTCCATAGCCCTGTCGCACTGGTGGACAGCGGGGACGAGGGCGCCAGTATGCAGGTGGGCTACGACGCGTACGACAGCGACTACGAGACGCCGTTCGACAATACGGGCCACGGCACCAGCGTCGGGAGCCTGATCCGGCTCGTCGCGCCTCATGCCCAGGTCGACAGCTTCCGTGTCCTAGATGCTAACGAGGTCGAGGTGGACAGCAGCTTGCTGCTGGCCGCGCTCACAGAGCTGACCGCCGAGCAGTCAGGTTATTCCATTATCGTTGTCCCCTACCGTGCCATATTGCCCCCCAGAGATATGAGGGGTAGGGCGGTGACTGTACGGATGCTCCAAAGACGCAGACAACCAGTCCTGCTAGTGTGCGCGGCTGGAAA
The DNA here is from genome assembly GCF_040298265.1 of Nonomuraea sp. NPDC001636. Classification (NCBI taxonomy): domain Bacteria; kingdom Bacillati; phylum Actinomycetota; class Actinomycetes; order Streptosporangiales; family Streptosporangiaceae; genus Nonomuraea; species Nonomuraea sp. NPDC001636. The sequence goes on from NZ_JBEOZT010000046.1 coordinate 40,062, forward strand.
TGTTACGAAGGGCGGGCCAGTCGAGATCGACTTTCCGGCTACCGTCCCAGGATCGCTAGTTGCCGCTGCTCTTTGCTGGGATGGAGAGAAGGCTGACTACAACTGCAAGGCTGCATCGGGTCACCAGGTTCGCATCGTGTATGCGTACGGCGGGGAGCCCCAGGACGGAATAGGTGCCATGGCCAAGGCGGATAGCGCCATAGAGATCCTCTATGGAACCTCGTACGCTGCGGCGCTCATCGCAGCCGCGCTCGTTCGCTAGGCTGCAGCAGCGCCGTAAGTGACCCTGAATCGCAGGGGGATGTTGAGGCACGCGAGCAGGTAATCGCCCTGAGGGAACGTGGACGCAACCTCAGATCACTCTCGATAGATGTGTACGCGGTGTCCTGGATGCTGGACATTCTGCTCCCTGGGGGCGCCGGAATGGATTGCAGTTAGCCGTAGGTGTCGGCCTATGCGGCCTGACAAACGGATGGCGTATTGTTCTCTGAGCTGGGACATACCGGGGATGATCTTGTGCGGCAGACACGCAGGATAGGCCATCTATGCAGGTCAAACCACTAGAACAGGCGAAGTCGCCTCCGCTCTCCTAAAGCGGGTGCCGCAGGTTCGAAGCCTGCCGGGGGCACCAGGCTCCACCAGCAGCAAAGCGCCCTTGACCGGCAACAATGCCAGTCAAGGGCCTCGTCCCACGTCCGACGCTGTACGACTGTGATCGAGTGTCTGCGGCTAACTTCTCCCAATCCCTTCCCACGCCGCCCAATGTGGGATCACAAGTGGATCAGGCAGAACTTGCCGCTGCGAGCATGACCGCGGTTCTGCGTGGATTTTGCTAGAACCTGCATGATTTGATGTTCTGTCCTAGGGCTGCTGCCGCCGGTGAGCTGCAGGTTCAGCAGCGGCTGGGCAGGTTTCGATGCTGGGCCGCGCGAGGGGCGACCGCCACGCTGCAGGTCCGACACCGGGGCGGGCACCGTGTGGTTTCGACGCTCGGCCGCCCGTGGGGCGCCCGCCACGGGCGAGTCCGTCGAGGACACCGTCCGCCTGTACATGTTTCGATGGTCGGCCGCCCGTGGGGGCCAACCGCCGCCTTGATCGTCTGAGCCCGCGACTTGAGCGACCCGGAGTTTCGATTCCCCTCCTGGAGGAGGGGCGCCTGCCGGAGTTCAGGTGCAGCTGTGGTGGTCGCCCCGCTGCCAGACCAACTGGACCCGTATCGTCTCCACGGGCTACGAGGGCCGAGCCTGGATAGATGTCCGGCGCATAGGCGACGGCTCGTCCGTGCGCGGCGAGTGGGTGAACGAGCCCTACGGGCTGACCCAGACCGGGTACACCAGTGCGTGGATCAGCGCCATGGTCTACGCCCCGGGGCCCGTCGAGGCGTGTGCTGGTGATCATGCCAGCTGGGGCGGCTGCAGGAGCCAGCAGAGTTGATCAACGGGCAGGCGTGGCTCAGCCGCTACAGTCGGCGCTGTCGCGGCTGACCTGGGGAAACGCGGAGCGTTGCGATCGGTGCCGCACTCCCCCCGGGGAGCGCGGCACCGACAGCACTGATGCTGTGGATCAGGCGGCTGGAAGAGGTGCGGTGGGGAAGGGCACGCCGGTGAGTTCCTGGCTGATCCCCCGTAGGCGGGCGCGGGCGTCGGTGTCGTACGCCTGGTGGTGGGCGCGGGCGGGACTGGAGCGGTTGACGTAGGTGCCGGTGACGTTGTCCAGGGCGGGGTCGGTGATCAGGCGGGCGGTGTGGGTGACGCCTTCGTCCAGGGTGCTCTGCACGGTGAATAGGTGGGTGACGATCTTGGTGGGCATGTAAGAGGCCGGGTGCAGGGCATTGACGGTGACGCCGTGGTCGCGTAGCAGTTCGGCGTGGTCGAGGGTGAGCATGATCTGGGCGAGTTTGGCCTGGCAGTAAGCCTGCACCCCGTCCCAGTGGCGTTCCAGGAGCACGTCGTCGAAGTCCAGGGGCGCCTGTCCGGCGGAGGCGACGTTGACGATCCGCGCCGGGCCGGCGCCGGCAGCGGTTGAGCGGGCGGCGGTGCGAGCCAGGAGCGGGGTGAGCAGACTGCTGAGCATGTAGGTGGCCAGGTAGTCGACCTGGAAGGTCAGCTCCAGGCCGTCGGCGCTGCGCTGGGGGGCGGTCTCCACGCCGATGCCGGCGTTGTTGACCAGTACGTCCAGGCGGTCGCGGGTGGCCAGGCGGTCGGCCAGGGCGTGGATCTGGTCCAGGTGGGCGAAGTCGGCCAGTTCGAAGGTGAGCCGGTCGTTGCCGGTCCGGTCGCGTAGGTCGGTCAGCAGTTGCCGGCCCTTGGCCGGGTTGCGGCCGTGCAGGATCAGGGTGGCGCCGTCGGCGGCCAGGCGGTGGGCCAGGGCGCGGCCCAGGCCGTCGGTGGCGCCGGTGATCAGGATGGTCCGGTCGCGCAGTGGGCGGGTGGTGGGGGTGGTCACGGGAGTTGACCTCGGCGTTCGATGCGGGTGCTGGTGCTGGTCGGGTCAGACGATCGGGTGGCCGCTGACGGTGGTGGCGGGGACGTCCTCGCGCAGGTCCCAGTGTTCGGCGATCAGGCCGTCGGTGATGCGGAAGATGTCCACCACCGCGATGCCGGAGTGGCCGGGCTGGGCGGTGAACAGGCTGTGGGTGAACACCAGGTCGCCGTCGACGGCCATGCGGCGGATCTCGAAGCGGGCGTCGGGGAGCTGGGCGCGCATCCCGTCGATGAACTCGGTCAGCGGCCGGCGGCCGTCGGGCAGATTGGGGTTGTGCTGGATCAGGTCCGCGGCCAGGAACCGGTCGGCCAGCTGGGTGCGGCCCTGGTTCCAGATCTGCTCGAAGTAGTCGCGCACGAGCTGGGCGGCGGGCTGGGACATGGTGTTCTCCTGTGAGGCTGAGGTGACGAACAGAAGGGAGGGTCGGAAAGGAAGAGCAGGTCAGCGGTGAGCCGGAGTGGACGCGGAGACCGGGATGTCCGGGATTGCCGGGCGGGGCGGGCGCGGCCGGGTGGAGGCGGCGTGGGCGGTGACGGCCGCGGCCAGCGGCAGCAGCGCCAGCGCCGGGAGCCAGTGGCCGCCCAGGGCGGGCAGCAGATCGGCGCCCAGCAGGCTGCCCAGGCTCATGCCCAAGTACAGGGCCGAGGCGTTGAGAGCCAGCAGGACCCCACGCTGCTCGGGCAGCAGCTCCACCAGCCGGGCCTGTTGCGGGGCCATGAACAAGGTGTTGAAGACGGCCCAGAAGGCGAACACCGCGACCCCGGCCGCCGGTACGGCGGGGGCGCCGGCCAGGGCCAGGAAGGCCAGGGTCAGCCCGGCCAGCGCGACGGCGATGGTGCGGCCGCCGCCCAGGCGGGCGTAGACGCGGGAGGCGGCGGCGTTGCCGACCAGGCCCAGCGCGCCGAACACCAGCAGCGTCAGCGACACCAGCCCCGGTCCGGCACCGAAACGAGTGGTCAGGTAGGCCCCGGCGACGCCGTAGACGGTGAACTGGGCGGTCAGCACCAGCAGTGTGGTGGCGATCATCAGCGTGGCGCCCCGGGCTCGCAGCGCGGCGGCAAAGACGCGGGCGGTGGGGGCCGGGCCCGGCGCCACCGGTGGCAGCAGCACCGCCAGCAGCGCGCCCGCCACCAGGGTCAGGGCGACCACGGCGGCCATGGTGGCGCGCCAGCCGATCGCGGTGCCCGCGGCCGAGGCCAGCGGCACGCCCAGCACGGTGGCGGCGGTCATCCCGCCGAACACCACCGCCAGCGCACGGGGCCGCTGCGCGTCGGGCACGATCATGGAGCCGGTGGCCGAGGCGGCCGGTCCGAAGATCGCCGCGCCCAGCCCGGCGGCCACCCGCGCGGCGGCCAGGGCGGTGAAGTCGGGCGCTATCGCGGCGGCGGCTCCGCCCAGCGTCATCAGCGCCAGGCCCACCAGCAGCACGGTGCGGCGGTCCAGGCGGCCCAGCGCGATCGCGGCGATGGGCTCTGTTCTGTCCAAGCCGGAAACCTTCTCGGCCGGCAGCGGAACCGCTTCCGTCAGCTCAGCACGAGCCTCGGCACCTGAACCCATCGAGAAACTGTGGCCCGCAGCAGTGCACGAAGTGCCGGCCAAATTACCCGACGGCAGAAAAGTCCGGCCGCGACTGATGGTGGACGCCACCAAAGTGCTCCTGACCGCCGAAGCCGGCTTCGAGAAGGCGAACGGCCTCTACACCTACGATGTGAACAGCGGCGAGGTGGCCAAGCTCGCCGACATCACCCTCCCCGTCGGCACCATCCTCTTCCCCGACGGCTTCACCGCAGGCCAGGGCCGGATCGCCTGGTGGACCGCACGTGGCTCCGACGACAAGCGAACCGCCGACATCTGGACCGTCCCGACGACCGGCGGCAAGCCGCAGCTCGTCACCTCCGCTCCCCTGCCGCCCGCCTCATCGGCCGGCTTCGTCACCGGGATCGCCATCACCCCTGACCGCCTCGCCTGGTCAGCCGGGAACGAGGGCGTCTTCACCGTCGATGTCAACGGCGGGCAACCGCAGCGCGTGGACGGCACACAGGGACAGCACATCCTGAACTGGCCCTGGGTCGGATCACCCGGGACGTTCGGCGGCAACGAAGCCCCCTTCCAGTCCGTCATGAACATCGAGACCGGCGAGAAGCGCGCCCGGACCGCCTTGCCGCCAGGCAGCCCGGTGGCCTGCGGCATCACCCTCTGCGTCACACACCCCGACCGTTCCGCGGCGGCGCAGATCCAGGGCCGGGACGGGCGACCACGGCACGAGATGGACGTGACGGGAGTCGCATCACAGCCTCTCCAGCAGGACCGGTTCCTGTCCGCCCAACTGCCCGATCGTGCGATCGTCCATGACGTGCAGTCAGGCGTGTCCGCCGAGATCCGCGGCATCGACACCCGGACCCGCTACCGCGCCCCGGCCGGCAGCAACATCGCCCTCTTCGGCCGCGGCGACAAGTTCGTGGTCGTCGACCTCACTGCCATTCACTGACCACTCTTCCGCTGATGCCGTCCTGCGACCGTCGAAGCATCCCGCCGCGGGCCATCACGCGATCCTGATGTCCTCCGTCAAGGTGCCAACGCTCCATGTCCGTGTGCCGTTGCGGTGGAGCGACCCCTGTCGTGCGATCAGCCGGCGGCGCACAACCTGTTGAACTCCGCGACGTCCGCATTGATGTCCGCGATCACCTGGTTGGGGTCGCCGCCGGTCATGCCCGTCAGGCGGAAGCTCAGTTCCTGGAACTCCGCGGCCAGCCTCCTGATCTTCGCTCCCACCGCGCCCTGCGCGTTGAGGGCTGCGCCCATCAAGTCGCTGTACGTCTGCTGAGCCGCGGCCGCCTGGCCACTCGGGCTGGTTCCGGCATCCCTGCGGTAGGCGGTCAGGGCCGCCGCCGTCTCGTCGCAGCCGACGGACCGGATCTTCCCCAGCGGTGGAGGGGATTCCTGGACGGCTTGCGTACGGCTCGGTGGTTGGGACGTGCTGGACTCAGTCGATGAGCCCACCGGCGATGGTGAGCGCCGAGTGACGACCTGACCCGATGGGGACGGACTGGAAACCACTGTGCCGGGCGGGATCTTGGGCGGCATCAGGTAGGCGAAGAGCGCGACCGCGGCTGCGATCGAACCCGCCAGAGCGCTCACTGCCGTCCAGTTCAGGCGCGAGCCCGCCCCCGCTGATCCGCTTCCGGTCATGTTCTGATGGTGGCCGAGCCGCCGCACTCGGTCCAGGACGACTCCCGCAGATGTTCTTGATCCGCAGACATCCCCGACGCCGACTGCACTCCAGCCACGGCCCCCGACCGAACGGCCACAACCGCAGCTCCTTCCCTGACGGAGGGCGCGGGCTCAGCCGCCCGGGGTGATGCCGTAGCAGGGCCAGCTCGTACACCACGCCCACGGACGCAACCTACAGCGCTGGCTGGCAGACCCACGAGACACTCGGCTGAACCTGCCACGCCATCCCGAGAACTGCTGACGTTGATGGCGCGCGGAAATGCCGGCGCCTCCGCCGGGCACTGTCCCCGCGGGCTCTCATTCGGCGTCATTGAGGGCGGCCGCGAGGTTTCCCGTGCGTAGCTCCTGCTGTTCGACCCATCTCTTTCCCTCGGCGGCGATTCCTTCCAGAACGTGGAGGGTGTGGGGCAGTCCTGCGGCGTCCAGCGACACCTTGGACACCGCGCCGGGAACCTCTCCCTGCTGCAGCTCCTCCATCCCCGAGCTCACCTCGACGCTGATCTCCTCGCCGTTGACGAGTGAGAGCTGGAAGACACGTTCGTCGTTGTCCGACTGGCTGACCCGTACGGCGGCGACCGTCTCGAAGCGGTAGTTGAGCCGCTGCCGGTCGTGGAAGGTGCCGTTCATGAAGTCGAGCGTGACGGTGAGCTGGCGGACGCCTTCCTGGGTGATGAGGAAGACCAGGAGCTGGTACTTCTTGTAGCGCCATGGACCACCTCGTACGCGAGCGCGTGCACTCGATCGGGCGGGAGCCTCGATGAAGGCGTGCGCGATGACATGGCTCATGGTCAGCCTGTAGTGCCGCAACGCCTCATTGAGGAGCGCTTTCCGGTCGCAGTCCAGCCAGCCGGCCATCTCCTCGTCGCGAGGCTTGTCCGACATCTTCGCGCGCCACCGGTCCAGGGCGTCCAGGTCGCACTTGTACGCCTGCTCGCTCTCGCTCTCGTCGGCGGCGTGGCGGCGGCGCTCAAGGGTGATGTGGAGCCACGCGCGGGAACCGATCCACCCGGAGATCAGCAGGAGGAAGATCGTGCCGATTGCCCGCAAGGGCTCGATCGGTACGGCGCTGACCGCTGCCCAGCCGCCTCCACCTGCGAGGGCGAGAAGTCCGAGTATCGCCTGAGTTTTAGTTCGTCCGGGCGTGGCGAGTTCCTGTCGGTAGCTCCACAGTGTGCCTCGTCGATGGCGAGCGCCGGCCTCGCTCGCCCGGTGCCGGATGAGCCAGGCGAGGCGCTCGACCCCGATCCGCATTCCTCCGTAAACCGACACGATCTCATCGCGCAGGCTACGGCGGATTCCCGTTGTGCGGGCCATCCAGTTGTCACGGTCCAGACCTGGCGGTAGGTAGACGGCGAAGTAGTGGTCGATGCGGTTCTCTGCCTTCTTGGCGAAGCTGCCGAGCACGGTTTCGCTCGTGAGCCCTAGGAACTCCCTGTCCTTGACGCGACGGCGTACGACTCGAAAGCACCAGTCCGCGACGTTCGGCGCACCGACATAGGTGCCCCCGAGGCCCAGCAGGTAGGCGACCATCGGAAGAATGCGGCCGCTCTGCAGGATCAGGTAGCCCAGGTGAGCCGTGGCCATGACGAGCACGACCATCGCGGTCAGGGCCTGGGCCCGGGTGGCGAACGATATGTCGGGGGGCTTCGGGACCCGGCGCTCTGGCTCTTTCGGCGCCGGGTGGAAGAACTTCCAGATCCGGTCCTTTCGGTCGTCGGCCGTCTGTTCCGACTTGGCCTTCGTCAGCGCGAGGTGCCACAGATGGTCTTCGATCGGGCCGTCGAGGTACAGCTCCAGGTGATCCAGGATCAGGCTGCGTTGCGGCTCGCGGAGCGCGTCAAGGTCTTTGACGACGACCCGGATGTCCTCCTCGGCCTTTCCCGCCGACTCCAGGAGCCGGTCGATGATGCGGACGCCGTCCCGCCACGGGTCATCGCCCGAGAGCCGCATGATGACGCGCCGGTCACGCAGTTGGGCGATCTCCTCCTTGGTCAGCTCGTGCCGCGTCCGGCCGCTCACCATGGCGAGCAACCAGTAGAAGTAGACCTCGTTGGTGGCGTAGTCGACCCTGGCCTCGTTGATGAGCTGCCGAGCAGGTCCTGGCATACGGCCTTTCAGAAAGGAGACGCCGTCCTGGAACTTCTTCTCGGGCGGGTCCTGCGGGCTCGTCATGTAGATGACGTCGCCGTGCACTGTCCCTGCCTGCACTCCGACGTGGGAATCTGTGGCCGCGTTCTCGACGCGGTGCCCTGGATCCGTCATGACAGGGACTGCACCAGGGCGATGATGACGGCCAGCTCGGCGGCCAGGTCGGCGACGTCCCCGACGAGCCCGCGGAGCTTCTTGAGTGCCAGGGTCAGCGTGTTCTTGCGGTCTGGCGTCTTTGTCTCCATCGCCTGGTCGGCCGCGACCAGTTCCGTCTCGGCGGCCTTGTACGTCGACTCGTCCAGGCGCCCATCCGCCCATGCCTGCCAGAGCCGGGTACGGAACCCGGCCAGCGCCTCGGGCAGGTCCGCCGGCCGGGACCTCTCCGGGGTGATCCGGATGCCGCCGTGCACGATGCCTGCCTGCACGCCCACATGGGCATTCCCCTTGGCGATGTTCGTGACCGACTCGGGCATGGCTGAGCTCCTTGTCGTGGGTTCGTCGGTAAACAACTCCTCGGCCAGAGCCGCGGCGAACGCGGCCGCGTTGGCGGCGGCCCGCGGCTGCCACTGTTCGCGGTCCGTGGCTTCCTTGGTGCCGTCGGCCCGGTCACTGATTCCGCGGATCACGACGACGGGCAGCGCCCTGTTCAGGTGCCCGGCCTGTGCCACGCCGGCGCCTTCCATCTCGATCGCCCGTGCGTCGTTGTAGTGGTCACGGATCCAGCGGGCGTGCTCGGAAAGCCGGGAGTTCAGGACCACCTCCCCGGCGGCGATCGCCCCGAAGTGCACGTTCGGGCGAGGGTCCAGACCCTTGGCCCAGGAGCTGCTGCGGTACAGGTGCTGGGCGATCTGCTCGGCAGCATGCGAGGTCGGCCAGACGCGAGGGCGGCTCTTGAAGCCCTCGTCCTCACTGGTGCCGCCGTGAAAGGCGTAGATATGCGTGGCCACCACAACGTCTCCGAGCGCGATGTGCGTCTGCAGCGCGCCGGCCACGCCCACGAAGAGGAGAGCTGCGGGTTGGAATTCGGCAATGGCACGTTCAGCGAGTACCGCAGCGGAGTGGTTACCCTTGCCGACCTGCGCCAGCGCCACCTCGCATCGCCCGTCCGCCAGGCGGCCCACCTCGAAGAGGGTGCCCTGCGAGTGCCGGTGCAGGCGCAGGCCGGCCAGCTTCTCTCTGATCGCCTGGTATTCCAGGTCTAGGGCGGTGAGGATCACAACTGGGCTCACTGCACCTGCTCCTTTCCGTTCGGCGAGTCGACGGGACGGATCATCGGGGGATGGAGGACCTCTTGGGAGCCGGCTCTGAACAGGCGGGCCGGTCGTCCGGTCGTGGCCTTGCGCGCCGAACCGGCCGGAACGATGAATCCATGCGTTTTCTTGATCTTCCGGTAGAAGTTCCGCGGGTCGAGCGGCATCCCCCACACCGCCTCGTACACGTCCTGAAGATCGGTGATTGTGAACGTCGGCCCGCAGAAGGCCGTGGCGAGCGCGGAGTGCTCAAGCTTGGATCGGGCGCGCTCGACGCCGTCCGTGACAATGCGGCGATGGTCGAAGGCGAGCCGCAGATCGCCGGAGAGCACCCGGTCGGTGGGCTGCCAGCCGGCGTCGGCGGCGTCGGTGCCGGCGGTCGGTTCGGGCAGCCTTGGGGCGATGGCCAGGAAGGCGACGCTCACCACGCGACCTCGCGGGTCGCGGCCTGGGTCGTCGTAGACGCCGAGCTGTTCCAGCCGGAGTGTCTCGACGTCCAGGTCGGCCTCCTCCGCCAGTTCCCTATGGGCGGCGGCGAGGAGGCTTTCTTGGCGGTGCTGCAGAAAGCCGCCCGGTAACGCCTGGGCGCCGCTGTACGGCTCGATACCGCGCTCGATGAGCAGCACATGCAGGCGCGAATCACGCAATGTGAGGATCACCAAGTCAACGGCGAGCAAGATGGCGGGCGGCTCCCATTGATCGTCGCTCATGGCCCGACCTTATGTTTTTGTCAGTCTGACAAAAAGTAGCGTCGCGGTTAGCTCAGCCATCCCTGGCGAAGGATGGGGCTGTTACATCTCCCCCCGTGCCGCAGGAGTTCGTCTGCGTCCCGCCGCGCGTGCCGCGCCCCAGGAGCGGCACGCCGGTGACAGTACGCCGCCCTTCCGACAATTTCGGGGTCAGCCGTGTCGGAGTTCGGCTGGCAGGGCCTGGGAGTGCGCCGGGCCGGCGGTGCTCACAGATCCCAGATGTGGTCCTGTCGCACTTCCTCCAGGCCGTGCTGCGAGCGGCCGACGAACCTGGCCGAGACAGCGATGTGCAGTACTCGTACGCCACGAGCACACGTTGGCGGAAGCCCGGGTCGCTGCGTACGGCAGGCAGCTTCTCGGTCTCTGCGGCGGTTTCGAAGGTCTCCAGGTCCAGGCCCGCCAGCAGGCACAGGTCCGAAGGCAGGGACGTGGCGACGTGGGAATCGAGTAGGTATAGGGGCTCTCACGAAGGCGGCCTCGTTCGGAGCCCGGGCTGCCAAGGCCGTGGTGGGTGTTGACCAGCCAGAGGCCGTCGTTCGTGAGGTGGCGAAAGGGGCAACCGGGGCTGGTGTCGCGGGCGGACCGTACTCCTTGAGCAGTTCTCAAGTTCCGCCTCGGCGGCGCTGAACGGGATGGCAGTCCACAGCCAGCCAGTATAGAACCATCTTTCCGGTGCGGTCGTGAGCTGGATGGCCTGCTGCGTGCGGTGTCCGATCGCCACCTGGTCGCCCGGCGTTCCCCGGCATCGCCTATGGCGAGAATGCGCTCATATCTTGTTTTCCGCAGGTTTCACTATTAGCAGGAGCACGCACCACGTCCGTACGCCCCCAGTGAACGTTTTTCATCCTCGCGCCGCCTGCGCGACTCGGTGATTTTGCAGGACGGCGATGGCCTTGCACAGGTGGCCGGCCTTGGACGGGCT
>NZ_JBEOZT010000047.1:0-49537 GCF_040298265.1 Nonomuraea sp. NPDC001636
GCGAGAACTGCCTACGACGCCTCGTCACGTACCTACCTCTTCCAGACTTCTGTCAGCTTATGTAGCTGACTGTCCGGAATCTGCTGGGCACCTCACAGTCTGTGTCCTGACTCGTTCGATCTGGTGCCCTGGCGATCGGCAGTTCCGTTGTTCCTCTGAGGCCCGTGTCGAGCGCGTCACCCTCTGCGAACCTAGGCTTCGATAAGCTCTTATCGCTAACCAGGAAGTTGATCATGGAAAACCATATGGGCGCTCCCGAACGGCTGCCGGAGCGCGTCCTTGCGCCGCCCGCCCCGGATGAGCACCTCCTGGAGGGCCGGACGGCCCGGCTGGTCGACGAGGGCCTGGCCGCCAACACCCGCCTGGCCTACGCCCGCGACTTCGGCGCCTACGCCACCTGGTGCGCCTCCACCGGCCGCACCCTGCTGCCCGCCACCCCCGCGACCCTGGCCAACTACGTCGCCCACCTGGCCGCCCAGCACTACGCCCCCTCCACCATCGACCGCGCGCTGGCCTGCGTACTGGCCGCACACGACCACGCACAGCTCGCCAAACCCGCCACCACCGCGGCCCGGCTGGCCCTGCGCGCCTACCGCCGCGAGCGCGCCCAGCAGGGCCACCGTCCCCGCAAGTCTCCGCCGATCACCGTCGACCGGCTGCGCGCGATGGTCGACGCCCTGCCCGCCGGCCCCCCTCAGGACGCCGCGACCGCGCCGTCCTCGTGCTCGGCTTCGCCCTGATGGGCCGCCGCTCGGAGATCGCCGACATCGACGTCGACGACCTCACCTTCACCACCGACGGCCTGGAGGTGTACGTCCCGTTCAGCAAGACCGATCAGAACGCCCACGGCGAGATCGTCGCCATCCCCTACGGCCAGCACCCGCAGACCTGCCCCATCCGGGTGACCCGCGCATGGCTCGCCGACCTGACCAGCGCCGGCGTGACGACCGGGCCGCTGTTCCGCCCGATCGACCGGCACGGCCGCATCGCCGCCCGCGCCCATCCGGCTGCCGGGCGCGGCCGCCGTGAACGGCTGACCCCGCAGTCGATCAACCTGATCGTCAAACGGGCCGCGACAGCCGCCGATCTCGACCACGCCGAGGCCTACACCGCCCAGGGCCTGCGCGCGGGCGGCGCCACCTCCGCTGCCAAGGCCGGCGCGCCGATGTCCGCGATCACCCGTACCGGCGCGGGCCCGGTTCGACCGGGATTTGGTGAAGCCGGTGTCCAGCGAGGTGATCATCCACACCAGGTCGGGGTGGCTGCGCCACTGATGACACCCCCGTGGTGGGCGTCGCCGGCTACTACGCGTTCGCCGGCGTCATCGCGGTCGCGGTCGGGGCGATGGTCAGGCACGCCGCCGCCGTCCTGACGCTGCTGCTGGGGTACGCCATGATCGCCGAGTCGCTCGTGCAGGCGGTCCCCGGCGTGGGGGCGGGGATCTACCGGTGGTTGCCCTTCAACGTCGCCAAACAGTTCCTCATCGGCGCCCCCGATCCCGGCACAGGCCAGCCGGCCCCGCCCGCCCTCACGCCCTCGACCTCTTCGCTGCCTCCGTGGTGGGCTCTGGCCTATTACCTGGCTTTCGCACTCGTCCTGCTGGCGATCGCCGCCTGTACGGCGAAGCGGCGCGACGCCCGACGATCGAGTACGGCTAGCTGATCGCCACCCGGATGAAGCGTGGCCGGTAGATGCTCGGGTCGCGATAGTGGTCGGCGTCCGGCTGGGCCCTGTTGTCCATGCTGTTGACGTTGTAGGAGATCAGCAGCGAGGCGTCGGTGCTCTGCTCGAAGTGCACGTGCGGGTTGTAGGAGATGACGTCGCCGTCGAGGTAGCTGCCGAACGGGCCGGGCTCGGGCATCCGGTAGACGGGAGTCCTGTTGGTGAAGCCGTCGAACGGGTCGCACGAGGTGAAGGCGTTGATCAGACCGTTGAACGCCTCCGTGCTGTCCTGGCTGACCATGAGGAACTGGCCCCGCCACGGGGTGACGCTGTACTCGTTCGCGATGCCGCTCAGCGTTTCCGCGGCGTGCTCCTCGACCTCGCTCCAGCCCCACGGGGTGTAGAACTGCCACCGGCCGACGCGCAGGTCGTCGCCCCGCACCCGGGCCACCTTCATCTTCTTGTTGATCGGCGCGTCCGACACGCCGTAGACGTAGGTGTAGCCGTCGCCGCTGCGGCTCGCGGGCAGGATCGCCGACCCCCAGGCCACGCCGGCGCGCGAGGGCAGCGGGGTGACGCTCTTCGGCTTGGTCAGATCGCTCAGCGAGAACGTAGCGACCACGTTCTGGTCGAAGGCGAACGGCATCGGGCCGGTGCCCTCGAGGCGGTACTTGTTGAACATCACCTGCAGCCGGTCGCCGGTGACGAAGCCGTCGCCGCTCCAGTACCAGTGCGTGCCGTCCGGCGGCGGCAGGAGCGCCCGGGGATCCGAGGCCGTGCCGCCGTGCACGGTGGTGAGCTTGTCCCCGTCCTGCAGGACGAACGAGTTGTTGATGATCCTGGCGGTCGTTGGTCTGGTGCCGTTGGCGTTGAGCGGCCCGAGGAAGGTGTCGGAGAACAGCCAGAGCGTGCGGCCTCCTGGCAGGGGCATGGAGAAGGTGGAGTCGCCGCCGGTCCAGCCGTCCGGGGTGGAGGCGGCGTAGGCGTTGAACGTGCCGACCGGGTAGGCGTCCAGCTGGGGAGGCCCGAGCACGGGCGGTCGTAGGGCACAGGAGCGGCGCTGGAACGGGACGTAGTTGCCGACGCTCCAGAAGGGGTTGGTCCAGTCGTTGCTCGCGGCCGCGGAGGAGGTGCGAAGGTCGAGGCGGGTCTTGACCAGCGTCGCCACCATCGGATAGCGGAAGTTCTCGATCTCCACCGTCCCGGTGGAATCGGGTGAGCGCACGTACTCTGCCGTCGGGTACGCCGACAACGTGTCGGAACCCTCTCCCGCCTGTGCCCATACCAGGACGCTCCACGCGACGCGCGGCACCGGCTGGCCGGGCGCCACGTTGAAGCCCTTGATCGTGAGCGTGGCCGGCGCCGCCCCCTGCTGGGCCGTGAAGTCGGTGTAGGAGCTGCCGCCCGGCAGCAGCGCGCCGCCAGCCACCTCGTTGTAGCCGACGAACGCGGCGTTCGAGCTCCTCATCGGGCGGGCGCCGCCGAGCGAGTCGCCCTCCGTGGCCTGCTCCTGCTCGAGTTCGCTTCGCCACAGGGCGACGTCGGGGTCGCGATAGCCGTTCTCCGCCGCGCCGTACTGCGGGGCGGCCAGGCGGTAGTTGGCGATGGCGAAGCCGTGCAGAAGCACTCGCAAGTCGCGCCCGCCGAGCGAGGCCTGGATGGCGGTGATGGGGGCGGAGCCCGCGCTGCGGATCTGCTCCCAGGTGCTCCGCACGAAGTCAGGGCCGACCTGTTCCGTCAGGTAGAGGGGCAGCAGGAAGGCGCCGTACTGGCGTGGCCCGCCCAGGCCGTCCCAGCCGTTCAACGCCAGCATGGGTTTGGCCAGGAAGTCATCCACGTGATCGGCGTACATGTCGCGCTGGGAGGGATAGGGGACGTGCGAGGGGGCGCGGAGGTAGGTCTGATGGGCCGCCCATTCCGCGGTCGCCTCCATCCACCAGTTCATCGACCCGAAGGCGTCCGTGTCGATGAACTGCCGGAAGAAGTCCTGAGCCACCTTTCCTGCCTTCCAGTAGGAGTACTGGAACACGTGGAAGAGCTCGTGGCGCGGCAGATAGTCGTAGTACACCGGATTCGACGGCATCAAGATCGTCGGCAGGAAGTTGTAGCCGATCGGCAGGACGAACGGATTCCTCAACTTGGGGGAGCAGAGGTTGTCGAGCACGGGGTCGCAGAACTGGTCGGTGCCGAAGAAGATGGCGTGCGGCACCGCCGGATTGTCGGAGATCTCGAATCCCATCGAGCGATATGTCCTGGCCGCGATGGAGACGGCGTCGACCGCGTTCTGGATCGCGGTCGGGCGTCCGCTCGGCTCGGCAGGCGTGGGAGGCACGCCGCCGCCACCGGTGTCGAGGTTGTAGAAGATGACGAAGTTATCGACGTTGGCCCAGCAGTGGTAGTCCTTTCTCAGGAATCGGTACGGCTCGTCGTGCGCGCAGTCGAAGAAGGAATTCCCGGTACTTCGCAGTCCCGGGGGTGAAAGCACCTGCTTGGCGGCGCCGGAGGCTTTCGCCGACATCGCTGACAGGTAGGTGAGATAGGTCTCGGCATTCGTCGAGAGCGGGCCGGTCGGGCGCAGCCGCGCGGGCACCGTCTCGGGGGCGGTCACCGACGCCACGCCGTACCTGATCATGTCGTCGACCGACAGTTCGCCCGCCTGGTAGGCGCTGACGATCCGTTCGTTCGGCCCGAAGAGGCTTGTTGCCTGAGCCGGGCGGGAGAGAACGACGGCGGGGAGGAGAAGTATCAGCAGACCCGCTAAGACCGCGCGCTTCATGCGCGGAGTATCACATGATCGTCAGGTCGGCGACAGCCGATCGAATGCCGTTGCGCTCCATGGCAATGAAGTGTGCGTTCAGCACTAACTACCCTCAAAAAGCAGCCCCGGTCCACGAAGGGGTCTCAGTAGTAACGGCCGAAAATCGGGCGGATATAGCCGAGTAGGCTTCTGGGCTTGGTATCTGTGGGGCTGGCTGGAGGTCGTTCTTGGCGACGCAGGTGTTCGCGAATGAGGAGCTGGAGCGGCTGCGGGGATTCCCGGAGATCGGCCGAGACGAGCTGTTTCGGTTCTTCACCCTGCCATCAGCTGATGTCGCGTTCGTCGATCCCGGCCCGGGCCGAGGTCCGGCCGATCGGCTGGGGCTGGCCGTAGCCCTGTCCACGTTGCCGTGGCTCGGATTCGTGCCGGACAAAGTGTCGGCGGCGCCGCCGGTGGCGGTGGCCAGGCTGGCCGACCAACTCGCCGTCGACCCAGCCGGACTGCGGTCCTACGGGCGGCGGGCGAAGACGCGAACCGAGCATGGGTGCGGCGGCGGGGTGCCAGGAGCTCGGTGGCCTTGGCGATGGCCTCGGGGCCGGGGTTGACGTAGCGCATGGCGGTGCGGGGGTCCTTGTGCCGGGTCCTGCCCATGATGAGCTGCAGGGGGACTTCGGCCTCGCCGAGGTGGGTGGCGGCGCTGTGGCGCAGCTGGTGCAGATCGAGGCCGGCGTGCTTGTCCAGCAGGACGCGGGCGCGGTCGTAGCCCAGGCGGGCGCGGCCGGTGTGCGGGCAGATGTCGGCGGCCGCCGGGCGGCGGGCGCGGGCGGGGCGGCGTTCGGACAGGAACAGCGGGCCGCGCGTGCGCGTGCTGCCGTCCGGGAGCCGGAGCAGGCGTGGCAGCGGGTGGGCGGTGCCGCTGTCCCAGTACACCCACTCGATCGAGCTGCCCTTGGACCGGACCGGGGCGCGGCGATGCTCCAGGTCGAGGTCCTCGACGTTCAGCGCCAGGATCTCAGCCGCTCTGGCCGCCGTTTCGTGGAGCATCCGCCACAGCGGCTTCTCGCGCGCGCTCTCGCCACGCGAACGCAAGGTGCTCGCGCTGGTTGCCGAGGATCGGTCGAACAGTGCGATCGCCCAGCGCCTGTATGTGTCAGAGGCCGCCGTGGCCAGCACGTCACCGGCGTATACACCAAGCTGAACCTCGGCCCGGATGCCGACGACCACCGCAGAGTGCTCGCCGCACTGACCTTTCTCCGCTCGCGCTGACCTCGAAGCTGCATGGACGATTCGCAGCTCTGGTGTCCTCGGAGACAGCACTGAGGTCGCTTTCATCGTCCCGCCAACCGGGCGGGCGCAGGGCAGCCGCACAGTCACGTCCCGACATCCCGAGCCCGGCCCAGACCCTCGCCATTCAGGCCGGGCACCGCTCAAAGGGGCAGAACCCGAACTGACCGAGCCCGCCGTGATTCGTTGATGTCTAGCCGATCTGGATCAAAGTCCGTGAAGCGGTGACTGTGTCTGACGAACGCAACGCGGCTGACGACCTCCTCGAGGATGTAGCGGAAGGTCAGCGCGTGGTATCCGGTGACGGTGCCCAGGGCCACAGCGGCGCCAGGTCGGCGATCCGGTCGCACATGCTCCCCCGGTCCCGCAGGTCGCCCGGCGTGGTTCCGGCCGGCGCCTGGGCACGCCCGCCGTGTGGACGAGAACGTGAGCCAGCGTGATGCCTTGCTTGCCGTGCGCGGCGAACTCCGGCCAGTACTCGGCGACCGGCCTGTCGTAACTGAGTCTGCCGCGGTCGGCCAGCACGTGCACGACCGCCGCAGTCAGTCCCTTGCCGGTGGACCAGGAGTGGAACAGTGTTCGGTCGTCCACCGGCCGCTCCGCGCACGGGTCGGCGAGGCCCGCGCCGGTGTTCACGACCCGCTCGCCATGCAGGCGGGCGGCCACCTGGACGCCGGTCTCCCGTCTAGAAGCAACCAACTCGTCGAGCAGTCGCTGCACGTGTTTCTGGGCATCCGCCATGTCCGTTCATAGACGAGATGACGACGTCACTGCAGCACCTCTCACAGGAGCCTGCCCGACCTCCGCAGGCGGCGCTCCCTGAGTGCGAGGAGCGGGGGCAGGGCAAGCTGTGTCGCCACGTACGCCGTCACGGCAAGCGCCTCCCAGAACGCGGCCGAACCCATGGTGCCGGCACTCAGCCGTACCAAGCCCCACTGAGCGAGGGCAAGCAGCAGCGGCAGGGCCACGAGCACGAACATGCCGGCCATGACCACGACCCCCGCCACGTACAGCAGGGCGAACCAGCGCGCCACGCGCCGATCACGCTCGCCCGCCGAGGCCAGCTCGGCCGCCTCGGCGGCAGGCAGCCGGAAGAGCCCGGCCTTGGCAGTCAGCCACGTGACCCGGTACAGGTTGTGGCAGCGCAACGCGTTGGCCAGCACGGCGTAGCCGTCACTGCGCATCGGCACCGCGGCCCACTGCCAGACGATCCCGACGAGCCGATACAACACCACCGCGCCAAGAAGACCGCTCAGCGTCTCAGGCAGTGTGAGCACCCCGGCCCTGTCGAGCAGCCGCAGCCCCAACGCCGTCGCCACGACCACGACGTCGATCGCCATGCCCGCCAGATAGGCCCCATACCTGCGGCGGCGCGGCACGTTCACGATCTGGGTCAGGTCGGTCTCGAAAACGATGTAGAGGCCCCGGTAGCTGACCCTGAACGTGGCGGGGACGCCGAGCGCCCTGCCCGCGACCCAGTGCCATGCCTCGTGCAGGGCGCTGAAGGCGATGTCGACGAGCAGGTAGGTGAGCATCGACAGTGCGGCGCTCGGCAGAAACCAGGCGTCCTTCCACGAGGGGCGCAACTCGGGTGTGAAGGCCAGGACAGTCACGACGAAGACCGCTGCCGCCGCGTAGCACGTCCAGGCGGTCCTGCCGAAGAATCTGGCCGCCGTGTCCTGGCCGAGTCCCTCGATCCAGCCGCTGGGGGCTCGTTCTCCGAGCGGTGCGGGCGGGTCGAGCAGGCCGGCGCCGGTGAGACCGTCGAGGAAGTCGGCGCCGTCGACCTCCTCGCCCGCCACCTCGCTCGCCCGCCTCGCGGCCTCGGCGGCCGAGCCGCCCTCCTGCAGTGTGGTGACGAACACCGCGCCCGGCTCCGGCACCGCGACGAAGATTCCGAGGTCGGGGCGACCCAGGATCCAGGCGTCACCGTCGAAGGCGACGGTGAGCCGGGCGGCCCGTTCGCGCAGGTCCCGGTCGGCGATGGCGGACATCCGTCCTCCTGGAGCTTGCGGAGCGACAGAGGCAGAGCGCACCCCGACCGACGCCGGGGTGCGCTCGCGATGGTCAGGAGTCGGGCGTGTTCAGTCCGGTCAGGCGGGTGTTCTCGATCCGCACGATCTCGATCTTCATTGTGGTCAACTCCTTCCGCAGGTCGCACACTCGGGATTGCGGGACCACTCGACCTGACTCATGGCGCAGGCGCCGGCGAAGTCGATGGTGAGTGGCCTGCCGGCGTATGCCGGTGGCTCGAAGCCGGTCAGGTAGCGCAGCACCTCGAAGGCGCCGAGCGCGCCGAGCAGACCGGCGACGGGGCCGATGCCGCGGTTGGGTTGCGGCCTGCTGTAGAACAGGCGGGCCGCGGCGATCTCGGCGCTCAGTGCGGGCTCGTCGGGGTCGGCGTGGCCTTCGGGCCTGGTCGGATCGGCGGGGACGCAGGCCCTGCAGGCGCTCTCCCCCGGCGCGACCGACCAGACGATTCCCTTGGTGACCGTGATGCCGCCGCGTACGAACGGCACGCCGTGCCCCACGCAGGCCGCGTTGACCCAGAGGTCGACCTCCTTGGGCTGGTCGATCCCCGAGGCGACCACGTCGGGGCGTGTCTCGTCGAGGAGCTCGGCCAGTTGCTCGGCGCTCTCGATGCCCGTGTCGATCGCCTGGACCTTGATGGCCGGGTCGAAGGCGTGCACCCACTCCGCCGCCCGTTCGACCTTCCTGGCGCCGAGGTCCTCCCAGCGGTAGAGGTACTGCCTGGCGAAGTTGCGCACGTCGACGGTGTCCCTGTCGACCAGCGTCATCCTGCCGACGCCCAGCCCGCTGAGATGCGGGATCGTGTTGGAGTTGAGGCCGCCGGTGCCGAGGACGAGCACGTGCGACTCGCGCATCCGGCGTTGCAGGTCCTCGCGGCTGCGTGTCAGCGTGCCGAACGACTCGAAGAAGGCCAGGTTGCTGAAGTGGCGCTCGGCTTCGGCGGCGTCGAGGATGCCCAGGCGATCGCCGTCCTCCAGCAGTCGCTCGGCGTCGAGGGCCTCGATCGCGCCGAGCACGTCCTGGACGGGGAGCGCCAGGTCGCCGGCGAGCTCGCTGACGGTGCGGCCGCCCTCGCGCAGCAGGGCGAGGAGCTTCTCCACCTGGCCGCCGGGGTCGGTCACGATCAACCGGTCTCGCAGGTCGTACACGAGGTGGAGGTCATCGCCCACCCGTTGCCAGGCGACGTTCTTGAGGCGTGGCCGCATGCGTCCTCCGATGTGTCCGGTGAAGCCGTCGTCCTGAAGCTCGATGAGCAGACGGCGTCGCGGTCGACGTGGGCAGCTTACGCACGGCGGATCATGGAAGTCGTTGGCGGAGCACGCACTATTCCTTGGCAACGGCGGCACGGACAGCGGCTCGCTCCCTCCTTCCGATCAGCCGGCGCGATCGCCGCACCAGCCAGCGCCGAGAGGTACGAACTCGCCCTGATCGTCGGAAGCACGATGTGGATCTCTCAGGGCGGAGGAAGGCCAAGGCCAGGTCCAGTGCCGCGCCGAGGCGCCGCGCCTCGGGTACGGATGGGGACTGCGCTTCGCCCGCCCGGCGAGCACTGCGACGCGCGCTGGAAGGAGGAGTAGACCACTCCGGAGGACGTCGAGGCTGCCAGGCGGCTGCCCGGAACCACGTCGCCGTCCTCGACCGCCAGGCTGCAGCGAGCGCACGTGCCGGTGCCGCACGGCCCCATGTGCAGGACCGCGTCGCCCCAGACCACCGCGCTGGTCGTTCGCGCGGAGGTCACCGGTGTGGTGAGCAGGAGCATGTGCGGGCGCGCCGGGCCCGCGCGGAGGGTGCCGAGGAGGGCCGAGCCATGCTCGGTGAGGGCGGGCGCTCCCGCGGCGGAGACCTCCAACTCCAGCTCGGCCGCGGAAACCGCGGCGAAGACGTTGCCTCCGGCCGTCACGGTACGGACCTGGAGCCGCTTGCCCTCGTAGGAGACTTCGGCGACGTCGACCCGGGAGGTCCCCGGAGGCATGGTGAGGGTGATGCGGGCCTCTCCCGAAGACCGGGCGGTGATCAGGCCCGCGCCCGTCTCGAGCCGCACCTCAGGCCGGGACCCGAGAACGAGCATCGCGGCGAACATGCTCGCCTCACCGCAACCGTCGAGCGGTCCGTCGGCGGCCATGAAGACCAGCCCGAGGTCCGCCTCGCTCCGGACGGGCGTGACCAGGACCGCGACGATCGCGCCGGGGTCCCCGGCCCGTGCTTCGAAGTAGTCGCGCCGGATCTCCTCCAGCGTGTCCGCCATGAGGGCGGGCACCTCGCGCATCCGCGCCCCGGAATGAGGCACCGCCGTGGCGTCGTAGCAGGCGACCGGCTGGCCTTCGGCGTCTCCGAACGCCGGCGGTATCACAGCGTGCCGCCACGGTTGGCGGGCTGGTAGGCGGTCACGACGACGGCGCCGCCGAGTCCGATGTTGTGCTGGAGGGCGACGGTTGCGCCGTCCACCTGGCGGGCGCCGGCCTCGCCGCGGAGCTGCCACGTGAGCTCGGCGCATTGGGCCAGGCCGGTGGCGCCGAGAGGGTGGCCCTTGGAGATGAGGCCGCCGGACGGGTTCACCACCCAACGGCCGCCATAGGTGGTGTCGTCGTTGTCGACCAGCAGGTGCCCCTCGCCCTCCTCGGCCAGGCCGAGCGCCTCATAGGTGAACAGCTCGTTCGGGGCGAAGCAGTCGTGCAGCTCGATCACGTCGACGTCGTCCGGGGTGAGCCCGGACCGGGCGTAGACCTTCTCCGCCGCCTTCCGGCTCATGTCCGTGCCGACCAGGTTGATCGCGCTGTTGCTGTCGAAGGTCGAGCGCAGGTCGGTGACCATCGCCTGGCCGACGATCTCGATCGCGCGGTCACCGAGGCCGTTCTCCTCGACGAACCTCGCGCCGGCGAGCACCACGGCGCCGGAGCCGTCGGACGTCGGCGAGCACATCAGCCTGGTCAGGCCCGCGTCGGCGTAGACCATCTCGGCGTCCATGATGTCTTCGACGGTGTAGACGTCCTGGAACTGGGCGTGCGGCGGAGCCGGCCCGGCCCGACCGGCACCCCCTGTGCGTCTGCGACCCCCTCTTCCAGGCAGTGCCCGAGGCCCGCTCGGCCCGTCTACTGAGCCTGCCCGTCGCAGAACACCGTCTTGACCAGGTTGTTCAACGCCTTCGGGAACTCCGTCGCCACGTCCGCGGCGGCGTCACCGGTGGTGATCGAGGCGGTCAGGGTCTTCTTGCCGTCGGGCGTGCTGTACATCAGCGCCCCGTAGCCGTTGTTGCTGCCGTCGTGGTTGTAGACGACGCCGCCGCAGTTCGGGCCCAGGTCCTGCACGTACAGCCCGAGGCCGTAGCTGCCGAAGAGACCGGCGCTGTTGGGGTGCGGCTTGCGCATCTGGGTCAGCAGCCCGGCCGGCAGAAGCTTGCCGCTGTTCAGCGCGGAGAAGAACGTACGCAGATCCTCCGTGGTCGAGATGATCTCGCCCGCGCCCGAGATCCACGAGGGGTTCTGGCGGGTGACGTCAATGACCTTCCACTGGTCGGTGGCGTCCTGGTAGCGGTAGTAGGCGTGGGCGTACGGCGCGGGCATACCCGTCCAGGCGCCCGGCACCACGGTGTGCTGCAGCTTGAGCGGCCCCAGGATCCGCCGCTTCATCTCCACGGCGTAGGAATGGCCGGTGACCTTCTCGATCAGCAGCTTGGTCAGCACGTAGTTGACGTTGCCGTAGCTCCATCTCGTCCCCGGCTCGAACTTCGCCGGCCTGGTCAACGTCAGCCGTACCAGCTGCTCGTCGGTGTAGGTGTGGAAGCGCTTGGCCACCCACTCCTTGCCCTGCCAGGGGATCAAGGACACCGGCTTCCCGTCGGGGTCGATGTCGAAGCTGTAGTCGAACAGCCCGGTGGTGTGCTGCAGCAACATCCGCACAGTGATCCGCCGGTCCAGCTTGAACTGGGGCAGGTAGTCGGCCACCGTGGCGTCCAGCCCGATCTCGCCGGCCTCCACCAGTTTCAGCATCAGGGTCGCGGTGAAGTTCTTGGTGCTGCTGCCGATCCGGAAGTACCCGTTCGTCGGCGGCTTGGCGCTCGTGCCCAGCCTGCGCACCCCGGCGCTGCCGACCCACTCGCCTTGCTCATCGTTCACCCGCATCTGCATCCCGGCGGCGAGACCGGCATCGACGAACGCCTGGATGGCCTTCTGCAGCTCCGGGCGGTCCTGTGCGGCGGCGGCCTTCGACACGGCTCTGCTGTCCGCGGTGGCCATCGCGGGGGTGGCGGCTCCGGCCAGCAGCGCGGCCGCCAGCGCGGTGACCGCCACGCGCCGGAAGGCATCGCCGCGGCTGGCCGGGCGCGGGTGCACGCCGGAGATGCGTGCCTGGGTCGCTGATGTGGACGGGGTATTCATGGCTTCTCGTCTCTGTTGTCGCGCTCATGCGAAGCGCTCGTCCGGTGATTCGGGGATGGGCGATCGGGATGGGTATGGGCCATCGATCAGGTCGCGTACCAGGAGGCCCAGGTGCGTTTGCGGGCCTTGAGTCAAGCGGCGTCGAGGGCTGCGGTGATCTTGCGGGCCATGTCCATCAGGGTGGGGCTGGGCTCGCCCTGATGGGTGCGGGCGGCTGCGTCGATGGCGACGACGATGGTGCTGCGGAAGTGGTCGGCCTCTGCCGGATCCTCCCGCTTGAGCAGGCTCATCGAAGCCGTCAAAGCCGGCAGCACTCTGGTCGGCGAGGTCGGCCACGGCCTTGCCCCACTTCACGCCCTTGGGCGCCTTGGCCAGCACGTGCCCGCCCAGGCGGCGGCGGAGGTCAGGGCGATGGAGCCGTCGGTGCCGACCCGGTGGGCCGAGTCGGCGGCACCGGCGGTCGACATCAGCGCGACGGCGCTCCAGGCGGGGACCCGCGGCGGAAGGGGTGGTGGACATGGTGGTGGACTCTCAGAGATCGGTGATGAAGGTCGAGTGAACGAACGACTGGTGGAATGCGGTCCCTGCCGGTGCCCGGAGGGCTGGACGGCTCAGGTCAGATCGCCCGAGCGGATCTCCCCCGGCCTCAGTCGCTGAACCGTTCATGACGTTCACCTTCGCAGACCGCCCTGACACCGGGCCGTCGTCGTGCTGACATGGCCGCTGACACGAGCTGTGCGTCGCCGGGACTCGCCTGTGTTGTGCTGCGTGCACGCCCTCGGAGGCCGCGCACCTGTCGTGCCGGAGTTCACGGAAACGCGAAGCGTGAGCGCGTCAGTTGCCGAACTCCTCGGCGACTTTCTGATGGATGGCCTCCAGCTCGGGGGTGTAGACCCGATAGAAGTCCTTGCCGCACTCCAGATCGTCCAGAATCGCGCGCTTACCCGCCCTCTCCGCGGCGGCGGACTGCGCTGCCAGGTCCTCGCCGGATTTCAGCTCCTTGCCGAGGACCCGCTTGGCCGCGTCGACGATGCAGGCGTCCACGGCCTTCCAGTAGCTTGTTCTCTGCGCTGGGGAGAGCTTCGTCCAGATATCCCCGTTGGGGTCGGCCCCTGAGAGGTCGGGCATGAAGTCGGGGGCGTCCGGGCCCTTCAGGTAGACGTACACCGAGAAGACCCCGAAGCCGTACTTCGCCCGCTGAGCCTTCAACGCCTCATAGTCGCCGGCTCTGCGCTTGCGCTCGTCGTCGGTCATGGGATCTTCCGGTGGCACATAGGGGATGTACCTGAAGCCCTTCTGCTTCATGCAGTCCGCCTTGACGGATTCGAACTGGCGCCTCTTCTCCAGTGCCGTCGCGGCCGACTTCGACGGAGTGAAGCGCCTTCCCGGAGGGCTCGGCGTCACCCCCGCAGCCGTCGAGCACGATCGCCGCGGCCATCGCCAAGGCGGTCATTCTGATGGTGTCCATGGTCGGTCTCCCGTATTCAACGTCACGCGCGCACGCGAACGCCGAGGCAGGCGGTGGCCCGCCGGCGCAGCCGGTTCCTGGCCCATCGGCTGGACGGGCTGTCCGACGAGCCCCGGCCGGGCGTGCCGCGCACCATCACCGACGTCCAGGGGGAGGAGGTGGTGGTGCGCACCCTGGAGGAGGTGCCGGCCGGGTCCACGCACTGGTCCAAGCGGGAACTAGCCCGCCCGGTGGGCATCTCGCCGACCAGCGTGGCCAGCATCTGGCGGGCGTTCGGGCTCCAACCCTGGCGCACCCAGGACTTCAAGATCTCCACCGATCCGCTGCTGATCGACAAGACGTGGTCGGGCTGTATCTGGCCCCGGGCCGCCCATGCCGCGGTGTTCGCCGTCGACGAGAAACCGCAGATCCAAGCGTTGCAGCGGAGCGCACCGGCACTGCCGATGCTGCCCGGCGTGCCCGAGCGGCGCAGCTTCGACCACGTCCGGCACGGCACCGTCGATCTGTTCGCCGCGCTCAACACCGCCACTGGCAA
Source organism: Nonomuraea sp. NPDC001636 (assembly GCF_040298265.1). Classification (NCBI taxonomy): domain Bacteria; kingdom Bacillati; phylum Actinomycetota; class Actinomycetes; order Streptosporangiales; family Streptosporangiaceae; genus Nonomuraea; species Nonomuraea sp. NPDC001636. The sequence continues at coordinate 14,112 of NZ_JBEOZT010000047.1, forward strand.
AGTGATCGGCAAGCTGTCGGCCCGTCACCGTGCCGTCGACTTCCGCGACTTCCTGGACGAGATCGTCCGCCAGGTCGAGCCGGGCCTGGGAGCGGGGCAACTTCTGCTCCTTGGACGCTCTCAAGGCCGCGTCGGAGGAGTGGATCAAAGTCTGGAACGAGGACGCCAAGCCGTTCAGGTGGACCAAGACCGCCGACCAGATCCTCGACCGCATCTGCCGCTACTGCGACCGAATCTCAAAAACCGGCTCACTAGGGTGACGCAGCCGTGCGACGCCGGTCCCAACCCTCCCCCGGGACATCGGATCCGGGGACCCCGCGATGGGGACCATCAATCCGGTCGACACCATCCAGCCCACCACGCCGCCCATCTCCTTCGACCTGACCCAGCCGCTTGCCTGCCGGCGCTCTGTGGCCGGTGGGTCGAGCCCGTACCGCGACGTCCTCGAGGTGAAGGTCCACGCCGCCAGCTCATGCAGTGAGGATCACCATCGACCGGCCGTGGAACGGCTCATACGCGCCCATGGCGTGCGGAATCGGCGGACGGCCGTTGTCGATCAGGCCAGGGCTCCGAAGGACAGAGGCGGGGCGCGAGTGGGAACAGCTGCTGGTCAGCCTTCCCGCCGTCCAGGCGGCGGACCTGGCCGGGATCCTCGCTGGGCAGGCGCGCTCGCGTACGTTCACCGTGCCATCAGCCCCGGCTCAGAACCGGTAACGGAGAATGCGTGCCCCTTGGCGGGACAAGGCCGTGCTACGGGCGGTGAGACGGGTCAGCGCGCGTAGCGGTTGCGGGAACAGGGCTACTTCCGGTGCGCGGTTGAGGATCTGTTCCTCGATCAGTTTGAGGCTGGCGTCCCAGGACTCGGGTTCGTGCGGGTCGTCGAAGCCCCGGGCGGCTTCCATGCCGAGTGTCCTCATGATCGGGTGGTGCTTCATGGCCCAGGCGGCGAGGCGGGTGTAGCCGTTGAGCGCGAGTTCGCCCGAAGGGAAGTGGCCAGCCAGCTCGCGGACCAGGGCCTGGAAGGAGTCGCCGGGCATGAAGGGGAGCAGCCCTTCGGCGACGATCATCGCCGGGCGGTCATCGGGGATGGCCGTGAGCCAGTCGGAGCGGGTGAGGTTGGCTCCGACGAGGTGGGAGCGGCCGTGCAGGAGTGCGGATCGCAGACTCACCACTGCGGGAAAGTCGACGTCGTACCAGTCGACGCCCGGCGGCGGATCGCAGCGCCGCATCCTGGTGTCCAGGCCGCAGCCCAGGTCGAGCACCACGCATCCGGGGTGAGCGGCGACGAAGGCCCGGACGGCGTCGTCCAGCTTCCTGGAGCGCAGGGCCGTGGTGACGACGACGTTGGTCTTGACCTTCAGCTTGCCGAAGTCATAGTCGATTCTGCCGGCCAGGTCGGCGGAGAGCGTGTCGCCGAGGATCGGGCGGGGCAGTTCGGCGTCCCGGGCTCTGGCGTGGAGCGTGAGCAGGAGCGTTTCCTGGATCAGCCCGAGGTCGGGTTGCCAGCGGTACATGGTGATTCCTTAACGGCGTAACGGATGGCGGGCTGCGGAGTTCTGTGGCCATGTCGGGGAGTCGCGGCCGGCCTTGATGCGCTCGGTGCGGTGTCCCTCGCCGCCCGCGATGTCGAGCCCCAGCGCTTTCGGAGGTGTGGCAGCGTTGCTGCGACGCCGCGCGGGTGTCGTCCCGCCGCGTCCATGCACCCGGCCATGGCGGGGATCTCTGGCCCGCCTCCGGCCCCGGCGCGTTTCGTCAGTACATGAGGATCCACAGTTCGAGGTACGGGTCTCCCCACTTCACCGGGAACTCGACGCACTGGTGACCGCGGCCGGTCCGGGGGCACCTGTCGTACATGTCCATGCTGTAGTAGCGCGCGGCGCTCTCCCGGTGCGGTCCCATGGGCCGAGGACGTCGCGGCCGACGCCGGCGACCCAAAGACCGCGCTTCCACGAGCCACGGGTTCTCCGATCGTTGTGAGGCGAGCCGAAATGTCGCTGTCGACCCTCACATGATCAACCTCTTCATGTCGTTGGCACTGAACGCACGCTTCCTTCGACATCAACGCAATGTGGAGTTCCTGTAGCACTGACCGAGGGATTCAGGGCGTGCTGTCCGGAACATCATTCGCCGCCGTCTTCGCCCTCTTCACCAGAGCCTCTCCCCGCACGGAGAGCCGGTGGCCGACTTCCAGGCTCTCGGTCAGGCTGCGGCCTTTGAGTGTGCGGACGTCCCGTTTGAGGGCCTGGGTGTCGCGCCCGAGGTGCTGGGCGAGCTCGGCGGCGGCGGTCGCGGGCAGTTCGTGGATGAGGCGGAGCAGGTCGTGGGTCCAGGGGCCGCGGCGGGCGGCCTTATCGATGCCGGCCAGGCGGCGCTGTATTTTCGGCCGCCTGTTCGGCGTGCAGGTCGCTGCGTTCACGGAGCGCTGTCCGGGGGCCGGGCCGGCTATGCGCAGGCTGATCCGGTAGAGCTGTCCGTCGGGCCGCCGGGCCAGTTCCTTCCACAGGTCGTCGGGCGTGGCGTAGCCCGCGCGCCGGAGGTCCTGCGCGGTCACCTGGGCCTCGGTGATCTCCTCCACCGTGTCGATCGCCACGATGCCGACGGCGGTGCGCAGCAGGCTGCCCGGACGCACGGCGTTGCGCTGCCAGCGGCGGACGGCCAGCGTGAGGGCCCGTCCGCGATGCGCTCAAGGTCTCGGCGCTTGAACAGCATGGGAATCAGGCTAACGGCGGGTGCCTCCCGGCGACGTCGGCGCGGTGCGCCGAACGCCATGGCGGAGGTCGGGCTGTGCGGGCGTGATCCGTCGGTTGCCGGTGCCTGCAGCAGGTCTGGGAACCGTGTCGTAGCGCCGGGTGCGTGCGGCCGCCGGTGAGCGCGGTGGCGAGCTTGTCCATGGCGGACGCCGCGGACGGGCTCGTGGTGGGGCCGAGCGCGGTGAGGCTGGCCATCAGGGTGGCGATCTCGCGGAGGTCGAAGGCGATGGCGGGGATGCGGTGGTGCCGGTTGATGGCCACTCCTCCGCCGCGGCCGGTGGTGACGTCGATGGGGACGCCCGACTGTCGTAGCCGTTCGATGTCACGGGCGATGGTGCGCTTGGAGACGCCGAAGTCGCGGGCGAGGGTGCCGACGGTGATCCGATCGGCGGCGGCGTGGAGCCGTTCGATGAGGTGTTGCCGGCGCTCGACACTGCGGATCGTCAGGTGATTGTCGCGCGAGGCAACGGACTTTGCGGACGACTTCCTGGCGAAGGATCGTAACCAGGACACAAGCTTGTCCAGGTTCGTCGCTAGCGCGACACCTCATGAGCATGACCACCGTCGTGCACGCATTCGTCGACCGATACGCTCGCGCCCTGCTCGCCCGAGACGGGAAGACCATGGCCGACATATACGCGATACCGTCGTTGATCCTGTCCCCCCGGCCATCCCATCGCCGTGCCGGACGCCGGACAGAGCGAGGAGTTCTTCGCCGCCGCCCGGGGTCAGTACGACGGCGTGAACGACCTGGCGGCGGACATCACCCTGGTCGCCGAGACGGCTCACAGCGCCTGGGCCGACGTCACCTGGCGCCATGACGGAGCCGCCACCCAACGCCACCTCCATCAACTCATCGACACGGGGCGCAATGGAAGATCGCCGTACTGACGCCCCTCGGCCGATGAGCGCTCCGGCCTTCAGGATCGAGCCCGCGTCGGCGGACCACTTCGACGACGTCTCGATCATGCTCGCCCCCACAAGGCCGGGCACGACCGCCTGCTGGTGCCTGAGCCATCGCATCGACCCCGCGGTCAACCGCGAACTCGGCCCTGACGCACGGCCAGGCTACATGCGACGCCTGTGCCGGCAGCCCGTCGCGCCGGGCGTCCTGGCCCATGACGTCGATGAGGTCGTCGGCTGGGCCAGTGTCGCGCCCCGCGCCCGGGGTGTACTCCATCGCTCGCACCAGCAGGATCCCCAAGCTCGACGACGACCTCGCGATCTGGTCGATCTGGTGTCTCAACGTCCGCCCCGGCCACCGCGACCCGGGGTGGCGAAGGCGCTGACCGACGGCGCAGCCAGGTTCTCGCGCGGGCACCGCCCCGCGGCCGTCGAGGGCCACCCGGGCGACAACACCGGCAAGAAGATCGACACCATGCTGGCGTTCGTCGGTACGCGGTCTCTGTCCGAGTCCGCCGGCTTCGTCACGATCGCCGATACCGGATCGACGGCCGCCGGAGTGCCCCGCATCGTCATGCGACTCGCCGATTGAGGCCGCGCGGCCGCCGGCAGAGCTGATGATCCGTTGTTGCTCGACGAGCCGCTGGTCGGGATCTTAGGGCGCCACGTCGCGGGGATCGCCGAAGCCCTCGTTGGCGCGAGCTCTGATCGTCTTGATGGCCGGCACCACCTTGCGCACCCTCTGACCGGAAGGCTTGGAAAAGCCCAGCAGGCGGCAGCCTGATGAAGGTGGGGCTGGTTAGCCAGGGGTAGAGCCCGCCCATCGTCATGACCGCCACCGATCCGCCGGGACCGTCTCCAGCCAGTCACCCTCAGCGAGTACCGCGCGACAACCCCTACGGCCGTCCGTGAAGATCAGGCTTCTGATCCAACCTGATCATCACGAGCGGACGTTCTCACGTGCGGGCAGTTACAGCACCGCGATCATGGACACGTGCCGTCACGGCATCCTGCTCTTTTGCGCCAGAACCGCCTTCACGCAACGCCCGGCTGTGGTGGCGCGGACGAATAGCACCAAGAATTGCCATAGAAGGTGTCAGCGCTGTCGCCGTCCGACCCGCCGTCGTTGTCCGCCATCCAGAACCATTTGTGCAATCCCCGATAGGCGTCGTAAAGGGAGCCGTTGACGTAGTGGTTACCGGTGTTGTGGGAGTGGCCGTACGCCCGCTGTTTGGGGTCCCCGCCGGGGCTGTCGTTGATGGAGATCGGATCCGCGCTGCACCGGGTGTCCGCGTGCGCCGCTGTTGCGCCGCCCGCGACGACCATGGTCCCTGCGAGGGATACGGCCGCAGCCCCGAGGGCACCCCACCGCCTGAGTCTTCTTGTCATTCCCGTTCCCCTCATCCCATGAAATTCGTGACGTCGAATCCCGTTCGCTGGGATCCGACGTGCGCAGCCTAGTTGCGGTCGATCATGGAAGTCGTCAGCGCGGCGCGCACTGTGTTGTGGCAATGAGCGCACGACAGCGGACGGCGAGTTCGCCACAGCGCGATGGCGTTCAGGCCGATTGATGCCGCTCTCCACGACATGGCGCTGCCGGTAGAGGGCCGGCCTGACCGGGCGGCCGGCAGCCGGGGAGGTCTCGACGTCATCGTCGCGCGTGGCTGTCGTCCGCCTCTGGTGTGGCGCGGGTCAGGGCCTCGTGCCGATAGTCCTTGGGCGACAGGCCGTACTTGGCCCGGAAGGATTTGCTGAGGTCGGCGGCGCGGGTGAATCCCCAGCGGGCGGCGATGGCGTGGATGGGCTGCCCGGCCAGGCGGGGATCGGCCAGGTCGGCGCGGCAGTGCTCCAGACGGCGGCGGCGGATCCACTCTGTCAGCGTTGTGCCTTGACGCTGGAACAGCAGTTGCAGGTAGCGCACGGAGATGTGGTGCCGGTGGGCGATCGCGCGGGGTGTCAGGTCGGCGTCGGCGAGGTTGTGCTCGACGAACGCCCGGATGCGCGCCACCAGGGCGAACTGCCGGGTCTCGGGGGGCAGGCGGTCCTGTGCGTTCAGCCGGTGGGCGAGGAAGGCCAGGGCCAGGTCCAGCGTGGCGGCACCGAGCCGCCGTACCTCGGGTAAGGACATGGACCGCGCCTCGCGCACCAGCGTCTTGAGGTAGCCGGCCAGGATCGCGTCGACGCCGCCGTTCGCGGGCATCGCGTGGGCCAGGAGCGCGTCGACCTTGCCGGACGGCAGGGGCAGCTCGGATTTGGGCAGATGCACGATGATCGCCCGTGCCGGCCCCGGCCCGTCGAACGCGCCGCCCTGGTACGGGTGGGAGGTGTCCCACATCACCAGGTCGCCGGCCCCCATCCGGGTGTCGTTGCCGCCCTGGGAGATCCACATCGTGCTTCCCACGATCAGGGCGAGCTCGTACCTCTCGGGGTCGGAGCGGCGGATCAGCGCGGGTGTGCGCACGGAGCTGAGCGCGGGGAACGACATGGTCGTCACCTGGACGGTGTCCAGGTCGATCGCCCCGGCCGACGCCCGGAAGTCGGCGGCGTGGTCGCTGGTGATCTGGATGGGCGCCACGTCGTGGCTGATCAGGTCGCACCACCAGTCGAATCGCTGGTCGGGCGGCAGGTCCGTGCTGTGCAGGGTGACGATTCCCAATTTCACCTCTCATGACATGATCTCGAGCGTTCGAGACATACTCGGGTGTGACGAGAAGCCAGGCCGATGCGCCCCGCCGACCACATCATCGGCCATCCTGAGGCCGAGCCGGCCGACCGCAGCGGGGTGCGTGCCGGCGACCGTGCCGGCGACCGTGCCGCTGTCCGTGCCGCTGTCCGTGCCGCTGTCCGTGCCGCTGTCCGTGCCGCTGTCCGTGCCGCCGTTGCCCAGGAGCGGTCGAGTGCCGGGTCATCCGGTGGTGGCCTGGCGCCACGGGGTCCGTTTGGCGACGTGTCGGCGGAGGGCGCGGGCCTGCCGGGGCAGGTTACAGGTCATGGCGCCGATGACGTGGCCGTCCCTGCCGTACAGGCCGGCGAACCGGCCGGTGGCGGGGTCCCCGGCGACGACCTGGAACCGGGCGTCGCCGCCGGTGACGCCGTGGACCTGGATCTTCACGTCGTACTGGTCGGTCCAGCAGTAGGGCACGGGTGCGAAGGGGGCCTGGCCGCCGAGGAGCGTCCGGGCTGCGGCCGTGCCCTGTTCGGTGGCGTTCAGCCGGTGTTCGACGCGCAGGCGGCCGAAGCCGGGGTGCCGCCAGGAGGCGACGTCGCCGGCGGCGACCACGCCGGGTGCGGCCCGGCACCCCGTTCACCCGGCCGTCGTGGCCGGTCAGGCCGGTGACCAGGGTGCCGGGACGCAGACGGACGCCGTGCCTGGCGTGCAATCCGGCCAGCAGCCGCGCCACCCGGTCGCCGAGCCGGGCGATCAACGGCGCGCGGAGCGGATCGACCAGGGTGACGTCCAGGCCGAGCTGCCGGGCGGCGGCGGCGACCTCCGTACCAAGGAACCCCGCGCCGACGAGGACCACCGACCGCCTGAGCGCGGGCGGCGTGGGCGAAGCGGGTGTGCGTCGGCGAGGCGCTGACCGACGACGGGGCCGACTGGTTGTGGCCCACGCGGTCAGGACGGATCGGCGCGGCAGGTGAGATCGTCGGCGGGCAGGGTGCCGCTGGCGAAGTAGGTGTTCACGGCCGTCTCCACGCAGGTGTTGGGCAGGCGGCCGAAGACGCCGTGCATGCGCACGTCCCGTACGGTGACCAGGCGTGCGGCGGGCATCGCCCGGCGCAGGTTCACGCCCTCCTGATAGACCGTGCGGGTGTCGCCGGTGGCCTGGACGATCAGTGCGGGGACATTGTTGCCGACCTTGGTCGCGGGCTCGCGGGGAGTGGGCCAGAAGGCGCAGGCGGTGATGTTGTTCGCATACGGTCCGAACGCCGGCTGGGTGGCCCGGCTGCGCTGGATGGCGCGCCAGTACCGCTCGGGGTCGCGTGGCACTGCCGCATCGCCGCAGATGACGGCGGCCTGGCTGGAGTAGCCCTGCGGCTTGCCGTGCAGCGTGAACTGCAGTTCCTGTTCGAAGTCGTCGGTCGGGCGGACCGGCTTGCCCTCGGCGGCTTCGGTGAGCAGCCGCACCCGGGCGGCCAGACGGGCGTTCTCTCTGGCGTCGGGCAGCAGGGTGAAGATGACCATGGGCAGGAAGCGTTCGTCGACGAGATGTTCTCCGATGCGGATCGGGGCCTTGACCAAGCTCTCGACGCGGGCCCGCACCTGGCGTGCCGTCGCGCCGAGGTGGTATTCGGGGTCGCGCTTGGCGGTCCAGGCGGCCCAGTCGTCGAGCGCGGCCTCGTTGGCCGGTCCGCTGTTCCTGATCGACCCGGCCATGTACTGGGCCGGATCGATCGCGCTGTCCAGTACGAAGCGGTCGCTGCGCTGCGGGAACATCTGGGTGAAGACCGCGCCGAGGTAAGTGCCGTAGGACATGCCGAAGTAGGAGATCTTCGCCTCGCCGAGGGCGGCGCGGATGACGTCCATGTCCCGCGCGGTGTTCCGGGTGGTGATGTGGGCGATCCGGTCGCCTTCCCGCTGCGCGCACCGCTGCGCGAGATCGGCCTGCGTCTGTACGGCCCGGCGGAAGCTCGCCCGGGTCGGCCCGGCGGACCAGAGCATGTGCCCGATCGGCCAGCCGCAGTCGACCGGTGCGCTCCTGCCGACGCCGCGTGGATCCATGCCGATCAGGTCGTAGCGGGAGGTGACCTCGGGGGTCATCCGCTGACTGATGTAGCCCATGAAGTTCAGGCCCGCACCGCCGGGACCACCGGGGTTGGACAGCATGACGCCGCGCCGCTTGCCCGGGTCGGTGGCCTTGATGCGGGAGATCGCGACTTTGATCGTCTTGCCCTGCGGCTTGGAGTAGTCCAACGGGACCGTGATCTCGGCGCATTGGGCGCCCACATGGTCCAGGAGGGGGTCGCCGCAGGCCGCCCATTCGACGGGCTGGTCATAGAAACGGGTCAGGGCAGTGGTCGTGGGGCCTGGCAGGAGTGTGGTTCCCGTCAGCACTACGCCGACTAGGGCATGGGGGAGATTCATGTGGGACGTCCTTCATCGGGAATGCAAGCAACCATAGTTGACTAAATCCGGGATAGTCAACCTAAGTTGCTTATCTGGTGAAAGGCGGTCAGAGCGGGAGGAGTGGAGGAGAGCTATTCCCAGAGCAAGATCGAACAGATTCAACGCCTGGACGCCTGCACGATGAGCAACTCGTGTTGACTGACGCAGCCCCGTGGTCGTGGTCAACGTCAGCGCCGGGGAGGTGACCGTCGTTCCGCTGCCCCGCCTGACCGGCGGAGGCGGCCGACGCCCAGGTGGCCGGCCTCACCAAGGCGATCGACGCGCTCGGTGGGACTAGGACCAGCGAGTGGGCAGGGCTGGGGCTGCCGCACAGCAGCTGGGTCAGGTAACTGAATGGACCGGCCGAGTCGTCGAAGCGAAGGGGTTGCAGACCACGGTCCCGTTGGCGGGTGAACCCGCCGGTGCCAGCGCACGGGCGCGGCAGGCCGCGCGCGGCACGGGATCGGCGTGATAGTCCGGGTGGCCGGTGAGGAACGCGCAGGCCGAGTCCATCGCTTGCCGGTACAGGGCATCGGCCAGCGCGAAGCATCGGGGCCGAGCTGGCGGCGCAGATCGGCCCGGAACCGGGTCAGCCCGCTGTCCGGCAGCAGCGGCAGCGGCGTGGCGAGCGCCTCGGTGACCACAGCGGTGTCGGTGGACAAGTTGGAGCATCGCATCGGGCGCGATGGCGGTTCGGGCCGCACCGGGCGGCGCGCGCGGGCCTGCTCGAACAACGCCTGCACCTGTCCCAGCACGGTGAAGGTGGCGGCCGGCAGCACGTGGGCCAGGTCGATCAGGCTGTTGCTGGATGGGGTCGGATGCACGGTGATCCACCCGGCCGCCGGATCCTGGGCATTCAGCGCCTGCCGGGTCAGCCGGTGGTCGTCGGCGTGGTCCACGACGATGCTCACCACCGGCGCCCGCAGGTCCCTCGTGTCACCACCGGCGGTCATGGGCTGCCGCCGAGTTTGCTGAACACCCACTCCAGCACCTTGCGGTCAACTCGCGGCTGATCGAAGAGCGTCAGCGCCTCCACCGCCAGACGCGTGATGGTCACCCACATCCGGAAGTTGCCATGGGCCGCGCGGGCGTCGACCAAGGTCAGATCTGCAGGGGCGACGTGCGCCCAGACCGGATGGAAGGCGGGGATGACGGTCGCGACCTCCTCGCGCGACAGCCGCTGGAGCTCCTGCCAGATCGTCACCCGCGAGGCCAGCATCGGCTTGCTGCGCAGCACCTTGTAGCAGTTATGGCCGCCGACGAACACCAGGACGATCTTCGTATTCTTGTCGTCCCGCAAAAGCGCCACAGCTCGAAGCACTCAGCCGACAACCACTGGGCCTCATCACACACCAGGACCCGGAACTCGCCGCGCAGCTGCTGAAGGATCAGCCGGTCGAACTGGCCGGCACGGCGCGGCACCGGCCCGGCCATGCCCAGCGACTCAAAAGCGCCTCGCGGATATCACGCGGGTAGGGGTGGGCGCGAAAACGCACCCAGAACGTGCTCACCGGCGCAAGCTCCCGCAGCACGCCGCGGGTCAGGAACGTCTTGCCGACACCCGCCTCCCCGTACAGGCACAACATGCCCTGAAGTTTGATCACCTGGGCGAGGTTCTCCTTGATGATCAACGCGTCGCCGGTGACCACCGAACGGGCGCCGGGCAGCCGCAAGTGGTGATCGTCAGGTTCGTCGTTCGACCAGATCCGCTCCACGCTCATCCTCCTGCCGCATCGCCGGTCGACGGGTCTTCTGCGTGTTCGCCGGGCCGGACCCATCCGGCGACAGGCGGCGGCAGCGGGAGGCCGGAGGGGCGGGGCAGGTGACGCGGCAGCTGGTGGTAGGAGGCGTCCCTCACACCCGGCGCGGATCCATCGCCACAGGGTCCGCTCGCTGATCCCCATGCAGGAGCTCAGCAGGCGGACGTGCGCAGTGGTGAGCTCCTGACGCTCATCGAAGGCCAGAAGGCGGCGCATGGCGGGACCGCGGAGTTGATGGAGACTTCCCCATTCGAGGTGTCGACGTGTTCCCGCGATGCCGCTCCCTCGTGCCGACGGTGAGCACGCGTGCAGACGCGTTACCGCACTGGACAGTTCGGTCACATGCGCCAACATCCCGGATGGTAACTCCAGCAATCCAGACGATTCCATACCGTAACGATTGAAGCCAGGAAACTGGGACGGTGAGGAAATGCCCGACTACCCAGGGTCGCTCGCCTCGCGCTTGGCCGCCCGTTCCTCCATCCCGATGCCAGAATTGACTCCTATGAAGCGCCATCTGGGCTTACTGACAACCCGATGAGAATCGGTACTGGCAGAAGAATGAGAACTCTCACGCAGCCGGGCTTCCCGCGCGGAGAGGCCCCCTGGAGACTGGAGGAGTCGCCGATGAGCCCCGGCGGCGGACCGGCGCTACCTGACGTACGGCCTGAACCTGGAGCGACGGAACGTGCGTGAAGCCTTCGCCCAGGAACTGCGCTACGCCGTCGAACGGCTGCGGGCGCTCGACGGCAAGTTCGCCGATGCCGACGCCACGGTGTTCAGCGGCGACACCCGCCGGCTGCTGCACGCCGTCGACGAGTTGCACCGGCGGGCTGCGGAGCTGGACGCCCTCGACCGGCCGGCCGGCCTGATCGAGCAGGCACCGCCACCGACGGAACCCCACCTCGCCTGTCCCGACGAGCCGGTGGTGGAGACTCCGCCGACGTCTCCGCCGAACGGCACGGAAGGCTGAGCACGTGACGAAGGAAGTGTTCATGGCAGCACCTGGGCAGGCCCCGGAGCAGGTCAGCGACGCGTCACGCCGCCCCTCGCCCTTTACGACGGAGGGCGCGGGCACGCTGGAGTTCCGCTCGCGGCCGTGCGGGGGCGAGCGCGTGTGCGCGTGGCGGCGTGACGCGGATCTGACCGCCTACAGCGACAAGGACATCCGCAAGCTGATTCAGGCCAGCGAGGGCGACACCCGGGGCGGTGCCCACACCCTGGAGGTGGCCGAGCAGATGTTCGGCGGCCGCCGGATGTCCTGCCATCTGGACCAGCCGGACACCGCGCATCCGCTGCGGCTGTGCGCGGGCTGGCTGGCCGTCGTCGGCCCGCACCACGTCCGCGCCCGGCTCAGCGTGCTGGTTGGCCAGCTCCCGATCGAAGCCATTCACCCCGACACCACCACCTGGCCGCCGCTGGTGTTCGACCTGGAGGAACTCCTGGAGCGCCGTGCCGCCCAGCTGGCCGCGCGGGGGCCCGGCCAGGCCACGCCTGGCGAGCCCGATGCCGATGCCGTGGACAGCCCGACAGGCCGAACGGCGGGAGCCCGCCCGTGACGGGACAGCAGATGGGCCGCGAAGAAGAGGTGCTCGTTCCCACCACGGTGTGGCGTCCCGGCGCGAGCACCGTCCCGCCTGCCGCATCGACGGTCGCGGGCTCCGGCGGGTTCGGCGGCAGAGCCGTCGGCCCGCTCGGCCGGGCGGGCGAGCCGCCGCTGCCGCCGCCGGCGCCGCTGGTGGCCTCGGTCGGCGACATCGCCGGGCTGCGTCCCCGGCGCCGGCCGCGTGACGGCGGTGAGGTGCCCGGCGCCGACGTCGACCTCATCGACGCGCTGCCCCGCGACGACGACCCGGCGACGCACCAGCGGGCCGGCTGGCCAACGGTGGCGGCCTGGCTGCGCGCGGGCAAGACCGCCGCCACCCGCCGCGACCGGCTGGCCGTGGTGGCCAAGTTCGTCCGGTGGTGGGCACTGACCGCGCCGGGCGCCGGGCTGTGGCAGGTCACCGAGGACGTCGTGGTCGCCTACCTCGACCAGCTCGGCACCGGCAGCGGCGCCGCCGCCGATCTGAACCGCGGCGGCAAGGCGCTGGCCCCGGCCACGCTGGCCTGGCACCTGTCCAACCTCAAATCGCTGTACGGCTATGCCGCCCGCCGCCAGGTGATCGGCCACAGTCCGGCCCAGTGGGTCGAGGCGCCCGAGGTCGGCAAGGTCGGCACCACCCCCGCCCTCGACCTGACCGACGGCACCACCCTGTTGCGCGGCGCCCAGGCCATCGCCGCCAAGCATCCGGCCGACGCCGCCGCGGTGGCCTTGCTGACCATCACCGGCATGCGCGCCGGCGAACTGGAGAGCCTGACCGTCGGACGGGTGGAACGCTCGGCCGGCCACTGGGTGATCCGCTTCCGGCTCAAGGGCGGCGCCGTCATCGTGGTGCCGCTGCCCGAGGTGGCCATGGCGTTGCTGCGGCCGCTGACGGCCGGCCGCAAGTCGAACGACCTGCTGCTGCAGCGCGCCGACGGCCGCAGCTTCGACCGCTGGCGACAGCAGACCGCGCTACGCCGCGCCGCCCGCGCCGCCGGCCTGGACGTGGCCAAGCTGACCCCGCACATGCTCCGCGCCACCGCCGCCACCCTCCTCCTCGCCGCAGGCGTCCCGGTGGAGGACGTCCAGAAGCTGCTGGGCCACGCCTCCCCCGTCACCACCCAGCGCTACGACCGCGGCGAAGCGCAGCTGAACGAGCACGCCGTACACCGGCTCGCCGAACTACTCACCCAGCAACCCCCTTCCGCCCCCGGTCAGGCCGCCGGCGCGCCGCCACACGATCCGCCCAGCCACGACCCCAGCTCCCCAGCGGACCTTGTGCAACAAGAGTCCGCCCTGACCTCCCCGACCGGCGGGCCACCGCCTGCGGGCGAGGCCCCCGCGCCCACGTTCACCGACGCTGTGGCGGCAGCTGCGGCACAATCACTTGAGTCCTGACGGATTGGACGTCCTCGTGCCCTACACCGAGAATCCCGGACGTGACCACTGGTCGCGAGCCCAGCCGAGCGTGGCCGAAGGGTTCTGCCCGGAGTGCCTGCAGCCCCTCACTTTCCGGACCCTGACTGTGTCGGCGCCGGACGGTCAGGCGCGGCAGGTCGCGATCCCTGAGTGCGTGCCCTGCGAGGTGGAATGGATGCCTCGCCACCTGTTCGAGCCGGACGCCCAGGAGTGGGTGCGCTTCCAGCGCATGGAAAGCGTCCTGGACACGGTACGCGGGCAAGACCCACCCGGCGCCGAAGCCTGAGAAGGCCCCGCTGGCATCTGCCCGGCACGACGAAGGTGCATGACCTTGCTGAAGAGAGAAGGCGAACGTGGCTGGCACCGACCTCGCGCCCTGTCAGGTCTGCGGTGAACCGCTGGATGCCTGCACCGAGCAGCGACGGCTGACCTTTGAGCGGTGCTGCCCCGCGTGCCGAACCCGGGCGACGCACATGGCGGCCGAGCACCAGGCGGGTAACGACGACGGCTCACGAAGCCGTGCTGACCTGGCCTTGATTCGCACCCTGGTCGACATCGACGACGGACATCTGAGCCTGTGGATCAGCGGCCGCTTCTTCGACCAGCACACCGGCAGGCCGCTCGATCCCCCGCAGATCGACGTCATGCCGGACCGGCAGCCCTACCACGGCGTTCCCGACCCGGACGGAGCCTGGTGGAGCACCCTGGTGGACAGAGGCTGGCTGGAGATGCCAACCCCCGGCACCCACCCCATGCGGTACCGCGTCTCTGAGACCGGGCAGGCCGCCTTGCAGGCCGCCCGCCGCGACGGCACCGTGCGCCCCCGCCCGCCGCTTGCCGGCGGCAGGGGAACGCCGGCCAATAATCCGCTCCCTCCGGAGGGATGACCGTCGTGACCACTGTGCAGGATGTGACGAAGGCACCGCCGCCCAGCGAGGTGTGGCGGCGTCAGGACGCCGCCATGCACGCCTCCGGCGTGGATGCCTGCCCCGCGGGGTGGCCACGCCCGCGCGTGCACGGGCTGCCGTGGATCACCCCAGTGCTGGATGGCGTGGTGTACTGGACACAGATTCATGGCGGCCGGCTGCTGCGCTGCCAGCAGGCTCACCTGTGTCAGGTGTGCGGGGAGCGTCTGCCTGAGCGGATGCTGGTGCTGGCGGACCTGGACGGTGAGCTCGTCACCGATGCCGGGGTGCACCACCGTTGCGCGCTGCTGGCGCTGACCGTGTGCGAGGGTCTGTCCCCACACCTGCTGCTGGCCGAAATGACTCTCGCCGACGTGCGTCACGAGGGTCGGCCGCTGCCCGATCCGCTTCCCGACCGGTGGCTGCGCTGGGACCTGGCCCCGCACGCCGTGGCGAGCGCAGCGCGGGTTGGCACCCTCGAGGCCTCGCGGCTGCTGAAGTTGTCCGCCCACCGGCACTCCCTCGGGGCTGAGCAAAAGGAGCAGGAGACCGAATGATCCACCGACAGCAGCGCCCTCGACAGCGCGTACGTGGCCAACTGGCGGCTCAAGGCCGATGACCGTGGCCGCCTGCGTGTGGCCTGCACCCGCCTGCCGTCGGCCAGCCCCGATCCTTATCAGGAGCAGGAAGACCTGCAGCGCGAAGGCGACCTCACTGCACTCATCCAGAACCTGGCCGACGATGCGGCCAGGCTGAGCTGGACCGCCCTGGTCCGGCGTCTGAGACGCCGGCCGAAGCCAGAACGCTCCCCACGCACCGCACGCGATGTCTGATCTGCCAACCCCTGCACCTAGTGTGTGCGGCCCTGCGCCGAGCAGCGACGACTCCACCCTCCCGCCGCGCGCACCGTCGGCCCGTGCCCCTGCTTCGGCGCGACGCACCGCTCGGAGCCTTCACACTCGAGCAGTTCGACGTCATGCGTGTCACCGGCCTTCGAGGAGGCTGAGTGCAGAAATTAGTGGTAGCGACCTGGGGCTTCTTCGCCTGTTAGTGATCCGTGACGTGATGGCCGGGGACCTCCTACAACCCCGCCAAGCCACCCGCTCAGCTGATCAGTGGGTACGGCGGCGGGGCGCGAGGAGCTCGGTGACCTTGGCGATGGCCTCAGGTCCCTCGACGGACGCAAAGCCGACATCCTGTCCTCGCGCAGCAACAGGATCACCGCCACCCGCTCGGCCGCCGACGGCGGCTAACGCCGCTGCCCCGAGACGCGTTCGGGCGCCGGGCCCTGCACGCGGCTCGCCGTCCCGGGCCTGGACGCGGCTCAGCGTCCCGCGCCCGCCGTGAACGCCAGGATCGCCTCGGAGATGAGCTCGGGCGAGTCGAGGGTCGGGAAGTGCGTGGGACCGCCCAGCCAGCGCGGCTGGAACCACGGGTGCCGGGCGCTGAACGCGCGCTGCTCCCGGCGATGAGCCAGGTCGCCGGGCTGTGAGAACAGGTGCGCGATGGGCCGTTCCTCCTTGATCGCCAGCATTCGCTCCAGCGGCGAGCCCCACCGGGCGTACGCCGCCTCGATCACCCGGCAGGACCTGGTCCACATCTCCTCCTCGAAGCCGGCCATCTCCTCCTCCAGGTGGCGCCGCACGTCCGGGCTGTCGGAACGGTCGAGCCAGATGTCGAACAACCCCTGGCGTCCCTCCCTCCAGGTGTCCGGGTGGTAGCCGGTCCGCAGGCCCGCGACGAACTCCGGCGAGGCCCGGCCCACCAGCCAGTCCACGACCACGACGCGGGGCACGCGCCCGGCGCCCAGCCGGTCGGCGAGTTCGAGGTTGGCCCAGCCGCCGTGCGACGTCGACACGGGGACGACCTGCCGCACCGCCAGCTCGTCCACCAGGGCGACGGCGTCGTCGGCCATCTCGGCCGGCCCGAAGTCGTCCGCGACGGCCCGCCGCCTGCCGTGCCCGCGCCAGTCCATGCGGATGACCTGGCGCTCCTCGGCCAGGATCGGCAGGACGCGGGAGAACAGCCGATGATCCTGGCACCAGCCGCTCAGCAGCAGCAGCGCGGGCTCGTCGGTCGCGGTTCCCGTGACGTCGAAGTCGATCTCTTGGCCGTTCAGTGTTGTCGTCCTCATGGCAACACACCCTCGCCCCCGGAGGCGTTCCGGACAAATACCTATCCGGGGTGCCGGTATGACAGTGCCGGTATACGGAACGCTCGAAGCGGTATTGGTCCTTCTGCCGCGGCCCGGCTGATGATTCGGTCAACACCCCCGACGCCGTACCGGAGCGATCCATGACCCAGCAGGTCCTTGACGCCGTCCGCGAGTTGCTGCCGATCCTGCGTGAGCGGGCCCAGAAGACCGAGGACGCCCGCGTGGTGCCAGAAGCCTCCATCCAGGCCCTGCGCGACAGCGGTTTCTTCCGGCTGCTGCAGCCGGCCAGGTACGGCGGTCACGAATCCGACCCCGTGACGTTCTACACCGCGGTCCGGATGATCGCCGGCGCCTGCGGGTCGACCGGCTGGGTCGCCTCCGTGCTCGGCGCCCACCAGTGGCACGTCGCGACCTTCCCCGCCCAGGCCCAGGACGACGTCTGGGGGAAGGACCCCGGCGCGCTGGTCTCCTCCGCCTACGCCCCCGTCGGCCGGGCAAGCGCCGTCGAGGGCGGATACCGGCTGTCGGGCAGGTGGAGCTTCTCCTCGGGCGTCGACCACGCCGACGCGGCCATCCTCGGCGGCCTGATCCTCGCCGACGACGGCGCGCCCGTCGACTGGGCGGCCTTCCTGGTGCCCGCGCGCGACTACACCGTGCACGACGTCTGGCGCACCGTCGGGCTGCGCGGCACGGGAAGCAACGACGTGGACGTCCAGGACGTGTTCGTCCCCGCGCACCGCGTGCTCAGCTTCGCCGACTCCTTCCGCTGCGTCTGCCCGGGGCAGGAGGTCAACACCGGCCCGCTGTACCGGATCCCGCTGTACTCGCTGATGACCACCACGATCACCACGCCGCTGGTCGGCATGGCCACCGGGGCGTACGACGCGCACGTCGCCCACCAGCGGGAGCGGGTCCGGGTCTTCGCCGGACAGAAGGTCAAGGACGACCCGTTCGCCAAGGTGCGCGTGGCCGAGGCCGCCAGCGAGATCGACGCCTCCTGGCTCCAGCTCACCCGCAACATCACTGACGTCTACGACGCCGCCCGCGCGGGGGAACCCGTGCCGACCACGCTGCGGCTGCGGTTGCGGCGCGACCAGGTACGCGCCTCCGAGCGGTGCATCGCCGCCCTGGACCGACTGTTCGAGAACTCCGGCGCGGGGGCGCTCGCGGACGACACGCCGATCCAGCGCTTCTGGCGCGACGCCCACGCCGCCCGAGTGCACGTGGCCAACGACCCCGAGGCGGCGCTCAAGCTGTACGGCGACGGCGAGTTCGGCGAGACCGTCACGGCGGGCATGCTGTGACGCCCACGCCGGGCGCGCCGGACGTCCACCGCGACGAACCCCCGGCGGTCGGCCATGCGGCCTTCCGGCACGTCCTCGGTCACTTCTGCACGGGCATCGCCGTGATCACCGCACTGGACAGGACGCGGCCCGTCGGCTTCGCCTGCCAGTCCTTCGCCGCGCTCTCCCTGGACCCGCCCCTGGTGCTCTTCTGCCCGGCGAAGACCTCCGGCACCTGGCCGGCGATCCGGCGGGCCGGCCGCTTCGCCGTCAACCTGCTCGGCCACGACCAGCGCGACCTCAGCTCCCTGTTCGGCCGCAGCGGCGGCGACAAGTTCACCGCCGCGCCCTGGCACCCTTCCCCCGGCGGCGCGCCGCTGCTCGACGGCGCGCTGGCCTGGGTGGACTGCGAGGTGCACGCCGTGCACGACGGCGGCGACCACCACATCGTCGTCGGCCGCGTGCATGACCTGGCGGCCGGCGCCGCAGAGCGCCCGCTGCTGTTCTACCGCGGCGGCTACACCGTCACCGAACCCCCCGCCGGGCCCGCCGCGGCCCAGCCGGGCTTCCTCACCTGGGCGGCCGCCGGCGAATGGCACTGACCGGACGGCCGCAGAACCCCGCCGACGTCCCGGGCGCCCCGCCCGGACGGCGCCCCATCACATCTCCCGGAGGTAGCACGCACATGAGCACAGCCCGCAAGGTCGTCACCGGCGGCCACGTCATCACCATGGACGACCGCTACGGCGACCTGCCCGACGGCGCCGTGCTCATCGAGGACGGGCGCATCGCCGCCGTCGTGCGCGACGCGGACGAACTGCGCGGCGCCGACGCCGAAGTGATCGACGCCAGCGGCGCGATCGTCCTTCCCGGGCTGGTCGACAGCCACCGGCACACCTGGATGGCGCTGATGCGGGCGATCTCCGCCGACCAGTCGCTGCCGCAGTTCCTCGGTACGACCTTCGGCGGCACCGGCTCCTTCCTCACCGCCGAGGACCTCGGGACGGCCGCGCTCGTCGGCGCGCTGGAAGCGCTGGACGCCGGCGTCACCACGATCATGGACTGCTGCGACTGCGTGAACACCCCCGAGCACGCCGACGCCGCGATCGACGCGTTGCGCGCCGCGGGCATCCGCGCCGTCTACGCCTACGGCATGCAGAAATGGGACTTCGCGCCCACCCCGTTCGGCGGCCACGACGACCGGCTGCGCGACCTCCGCCGGGTTCGCGACGGGCTGCGCGAGGGCCTGGTCACCCCCGGGGTGCTGCTGAGCGACTTCGGCACCGTGCCCTTCGAGCAGACGGCGGCCGAGGTGCGGCTGGCCGCCGACCTGGGGGTGCTGATCAGCTCCCACACCGCCGCGGCGACCGGTTCCATCCTGCTCAAGGGCCTGCGCGAGATGCGCGACCACGGCCTGCTGCACCCCGGTCACGTGCACATCCACTGCCCCGCCCTGGACGAGCAGGAGTGGCGGATGCTGGCCGACACGGGCGCGAGGGTCAGCATCGCCCCGGAGACCGAGATGCAGATGGGCATGGGCATCCCGCCGCTCCGCCCGGCGATGGAGGCCGGCATCGCGCCCGGCGTCAGCACCGACATCGTCTGCGTCGGATCGGGCGACCTGTTCTCGCAGCTGCGGCTCGGCCTGCAGACGCAGCGCATGCTCGACAACCAGCGCGTGCACCGCACCGGCACCATGCCGTGGACGATCGGCCTGTCCACCAGGGACGCGCTGGCCTGGGGGACGACCAACGGCGCCGACACGCTCGGCCTGGCCGGCCAAGTCGGCTCGCTCACCCCCGGCAAGCAGGCCGACCTCGTCGTGCTCAGGCCGCGGCTGGACCTGGTCCGCTCCAGCCACCCCGTCGGCACCGTGGTCCTGCAGTCGACCGCGGCGGACGTGGACACGGTCCTGGTCGACGGCGAGATCCGCAAGCGGCACGGTGAGCTGGTCGGTGTCGACCTGGCCGCGGTGCGCGCCCGGGCCGGGGCCGCTCTCACCCGCGTCCACGAGGGCCACGCCAAGCTGCCGGACCTGCGGCCGGAGGATCTGCGCGCCTGGTGGGAGACCGCCGAGCGCATGGCCACCCGCTCCTTCGGCTCCGCCTACGCCGACGGCGTCCCGGGCCTGTCCTGACAATCGGCGCCATATCCGCGCCCGCAAGCGGGCGCTTAGGCGACTACCGAACCTTCGGAACGCCGACCAGGAGACCGCCACTCCCGCCGCGGGCAAGAAGCCGAAGCCTGGCCGCGGCGGCATCAGCGCCGCGACCGGCCTGCTGTCCCAGTAGGCAGTCCAGCGCCGCGGTGGGCCAAGGCATGTATTCGACGGTGCTCCCCTGCCGTTGGCCTGGGGATGATGAACTCCTGGTCGAGACCCTCGACGAGAAGAAGCCCCAGGTTGCTACCGCTAATTCCTGCACTCAGCCTCCTTCAGGGCCTACACCTCCCGGTAACGTTTGCTGCCCTCCACGCCGAGCGCCACCAGCGCCGGGTCGAGGTTGCGGACGATCTGGAGTCCTGCCTGAAGAACCGCAAGCCGCGCAAGGCGATCGACGCCCCAATCAGACGGGGGTGCCGCACGGCGGCCAGGCGCTCGCCGAACCACACTTCCGCCTCCTTCCGCTCACGCGGGGTCAGCCAGGCGTCCACCCCGACCGCGCCGTCCACCTGCAACGCCGTGCTGAGAGCCTTCTCCGCAGATCCACGACCTGCTGGGCAAGGGTGTCGGCCTGCTGGAATGTGCCCGCCGCCTGAACCTGTCGCTCAACACCGTCAAGCGCTACACCCGCACCCACAAGCCCGAGGCTTTACGCCGTGCACCGCGCTACCGGCCCACGCTCGTCGATCCCTACCGCGATCACCTGCGCGACCGGCGCGCCACCGACCCAGCCGTGCCCGTTCAGCAGCTGTTCCGTGAGATCAAACAGCTCGGCTACACCGGCAGTCTCAATCTCCTCTACCGCTATATCACTCAAGGCCGAGCCGAAGGAGAACGGCCCGTCACCACCCCGCGCCGCCTGGCACGTCTGCTGCTCACTCACCCCGACCGACTCCGTGATAGCGACACCCGGCTGTTGCAAGAACTCACCGCTGCTTGTCCCGAGCTGACCGGCCTCGCCCGCCATGTCCGCGACTTCGCCGCGCTCCTGTCCCCGGCTGAAGGCAACGACGACAAGCTCACCACCTGGATCACCACCATCCGCGTCGCCGATCTGCCTCACCTGCACGGCTTCGCCAACGGGATCGAGCTTGACCGCGCCGCCGTGAACGCCGCCCTCACCCTTCCCCACCACAATGGCCGCACCGAGGGCGTCAACACTCGCACGAAGAGGATCATGCGCCAGATGCACGGCCGGGCCGGGTTCGACCTTCTGCGCCACCGCATCCTGCTTCAGTGATGATCACTCAATGCGGCCACCGATTACGGGCCAGAGCCGTTGTTTTTACAGTCCCCTCCGTGACGATCACGAACCGCAATCGTGATTTCTCACACAGCTACTTTGGGGCTGGGGACAGCTGCGGGAGCAGAGGGCCGAGAACGTGGTCCTGAAAGCCTTGATGTGCCTCGTCCGCCAGGACGAGGCACATCAACAGTCAGCCCGGCGCTAACGGCTCAGCAGCCGCCGCAGCCGCACCCGCACCCGCACCCGCCGCCGCCGTGGGGCGGGCAGGGGGCCGGTGGGCGGGCGCAGACGACGACTTCGTCGGTGACGGGGCCGTCGGTCTCGTTGGCGGTGGCGGTGGCGGTGTTGGTCAGCGGCCCGGGTTGGGTGACCTTGGCCAGCAGGGTGAGGGTGTGGGTGGTGCCGACGTCCATCGCGCCGACGTCCCACAGGCCGGTGGCCGGGTCGTAGCTGCCGGCGGTGGCAGTGGCGGAGATGAAGGTCAGCCCTTCGGGGAGCTGGTCGACGACTGTGACGCCGGTGGCGTCGTTGGGCCCGTTGTTGGTGACGGCCACGTGGTAGGTGACTGCCTCGCCGACGGCGGCCTCGGTACGGTCGGCGGCCTTGACGACGGCGAGCTCGACGACGCGCTTCACCGGCGTGGTGGTGGCGTTGGAGGTGGAGGTGAGGTGGTCGGGCGTGTTGCCGAGGGTGTTGTCGTAGGTGGCGCGGGCCTGGTTCTCGATCTCACGACCGGCGCCAGCGCGTTCGACGCGGACACGGAACTCCACCGTGGTTCCGTCGGGCGTGTCTGCTGTCGAGGCCAGGCTGCCGCCCTGCTGGGCGGTGGCCCCCTGGCCGAGGTGGAAGACGACACGGCCGGCTCCGGCGTCGACGTACGCCTGGTCGTCGCCGGCCGCGTCGCTCTTGCCGCCGCTGCCCGGGCCGTCGATGACGCGCAGGGAGCCGGGGACGTAGCTGGTGCCGGCCGGGATGTCGTCGGTCAGGATCAGGTTGTCGGCTGGGGCGCCGCCTTCGTTCCTGGCGTTCACCCGGTAGGTGATGACGTCGCCGACCTCGACCTCGCCCTCGGGGATGGCGGCCTTGGTGAGCACGGCGCAGGGGGCGGTGCCGAAGACGATGCCGTCCAGGAAGTTGCCGATCGCCGGGTTGCCGCCGGCGGCGGAGATGGACTTGAAGGCGAACCGGGTGGTGGTCTGGCCGGCTGGGACGACGTCCGCTACATCACCGAGTGGACCGCGATCAAACGGCACTGGGGCCTGTCGGCCGACCAGCGAGAGAAGGACACGCTGACGTCCATCGCCGCCGCCTGCCCCAACGCGCCACTGCCCGTCCCGCCAGCCCAGCCCTAGCAGCGGCCACGAACTGCCGGAGACGACTGAGAGCCGTGGCCTGCTGAGGGATCGTGGGCGCTGCCTGGCGGGCGGCGGCCGGGACCGGCCGAAGAGCCGCACGCCCGGCCGGCCGATCCGCCAGGCAGCGCCCGGAGCGAGTCGCGCCGGGCACTCCTTGATGCCTGTGAGCACCGCGGCGCCCGAGTGGAGCCCCATACCTACATACATATCTCTGCGCGGCAAGGGGCCGCCCTGGCGGCTCAGCCTCGGGGAATCGCCACCATCCTGGTCCGGCTCGCGGGCAGTACGGCCGTCAGCGTCGCCAGAACACCGCAGATGCAGACCAGCCCGGTGACCGGCTCCCAGGGCACGTCGAAGGCCACGGGCCCGGACAGTTGCGCCAGGGCGGCGTAAAGCCCGAGCAGTCCGAGCCCGGTCGCGACGGCGGCCAGGACCACGCCTACCGCCACCACCAGCAGCGCCTCGGCCATGACGTACCTCAGCACCTGAGCCTTGGCCGCGCCGAGCAGGCGCAGGGCGGCCTGTTCGCCGGCTCGGTCCGGGGCCGCCATCAGCAGCGTGTTCACCAGGGCGATCACGGTGTAGCTCAGCATGATGGCGAGCACGACCAGCAGGCCGAGGCGGCTGGCGGAGGTCTGACGGTCGATGGTGGTGGCGGCCCAGGTGGCTTTGGTCAGCGCGCGAGCGTTGTGCCCGTCGGTGGCCCGTTCCAGTGCCTGCCGGACCTCGATGGCCGAGGCGCCGGGACGCGGTTTCACGTACGCGACCGACGGCGGGGCGGACAGGGCGTGGGCCGAGGCGACGTAGGCGTCGGCGGCCGAGCCGGCGCCGAGCAGCGCGATGACCGTCAGGGTGGCCGGGCTGCCGTCGGCCCGCCACAACGTCACGCGCTGCCCCAGGTTCAGCTCCCAGGTGGGTGAGACGGCGATCGTGTCTTCCCCGAGCTTGGCGAGCGATCCTGCGGTGACGGGCACGGACAGGGCGCTGGTGAGCGCGGCCGGGTTCACGGCCTCGGCGGCCCGCTTGACGAGCTGTGTGCCTGCGCCCTCAAGGGTGTAGAGGCTGGTCGAGGTGACCGCGGCGACCTCGGCGCCGGGCACGTCGCGCAGGCGGCCGAGGAGCTGCCGGTCGAGCCCGGCCGCGCCGGTGGGCACCACCACGTAGTCGGCGCGGACGGGAGCGGTCCGCATCGCCGACTTCGCGGCATCGGTCATCGCGGCGGCCCCGAGCAGGGTCGCGGCCAGGGCCACGGTGACCAGGACCGGTGCGGCGACGGCGGCGGTACGTCGCGCCGAGGCCCCCGTCCATGCCGCGACCACGAGCGCCCCCGCGCCGCGCAAGCGGCCGAGAGGGGCGGCCAGCAGCGCCGTGACCGGGCGGACGAAGACCGGGGCGAGCAGCCCGACAGCGGCGATGAGCAGCATGACGACGGGCATGAACGTCTTGTTGTTCGTCGCGCCGTCCGGGTCGCCGACGGCGTTGACGGTCATGCTGACGACCGCGGTGGCCAGCAGGCCGCCTCCGGCGATCCAGCGTCCGATCGTCATGGCTTTCGGCTCCACCGCCGCCGCGCGCAGTGCCTCCGCCGGCCGTACCCTGGCGGCCCGCCGGGCGGCGGCGACCACGCCAAGCACGGCGACCAGCAGACCGACGGCGAAGGCCGCACAGGACGGCACGGGGGAGGTGGACGGCGTGAGCCAGGCGGGCGCCATCCCGAGCGAGATCAGCCAGTGCAGGATCGGCCGGGCGCCCAGAGGGCCGAGCATCGCGCCGAGCGCGGAGGCGGCGACCGCGATCAGCAGCGCCTCGCCGTACACCATGCGTCGGACCTGGCCGGTGGTCGCGCCGATGGTACGCAGCAGAGCGAACTCCCGCTGCCGTTGACCGACCGCGAAGGCGAAGGTGGAAGAGACCACGAAGGTGGCGATGAATCCGGCGAAGCCCGCGGCGATGCCGATGATCGTGTTGCTGTTGTTCCGTGCCCGGTCGTCGGCGTCGCGAGTCGGATCGAGCAGCGCCCGGTCCTGGCCGGTCAGGACCATCGTCCGGCTGGAGACCTGCGGCGTGCCCGGCTGGGCCGGACGGGGCGCGATCGCCCGGCCCAGCGCGGCGCGCACGTCCGTGACGGGATCCCAGAGGGCGAGCGCGTCGATCCGGGGCGACAGCCGTGCGGCGTGCTCGTCGGCGAAGAACACGGTGGGCTGTGAACTCGCCGAGGCGAGCCCCACCACCTGGTACGTCCTGATCCCCGCCGTGGTCGCCACCCGGACGCGCTGACCGGCGCGGGCTCCGCCGGTGACGACGATCTCGTCGTCACCGGCCGGTGCCCTGCCGGCCGTCAACCGCTGGGGCGCCGTACGGGCGGCGGACCAGGGACGGCCGACGGCGGCCGGCCCGTCCACGAGCCGCGCGGGGAAGATCCGGTCCACCACGGCGCCGGGCAGCCGGTCGGCCAGTTCGGGGGCCAGGCCGCGTGGCTCGGCGAGCGGCGCGTCGCTCTCGCCGTACGAGCTCCTGACGGTCAGCCGCTCGTCGGGCGCCACCACGACGGGCGCGGCGGCGTACCGCTGCGGGGCACGGTCGGGGGACGACAGGCTGGAGGCCAGCACCTGGCCGAGCGCGGCCATCAGGGCCGCGCCGAGCGTCAGGGCGAGGAAGGTGCCGACGAAGGACAACGATCTGGTACGCAGAGTGGACCAGGCGATGCTCAGCACGACGCCTCCAGCTGCAACATCTTGGTGGCGACCTGCTCGGCGCTCGGATCGCGCAGTTCGCCGAACACCCGGCCGTCGGCCAGGAACACCACGCGGTCGGCGTAGGACGCGGCCACAGGGTCGTGGGTGACCATGATGATCGTCTGAGCCTGCCTGTCGACCAGGTCCCGCATCAGCCGCAGCACCTCACGGCTGGTGCCGGTGTCCAGAGCACCGGTGGGCTCGTCGGCGAACAGGACGGCCGGCCTGGTGATCAGGGCACGGGCGATGGCGACGCGCTGCTGCTGGCCGCCGGACATCTCGGCGGGCCGGTGGTGCATGCGTTCGGCCAGACCTACCGAGGCCAGGCTCTGGCGTACCTGTTGGCTGTCGGGCCGGCGGCCGGCCAGGCGCAGCGGCAGCGCGACGTTCTGGGCGGCGGTGAGCGACGGCAGCAGGTTGAAGGACTGGAAGACGAACCCGATCCGGTCGCGCCGCAGCAGCGTCAGCTTCCTGTCGCCGAGCGTGGCCAGGTCCCGCCCGTCTACGATCACCCGCCCGGAGGTCGGCCGGTCCAGCCCGGCGGCGCACTGCAGCAACGTCGACTTACCGGACCCCGAAGGCCCCATGACGGCGGTGAACGTACCGGCACCGAACCCGATCGACACGTCGTCGAGCGCCGTCACGCCGTGGGCGTGGTGCTTGGTGACCGAGCTCAGGTCGACCGCTTGCGTGGGATTCATGGACGACGACACTAGGCACGCCGACATCTGGGCGGTACCGGACAAATGACTAGGATTCGTCCCATGCTTCGGGGGCGGGAGACTGATCAGCAGGCCATCGACGTGCTGCTCGACCAGGCGCGCGCCGGACGTTCCGGCGTTGTGGTGTTCATGGGCGAGCCGGGGATCGGCAAGACCTCGCTCCTGGCCTACGCCGAGGAACGCGCGCCCGACATGACCGTGCTGCGCGGTCTGGGTGTCGAGACCGAGGCCGACCTCCCGTATGCCTCCCTCCACCTGCTCCTGCGCGGCCGGCTCGACCGACTCCACGCGCTGCCCGAACCGCAGGCGGTGGCTCTCGCGGGCGCGCTGGGGCTGGCGCCCACCAGGGCCGACGACCGGTTCCACGTGGGCGTCGCCGTCTTGTCGTTGCTGGCGGAGCTGGCCGAGGACCGGCCGCTGCTGTGCCTGGTCGACGACGCCCACTGGCTGGACGAGGCTTCCGCTCGCGCGTTGCGCTTCGCCGCGCACCGCCTGCACGCGGAGGGAGTCGTGATCGTGTTCGGTGCGCGCGACGGCTTCGACCCGGCGGGCCTGCCGGAACGGCGACTGGCCGGACTGGACGACCGGAGCGCCGCCCAGGTGCTCGCCGACGTCGCCCCGGAACTGGCCGGACCGGTGCGCCGGCGGATTCTCCAGGAGAGCGCTGGAAACCCGCTCGCCCTGCGCGAGCTGCCGCGCACCGCCGACGTGCCGGCCTATGACCTCAGCCCGCTGCCGCTGCCGGAACGGCTGCGCTTGGCCTACGCCGACCGCATCGGCCGGCTACCGCGGCCCGCTCAGACCGCATTGCTGGTCACCGCCCTGGTCGACGACGGCGACCTGGACAGGATCACCAACGCCTGTGCCGGACTCGGCATCGAGCCCGCGGCTCTGGGAGCGGCCGAACTCGCCGGCCTGATCAGGATCGCCGGACGGCAGGCGGCATTCCGACACCCGCTCATGCGCGCCGCGGCCTTCCAGTTCAGCACGTACGATCTGCGCCTGGAGGTGCACGCGGTCCTGGCCCGCCTGCTGACCGGCGATCCGGACCGGCGGGCCTGGCATCTGGCGTCCGCCGCGACGGGCCCGGACGAGAGCGTGGCCCGAGCCCTGGAGGAGACAGCTCGCAGGGCCAGAGAGCGGGGCGCGAACGTCAGCGCCTGCGCCGCGTTCGAGCGGGCGGCCGAGCTGAGCGAGGATGCGGAACTCAGGGGACGGCGGCTGCTCGACGCCGCCGTGGACGCCACCGAAGAGGGGCGGCCGCACCGGGCCCAACAGCTCCTCGACGCCGCCACCGGCCTGGTGCCGGACGTCTCGGCCCGTGCCACGCTGCCCACACTGCGAGCCAGGATCGCCTTCGGCCAGGGCGCACCGCGTCTGGCGCACGAACTGCTGCTCAAGGGCGCCGCCGATGTGGCCGGCGACGACCGTGCCGCCGCGGGGCTGATGCTGGTCGAGGCGGCGCGTAACGCCACGCTTCTCGGCGACGCCGGCGGCATCGTCGCGGCGGCCACCCGGCTGCGGGAACTGGACCTACGCCCGCAGGACGACCTCGATCTCGCCGGACAGGCCGCCCTCAGCACGGCGATGCTGCTGACCGACGGGCCCGCCGCCGCGCTGCCCGTCATGCGGGAGCTGGTGGCCAACAGCAGCCGGATCACCCCCGACATGCACTCGCGCCGCATCAACGCCGCCTACTTCGCGCTCCAGACCGGCGACTTCCAGACCACGTGGGAGATCGCCCGCGCCGCCGCCGACGAATGCCGGACGGCCGGCGAGATCAGCAAGCTCGCGGTGCTCCACATCACGCTGGCCAGCAGCGAGATCTTCCTCGGCAGGTTCACCGACGCCACCGCCACCGCGAGCGAAGGGCTGCATCTGACCACGGAGACGGGACGGCACAGCCGGGCCGGTTGCATGCAGGGCATGCTCGCCTGGCTCGCCGCCGCCCGTGGCGAGGTCGGCCGGTGCGCCGAGCTCGCCGGCCGCTCCCTGGAGCACTACGACACCAACGGCATCGTCAACGGCCTGGCCTGGGCACAGTGGGCTCAGGCCCTGCTCGACCTGGGGCAGGGCCGGCTCGCCGAGGCGCTGGACCGGCTCGACGCGGCCATGGCCGGACCCGTACGCCACCAGTACCAGGCCGTCCACTTCGCCCCCGACCAGATCGAAGCCGCCGCCCGCCTCGGCCTGCCGGCCGACGAGCCGCTGCGCCGCTATGGGGCCTGGGCGGAGGCGTCCGGTCTGGCGTGGGCGCAGGCCGTCCTGCACCGTTGCCGGGCCCTGCTGGAACCTGACAATGACCGTGCGGAGAAGCTCTTCCACACTGCCGTAAGGCTGCACGCCCACGGCGGGCGCCCCTGGGAGTCGGCGCGCACCGCGCTGCTGTACGGCGAGCGCCTGCGCAGGGAACGGAACAAGAAGGCCGCCCGCGCCCAGCTCCGTGCCGCGCTCGAAAACTTCCAGCGCCTCGACGCCCGTCCGTGGGCCGAACGCGCCCGAAACGAGCTTCGCGCCGCCGGCGACACCACTCTCACCGCCGGGACCGGCGACGTTCCGCCGGCCCTGTCGCCACAGGAACTGCAGATCGTCCGCCTGGCCGCCGCAGGGCGGACCAACAAGGAAATCGGCGCCCAGCTCTTCCTCAGCCCCAAGACCGTCAGCTACCACCTCTACCGGGCCTTTCCCAAGCTCAACGTCACCAGCAGGGCCCAACTCGCCGGCCTCGACCTGACTGGCTCGCCGTAGGTGGGGGTGTGTGGTTTCTGGGCCTTGTGCGCATTCTGTCCCTCGATCGGTACAGTTGCCGCGTTCCGATGAGAGAGCAGGTACCCCCGTGAAGCAGATCAGCGCGTCCATCGACATCCAGGCGGCACCCGAGCGCGTGTGGGACGTGCTCGTCGACTTCGCCGGATACGAGGCATGGAACCCCTTCATCCAGCAGGGCTCCGGCCAGGCCGTGGTGGGAAGCACCCTGACCTTGCGCATGCACCCGCAGAACGGCAAACCATGACCTTTCGCCCCAAGGTCTTGCAGGCCGAGCCTGGCCGGGTGCTTCGGTGGCTGGGACATCTCCTCGTCCCCGGCATCTTCGACGGCGCGCACGAGTTCGCCCTCACGCCGACGGCTATGGGGACGCGGCTTGTGCAGAGTGAGACGTTCAAGGGCGTCCTGGTGCCGTTCGTGGGCAAGACGATCGCGGGCACCGAACGTGACTTCGTACGACTGAACGAGGCGTTGAAGAAGCACCTGGAGAGCTGACGCTCTGCCGACGAGGCTGTCGCGAACTCCTTCGGAACCTGGCTCTGACGTGACCATGCCGGTGCCGCGTCTCCTCTACGATCGATCAGGAGAACGCGATCACCTACGACATGCGGGCTGTCCGGGGTGGCGTCACACCACGTCGAACTCGTTGCCCTCCAGGTCCGCCATCGCCACCGCATAGTGATCGACTCCGGGCTGTGACAGCACCCGCACCACGGACGCGCGTAGGCGGCCAGCAGATCACCGTCGCGTTCGACCTCGGGGACGCCCTCGCGGAAGCGCTGCCACTGCTCGGGAAAGAGCGACCCCCACCGCGGTAGCGCCGGTCGATCTCAGAGCGACGTGTCATGGTGACGCCGCAGATGACCATCTCCGACACCACCCGGTCTCCGACACCGCCTGGTCTTCGGGGCCGCCTGGCGGGGGCGCGGTGGGTCCTAGTTGGTCCAGCGTTCGTTGACCTCGTTGTTGCACGGCCACAGGATCACGTTGTGACCTCGGGCGATGCCGCCGTTGACGTTGAGGCATTTGCTCGTGCCGTGCAGGCGGAACCGTACCCATCCCGCTCCCCATGGGTGTTCGAGGTCCCAGCGCTGGTTCCAGCCGCCGTTGCAGCGGTAGACGATGACCCATGTGCCGTTGGCCGTCTGCCCGCCGGCGGCGTCGAGGCACAGCGACCTGTTGTGGCACGGCACGATGGTGGTGTTGGTCTGCCCGCCGTGCTCCCAGCGCTGGTTCGCGCCGCCGTTCCAGGTCCAGACGATGGTCTTGGAACCCGACCCGCCGGCTCGGTCGACGTCCAGGACCAGTGACTGGCCGTTGCCGTTGTTGGGCCAGATCCCAAAGGGGCAATTGGCCTGCGCCGTCACCTCCCCCGTCGGCTCAGAGGTCGGCTCAGCGGTGGGGTCCGGGGTCGGGTCCGTGGAGCCGGGGGCCGAGGGGGAAGGCGAGGCGGGCAGGGGATCGGCGTGCGCCGCACCACCGTTCACCACCAGGAACGTCACCAGCCCGGCCGCGAGGACGAGCCGTCTGATCGCCTGTCGCATGATGTGCTCCCTTCGTAGGGGTAGGAAGGGAGCATGCGCGGGGAGGGGTTGAGAACGTGTTGAGGAACGGTTGAGCGAAGGGTGCCCCTCACCAGCTCCCGTCGAGACCGGCTCGTTGCCGGGCGAATCGAACGGCAGCCGCAGCACGCGCGGAGGAATATCCGCGGTGGGAATCTTCCCCGCTCCACCGCCCGCGCGAGGACGGCCGCCGGCGGCTGCTGGGCGATCGCGGCTTCGGAGCGTGGGCCCCCATACGTGGCGGCCCAGGTGTGGGCGTCGGCGGAGGGCTCAACGAGGAGACAGCGATGGGATGAGCGCTGCGATGGCGTCGAGGATGCGATCGAGTCCATGCCGGAAGCGTTCCTCGGGGGCGAGGTGGGCGGTGCGGGAGTCGAGGACGGATCGGTTGAACAGGGGAAAGGCGCCGGATTCGACGATCTGGCGGACGTACGGTCCCATGTAGTCCCGCTTCCAGCGCTCGGGGTCCAGGCCGGTGCGGCGGGCTTCCTCCAGCCAGCCGATCTCGCGGTGGATCGCGCTGTGTACGTAGTCGTTCAGCATGCCGACGAAGCCGGTGATGTCGTCGATGTCGAGCCCGGTCCCGTTGAAGGCGCTGAGTGCGAGCTCGTGCACGCGCAGCAGGTTGGGGCCCAGCGTGGGCCGGCTGGTGAGCAGCGCGATCAGCCAGGGGTGGCGCAGGCCGGCGGCGCGGGTCTGCCAGGCCAGCAGCGTCAGGTCGGCGCGCCAGTCACCGGACGGGTCGTCGGGGAGCTCGATCTCGCTCATCGCCAGGTCGATCATGAGGTCGAACAGGTCGTCGCGCCGGGGTACGTAGCGGTAGAGCGACATGGCGCCGGTGCCCAGCTCGCCCGCGATCCGTCGCATGGTCGCGGCCTCCACTCCTTCGGCGTCGGCGATCTTGACGGCCGTTCGGGTGATCTGCTCACGGCTGTAGCCGGGGCGCCGTCCTGGGCCGGAGCGCTCGTGCGCCTCGGGCTGCGTCCAGATGCTGGTGGGTTCCTCGTCGGCCATGCGCGTCCCTTCCTGCTATTTGCGTACATGGTACCTGAATGGCTATGGTCCATTCACGTACGGAGTACGCGAATTGGAGGACGCATGGACCGATCTCTTCATGTGGGCGTGATCGGCGTGATGCTGGGCATGATCACCGCCCCGTTGGACGGCATGATGCTCGGCCCGGCACTGCCGGTGATCGTGAAAGACCTCGGCGGGATGGAGTACTTCTCCTGGGTGGCGACCGGCTACCTGATCTGTATGGCCGCCACGACGCCGATCTGGGGCAAACTCGGCGACCTGTACGGCCGCAAGGTCGTCTACATGGCCGCGATCGTGATCTTCCTCCTGGGCTCCGGGCTGTCGGGAGCCGCGCAGGACATGATCCAGCTCATCGGCTTCCGCATGGTCCAGGGACTGGGCGCGGGCGGCCTGATGACCGGGGCGCTGGCCTTGATCGGCGAGCTCGTGCCGCCCCGGCACAGCGGCAAGCTCATGGGGCTGTTCGGGGTCATGATGCCGATCGCCTTCATCGCCGGGCCGCTGCTCGGCGGCCTGTTCGCCGACGTGGGCTGGCGGTGGGCGTTCGTCGTCAACCTGCCCGTCGGCGCGGCCGCCCTGCTGCTCATCGGCGCCGCCGTACGGCTGGAGCCGCGCCGGATCAGGGCGCGCATCGACTATCCCGGAGCGCTGCTGCTGACGGTGGTCCTGGTCGCACTCAGCCTGGTCGCCAGCTGGGGCGGCACCCAGTACGACTGGGGATCGGCCCCGATCCTCGCCCTGATCCTCGTCGGACTGGTGGCGCTGGCCGCCCTGCTGTGGGTGGAACGGCGCGCGGCCGAGCCGATCGTCCCGCTACGCCTGTTCGCCGACCGCAACTTCACCCTCGCCCAGGTCATCCGCTTCCTGGGCGGCGTCGGCATGGTGGTGGCGGCCACGTTCCTGCCCCAGTACATGCAGCTGGTCCACGGCGCCTCACCGATCGCCAGCGGCCTGCTGATCCTGCCCGCGATGCTGGGCATGGTCGCCGTGCTGATCGGCACCGGCCGGCTCATCAGCCGCACCGGCCGCTACCGGATCTACCCGATCCTGGGCGGCGCGACCGTGACGGCCGGCATGCTCGCCCTGCTCCTGCTGCGCCCCGGCGTCAACCTGGCGCTCGCCTCCGCCCTGACGCTGATCGGCGGCCTTGGGGTGGGCCTGCTGATGCAGTCCACCACGATCATCACCATCAACAGCGCCGAGCCGCGCGACATGGGCGCGGCCAGCGGCTCGGTCACCCTCTGGCACACCATGGGCGCCTCGCTGGGCGTGGCCGCCTTGGGCGCCCTGTACACCACGCGCCTCCAGGACACCCTCGTCGACCGCCTCGGCACGGAGGCCGCCACCGGAATCGCCTTGACGCCCGAAGCGCTCGTCCGGCTCGCGCCCGCCGCGCGGGTGGCCGTTCCTCTCGCCGTCTCCGACGGCGTCCACGCCATGGCGCTCGGGGCCGCCGCGCTGGGCGCCGTCGCCTTCGCGCTGGCTTGGTTCATCCGCGAGGTCCCCTTGCGTGATGGCGCCCCGTCGGCCGAGCCCGCCACCGCGGCCGCGTGAGGCGGGGCACTCATGACGATAAAAGTGCAGCTCGTGATGGACGTCATCTGCGTCCACTCCTACCTCGGCTACACCCGCTTCACCCGCGCCGCGGACCGGCTCATGGCCGAGGGCCTGCCGGTGGCGGTGGAGTTCCTGCCCTTCGAGCTCGCCCCAGGCGCCCCGGCCGACGGGCAGCCGCTCCTGGCGGTTCTGGAACAGACCTTCGGCCCGCAAGCGGCCGCCGACGTGCTCACCTTCGCCGAAAGCGCGGCCCTCGAGGGGGTGCGGCTGGAGTACGGCAAGGCGATCGCCACCGGCACCTTCGACGCTCACCTCCTCATCGCCGACGCCGCGCGACAGGGCAAGGCAGAGCTCATGGCCGAACGCCTGTTTCGCGCCCACTTCACCGACGGGCTGCACATCGGCGACCCCGCCACCCTCGCCCGGCTGGCCGCCGAGATCGGCATCAGCACCGGCCACGTGCCCGCCGCCGAGCTGCGCGCCCGGCTTGAGGGCGTGCGCCGCCTCGGCTTCACCGGCGTACCGGTCTTCCTCATCGACAACCTGCCCCCGCTCACCGGGTCGGCGAGCGAGACCACCTTGCTGGCGGCCCTGCGACGGGCCGCCACCATGAAGGGAGAATCCCGTGATCACTGACCCGCTGCGACTGGCCGTCATCGTCGGCAGCGTCCGCGACGGCCGCTTCGGCCCGACCGTGGCCCGCTGGTTCGCCGCCCAGGCCGCGTCCCGCCCCGACCTCGACGTCGACGTGATCGACCTGGCCGAGGTGCCGCTCGGCGGGGTGGCCCCGTCCATGTCCGCGCCCGCACCGGTGCTGGAGGCCCTGGGCGGGCTGACCCCGAGGCTGGCGGCCGCCGACGCGTTCGTGGTGGTCACCGCCGAGTACAACCACAGCTACCCGGCCGCGCTGAAGAACGCCATCGACTGGCACAACCAGCAGTTCCACGCCAAACCGGTGGCGTTCGTCTCCTACGGCGGCATCTCCGGAGGCCTACGCGCGGTGGAGCACCTGCGTGCCGTCTTCGCCGAGCTGCACGCCGTCACCACCCGCGACACCGTCAGCTTCCACGGCACCTGGGAGTCCTTCGACGCCGACGGGCAGCCGAAGGACCCGGCCGGCCCGGCCACGGCCGCCAAGACCCTGCTGGACCAGGTGACCTGGTGGGCGCGCATCCTGCGCGACGCCAAGACCACCACCCCCTACACCGCATAAAGCAGAAAGGCATGATCATGACGACATTGACCGGCAAGACGGCGCTGGTGACCGGCGCGAGCCGGGGCATCGGCCGCGCGATCGCCACCCGGCTGGCCCGCGAAGGCGCCCGGGTCGCCGTCCACTACGGCGGCAACCACGCCGCCGCCAAGGACACCGTCGCCGCCATCGAAGCGGCCGGCGGGCGGGCCTTCGCCGTCCAGGCCGAGCTGGGCGCGCCCGGCGACGCCGAAGCTCTGTGGACGGCCTTCGACGCGCACGCCGACGGGCTGGACGTCCTGGTCAACAACGCGGGCGTCCTCGGCGGCCAGAGCGAGATCGACGGCGTCACCCGGGAGGGCTTCGAGCGGCTGTTCGCGGTCAACACCACCGCCCCGTTCCTCATCACCCAGCAGGCCCTGCCACGGCTGCGCGACGGTGGGCGGATCATCACCGTGGGCACCATGCTGACCCGCGGGGCGGCCATGCCCAGGGCGATCGACTACGCCATGTCCAAGGCCGCACTCGACGTCATGACCGTCGCCCTGGCCAAGCAGCTCGGGCCGCGCGGCATCACGGTCAACCTCGTCGCCCCCGGCGTCATCGACACCGACATGCACCAAGGACGCCTGGTCGGCGAGGCACTGGCCTGGCTGTCGTCACAGACGCCCCTCGGCCGGCTGGGCACGCCGCAGGACGTGGCCGACACCGTCGCCTTCCTGGCCTCCGACGACAGTCGCTACATCACCGGACACCGGCTCGACGTCTCCGGCGGGACGACCATGTAGACCCACGCCGCCGAGCGGCCCCGTACTCGTCTGCTCGCTCCGGCTCGGCTGTTGCAGGTGGTGGCTTCAGGTTGCGCTGAAGGGGCGAGGTGAGCTCAGCCGACGGTGAGGTCGCCGTGGTGGCTGGCGGCACAGACCTCGATCAGTCAGCCGCCACGGCGGTCGTCGACGGTCATGACCAGGCCAGGCCATCCATTCGCGAAGCGGCGCAGGTCGTCGGCAAGTGGGAGCAGGTGCACGCCGGGCAGAAAGTGCACAGTCGTCCCTGTGGCACCGTCGCCGGCGATGGGCTCCAGGCCGGTGACGGGCACGCCGTGCTCGTACCGCTGGGTCCAGGACCCATTCAGGCGGCGGTTGGTGTGGACGAGCCACTCGCTGAGCGCGGTGACGACGGACATGCCGCGGCGCGGATGCCCGTCGGGAAGAGTCTCCGCACC
>NZ_JBEOZT010000048.1:0-49333 GCF_040298265.1 Nonomuraea sp. NPDC001636
CTCAAAACCGGCACCCTCTACGACGAGACGACCGCCTGGTCGCATCACGCAGAATCGGTTGCAGCTTGACATCTAAGCTCCTGGGATGTCTTTCGTTTCGAGGGCCCCTCCATCCTCACGGGCCTCATTCGTCACGCACAGTAACCAAACAGTTACTGTCGGTTACCATCCCGTGCTCCCACGTTTCTGGATTGTTACCGGAAACAACAAACTGCCGGACGGAAGGGTCTTCCAAAGCAGGCCGTGGCGGAATACGTTGCCGCAAACAACATTCATCCGGGCCCCTCCGGAAGAAAGGACCCTGCATCATGCGCAAGGGGATCCTCAGCCTGACCGCCGCGGCGGCGACGCTCGCCCTCGGTCTCACCGCCTGCGGGGGCGAAAGCGGTCAGACCGGCACCACCGCCACCTCCTCCGCCTCGGCGACGCAGCCCGCGAAGGCCGGCAAGATCGGCGTCATCCTCCCGGACAGCAAGTCGTCGGCGCGCTGGGAGACGGCGGACCGCAAGTACCTGGAAGAGGCGTTCAAGGCCGCCGGCGTCCAGTACGACATCCAGAACGCCCAGAACGACAAGACGGCGTTCCAGACCATCGCCGACCAGATGATCACCAACGGGGCCACCGTCCTGATGATCGTCAACCTGGACAGCGGCAGCGGCAAGGCCGTGATCGAGAAGGCCAAGTCGCAGGGCGTGGCCACCATCGACTACGACCGCCTGACCCTGGGCGGCGGCGCCGCCTACTACGTCAGCTTCGACAACACCAAGGTCGGCACGCTCCAGGGCGAGGGCCTGAGCAAGTGCCTGGCCGACAAGAAGGCCGACAAGCCCATCGTCGCCTACCTGAACGGCTCGCCGACCGACAACAACGCGACCCTGTTCAAGAACGGCTACGACGGCGTGCTCAAGCCCAAGTTCGACTCCGGCGAGTACGTCAAGGGCCCCGACCAGGCCGTGCCCGACTGGGACAACACCCAGGCCGGGACGATCTTCGAGCAGATGCTCACCCAGCAGCCGAAGATCGCCGGCGTGCTGGCCGCCAACGACGGCCTCGGCAACGCCGCCATCACCGTGCTGAAGAAGCAGAACCTCAACGGCAAGGTGCCGGTCACCGGCCAGGACGCCACCGTCCAGGGCCTGCAGAACATCCTGGCGGGCGACCAGTGCATGACGGTCTACAAGGCGGTCAAGAAGGAGGCCGACGCCGGGGCCAAGCTCGCCGTCGCGCTGGCCAAGGGCGAGAAGCCCACGGCGAGCGCCAGCGTCAAGGACCCCGAGACCAGCCAGGACGTGCCCTCCGAGCTGCTGGAGCCGCAGGCCATCACCTTCGACAACGTCAAGGACGTCGTGGCCGACGGTTACGTCACCAAGGAGGAGCTCTGCACCGCCGACTTCGCCAAGAAGTGCACTGAGGCCGGAATTCAATAGCCTGGACGGGCGCGGCCGGGTGCCACCGGCGCGCGGCCGCGCCCCTCTTTAGGGAGCCCCATGACCCCCCTCCTCGAAGTGCGCGGGATCGACAAGAGCTTCGGTCCGGTGAAGGTGCTGCACGAGGTCGAGTTCTCCGCCTACCCCGGCGAGGTCACGGCGCTCGTCGGCGACAACGGCGCCGGCAAGTCGACGCTGGTCAAGTGCATCGGCGGCATCTACCCCATCGATTCCGGCCAGATCCTCTTCGACGGCCGCCAGGTCGCCGTCCACACCCCCCGGGACGCGGGCGAGCTCGGCATCGAGATCGTCTACCAGGACCTGGCGCTCTGCGACAACCTCGACATCGTCCAGAACATGTTCCTCGGCAGGGAACGCAAGAACGGCTTCCTGCTCGACGAGGACAGCATGGAGGAGCTGGCCGAGAAGACGCTCAGCAGCCTGTCCGTGCGCACGGTGAAGTCCATCAGGCAGCAGGTCTCCAGCCTGTCCGGCGGCCAGCGGCAGACCGTCGCGATCGCCAAGGCCGTGTTGTGGAACAGCAAGGTCGTCATCCTCGACGAGCCCACCGCGGCCCTCGGGGTGGCCCAGACGGCGCAGGTGCTCGAACTCGTGCGCAGGCTGGCCGACACGGGCCTCGCGGTCGTCCTCATCTCGCACAACATGAACGACGTGTTCGCCGTCTCCGACCGGATCGCGGCGCTCTACCTCGGCAGGATGGCCGCCCAGGTCAAGACCGCCGACGTGACGCACGCCCAGGTCGTCGAACTGATCACCTCGGGTCGCAGCGGCGAACTCGGCCTCAAGAACGGGGTCACCCCATGAGCAAGGTCAAGGAACTCCCGGGCGAGGCCATCGTCGTCGCCGCGCAGTCCCCGTCGATCGCGCACAGCGTACGGGCGTACTGGGAGCGCGTCCGGGGCGGCGACATGGGCGCGCTGCCCGCCGTGCTCGGCCTGATCGTGCTCTGCACGGTCTTCGCCCTGGCCCGGCCCGCGTTCGTCACCTCGATCAACTTCGCCAACCTGTTCACCCAGGGCGCGAACGTCACGCTCATCGCCATGGGCCTGGTCTTCGTCCTGCTGCTGGGCGAGATCGACCTGTCGGCCGGGTTCGCCAGCGGCGTCTGCGCGGCGGTGCTCGCCGTCACGCTGGCCACCTTCGGCCTGCCCTGGTACGTCTGCGTGCTGGCCGCCATCGTCACCGGCGTGCTCATCGGCGTCGTCCTGGGCACGCTGGTGGCCAAGGTGGGCATACCGTCGTTCGTGGTCACGCTGGCCGCCTTCCTGGCCTTCCAGGGCCTGGTCCTGGTGCTGGTCAACGAGGGCACGAACATCTCCGTCCGGGACAGCGTGATCGTCGCCGTGGCCAACAAGAACCTGCCGCCGCTGCTCGGCTGGATCCTGTACGCGGTGTGCGTGGCGGGGTTCGCGGCCGTGCAGCTCCTGCGGGCCAGGAACCGGTCCGCGCGCGGCCTGGTCGCCGACCCGCTGTCGCTGATCGCGGCGCGCGTGGGCGCCCTGGCGCTGCTCGGCGGGCTCGCGGTCTACGTGCTGAACCTGGAGCGCAGCCGCAACCCCGCGCTGGTCTCGCTCACCGGCGTGCCGATCGTGGTGCCGGTGATCGTCGTGCTGCTGGTCGTGTGGACGCTGGTGCTGCGGCGCACCGCGTTCGGCCGGCACCTGTACGCGGTCGGCGGCAACACCGAGGCCGCGCGCCGGGCGGGCATCCCGGTCGACCGCATCAAGATCGCGGCGTTCGTGATCTGCTCCGCGATGGCGGCGGTCGGCGGGATCGTGGCCGCCTCCCGGGCCAGCTCGGTCGACCCGAACACGGGCGGCAGCTCGGTGCTGCTGTACGCGGTCGGCGCGGCCGTCATCGGCGGCACCAGCCTGTTCGGCGGCAAGGGGCGGGTGCTGGACGCGGTGCTCGGCGGCGCCGTGGTGGCCGTGATCGAGAACGGCATGGGCCTGATGGGCTACGGTGCGAGCGTGAAGTACCTGGTCACCGGGTGCGTGCTGCTGCTCGCCGCAGGCGTCGACGCCCTGGCGCGCAAGCGGGCGGCTGCTGCTGGTCTAAGGTGATCAGCGACCCGCAGCCCCTGAAGGAACCCCAGACGATGCGTGCCGGACCGTCCCAGGAGGACATCAGGCGCCACAATCTCGGCGCGCTGCTTCGCCATGTCCATCTGGGCGGGCCGATCTCGCGCGCCGAGCTGACCTCGAAGATGGGGCTCAACCGCAGCACCATCATGGCGCTGACGTCCGACCTCACCGCCGCCGGGCTGGTGCGGGAGGAGCTGCCGCGCGAGACCGGCCGGGCCGGCCGGCCCTCGCTGGTGGTGCGCCCCGAGTCGGCGCGCGTCTACGTGTTCGCGTTCGACGTGGGCCCCGACCGGCTCGTGGCGGCGCGGGTGGGGCTGGGCGGCGTCATCCTCGACCGCAGGGAGACCACCCGCGACCGGGGCAAATTCGCCCTCGACGAGCTGGCCGGGGTGCTGTCGGGGTTCGCCAGGCAGATGCGGCGCAAGACGCGCGACGACACCGTGTGCGTCGGCGCCGCCGCCGCCGTGTCCGGCGGGGTGCGCAAGGGCGACGGCGTGGTGACGTTCGGGCCCAACCTGATGGCCCACGACGTGCCGTTCGGCGAGGAGCTGGGCCGCAGGCTGGGCCTCGGGCTGCCGGTCAGCGTGGGCAACGACGCCAACCTGGCGGCCCTGGCCGAGCACAGCCGCGGCCTCGGCGTGGGCGTGCGCGACCTCATCTGCCTGCACGGCGACGTGGGCATCGGCGGCGGCATCATCACCGGCGGCCACCTGCTCGGCGGCTTCGACGGCTACGGCGGCGAGGTCGGCCACATGGTCGTCAACCCCGGCGGGCGCGAGTGCTCCTGCGGCTCGCACGGCTGCCTGGAGGCCGAGGTGGGGGAGCGGGCGCTGCTGGAGCTGGCCGGCCGTTTCGGGCCCGGCCAGCACGGCCGCGACGCGGTCCGCGCCGTGGTCGACGCGGCCGACCGGGGCGACATCGTCGCGCAGGAGGCGCTGAGCCGGGTCGGCGACTGGCTCGGGCTCGGCGTGGCGAACCTGGTCAACATCTTCAACCCGGAGATGGTGATCTTCGGGGGCATGCTGCGGGAGGTCTACCTCGGCTCGGCGGCGCAGGTCCGCACCCGGCTGGCGCTGCACGCCATGGCCCCCCAGCGCGAGCACGTACGGCTGCGCACGTCGGCGCTCGGCGACCACGTCACCCTGGTCGGGGCGGCCGAGCTGGCCTTCGCCCACGTGCTGGCCGACCCGCTGGAAGTGCTGGCCAGGGTCAGCTCCTAGCGCACCCGGGCCTTGGGGGCCGTCCAGGTGTCGCAGGCGGCGGCGGAGCCGTCGCGATAGCCGCGGTTCTGCCAGTAGGCCAGGTTGCGCGGGCGGCCGTGGATCTTGCTGTAGTCCGCCCGGCGGACGGCGTCCAGCCATTCGCGCCAGGTGACATCAGGTTTGATCGAGGTGAGCGCGGCGCTGTAGAAGACGCCGGCGAAGCACTCGGCCTGCATCTCCAGCCGGTGGCTGAGCAGGGTGCGGGCCCCCGTGGAGGCGGGCTGGTACAGGGCGTTCTGCGCGTCCAGCACGCCGGTGAGCTCCTGGACGTGGTGACCCCACTCGTGCGCGACGGAGTGCGCGACGTTCATCCGGAACGGGTCGTCCAGGTCGTGCTTCATGACGCGGATGACGATCGTGCGCTGCACCGGGCAGTACTGCGCGCCGTTGGCGGTGATCCGGCCGCAGACCGAGTCGCCGCCGGTGGTGACGGTCACCTCGGGCGGGGTGTAGGCCAGGCCCGCGGCCGCGAACCGGCCGGCCCAGAACCGGTCGGCGCACCTGGCCATGGCCCGGTGGAACGACTTGAGCGAGGCGGCGCTGCCCGCCCTGATGGCGGGGACGGCGCAGGCCAGGCGTTCGCGTGAGACGACCGGCGCGGCCGACAACCCCCCTCGCGCCGGGCGGCCCGCCGCGGCCGACGGAGCCGGCGACAGCAGAACCGCGATCATGCACATGGCAAGCGCCATGAGGGGAATGCGCACGATCGCGGATCTTAGAGGAGTTTGTACGAGTTTGGCTTAGCTGACCTTGCCCTTGGGGGCGGCCCAGGTGTTGCAGGAGCCCGCCGACTTGCCGGTGAAGCCGCGCTTGAGCCACCACGCGACGTTGGCGTCCGAGCCGTGGCTCAGGTCGGCCGAGGAGCGCGTCTTCACGCCGAGCGCGCTCAGGTCGGCCGGGTCGTGCGAGCCCTTGAGCAGGGAGTCGAACTCCTTCTGGCTACGGCCCAGCGAGTCCCAGACGCTGCCCATGAACACCCCGGCGTAGCACTCGGCCTGCAGCTCGGTACGGCGCACCGGCTCCAGGTTCCGCGGGTTGTCCAGGACGTACTCGCCGCGCTTGTTGTGCCGGAGCATGCCGGTGAGCTTCTGGACGTGGTGGCCGTACTCGTGGGCCACCACCAGCATCAGCACCGGGTCCGACGGCTCCTCCACGACGTTCGGGCTGAGCAGGAGGGTCATCGTCTTGTTGACCGGGCAGTACAGCGCCTGCGCGCCCCCCGGGAAGCCGCCGCAGCCCGTGGGGGCGCCCAGCTTGGTGATCACCTGGAACTTCGGCTTGCTGAAGGCGAAGCCCGCCTGCTTGAGCTTGGGAGCCCAGGCCTTGTCGAGGCATTCGAGCACCGCCTCGAAGTAGACCCGCGCCTCGTCCTCGGTCCCGGACCGGACCGGCGGCTCCTCGCACGTCCTGAGCGCGAGCCGGCCGGTCTTGTAGATCGGGTTCTTCGTCAGGACCGGCTTGCTCGCCGGGGCGGCCACGGCCGCGTGGGCCGTACCGGCGACGAAAACGCTCGCCAGGGCGCCGGCAATGATCGCCAATCGGGGGGTACGCATGGGAAGGCACACTACAAAAGAGAGAGATCCAGGTAAAGCGGAAATGCCAGACGTCACTGGACGTTTCGCGCAGCCGCCGCCCACGTGTTGCACGCGCCGGGCGCGCCCCGGTTGAAGCCCCTGGTCATCCAGGCCGCCTGCGTCGGGCCCTTGCCGTGGTCGTTCTGCGGCCAGCCCTTGGCGCCGTTCTTGTAGAACCACTGGACCGTGTAGTCCCAGTCGGACTGGTTCACCAGGGCGGTGCCCTTCATCGTGCTCATGAAGACGGCGGAGAAGCACTCGGCCTGCAGCTCGGACTTGCGCGAGAGCTGGAGGCGCGCCGCCTTGCCCGCGGTGTTCCTGGCCGTCCAGTAGTAGTTCCAGATGCCGGAGGCCTGCTGGACGTGGTGGCCGTACTCGTGGGCGATCAGGCGGC
Source organism: Nonomuraea sp. NPDC001636 (assembly GCF_040298265.1). Taxonomy (NCBI): domain Bacteria; kingdom Bacillati; phylum Actinomycetota; class Actinomycetes; order Streptosporangiales; family Streptosporangiaceae; genus Nonomuraea; species Nonomuraea sp. NPDC001636. Next base: position 6,763 of record NZ_JBEOZT010000048.1, read on the forward strand.
TGATGCCGAGCGGGAACGGGTTGCGCAGCTGGGCGCGGCTGATCAGCAGGTACATCGTGCGGTCGGTGGAGCAGTAGACGCCGTCGGCGCCGGTGTTCCAGGCGCCGCAGGGCGTCCTGACCTTCTTGGTGATGATCCGCAGCCGGGGCTTGCTGAACGGCATGCGGGCCTTGCGGAACTGCGTGGCCCACGCCTTGTTCAGGCAGTTCGTCACCCGCGTGAGGAAGCGGCGGTAGGCGATCATGCTGCCCGCGGGCAGCGCGCCCGGCGCGCAGTTCACGTCGGCGAGCCTGCCGGTCCGGTAGAGGGCGTTGGCCGTGGCCTGCGCCATGCCGCCGGGCGCGGCGGCGCCGGCTCGGGCCGCGGCGGGCGACGAGGCGAGTTTCTGGGCTTGGCTGACCGGCGCACGCTCGGCCGAGGTCGTGGCGACGTCGGAAAGCACGAGCACGAGGGAGGCGGCGGCCATGGCGAGTGCGAGAGTCGCGGCGGCCCCGGCCGCGATCTTGCCTTTAGGGAGGGAGTTCATATGTCCGGAAAGACTAGGTCAAGATCGGACATAAGTGGGTGGATTTGACTCGATGGAGTCAGCGAGACGTCGGCGAACTAGACTCTTCTGCGTCGTCGAAAAGGAACAGACGGCGAACGAGGCAGAGGGGAGTCGCATCCGTGAGCGGGTTGCTGGGCTCGATAGAGGGACCGCACGACGTCAAACGGCTCGCTGTTGAGGAGCTGCCGCGGCTCGCGGGGGAGATCCGTGACCTGCTCGTCGACGCCTGCGCCAGGTTCGGCGGCCACCTCGGGCCGAACCTGGGCGTGGTCGAGCTCACCATCGCCGTCCACCGCGTCTTCGACTCCCCGCGCGACCCGGTCATCTGGGACACCGGCCACCAGGCGTACGTGCACAAGCTGCTCACCGGCCGCGCGGCCGGGTTCGAGGCGCTCAAGCAGGAGGGCGGCCTGTCCGGCTACCCGAGCCAGACCGAGTCCGAGCACGACTTCGTCGAGAACTCCCACGCCTCCACCGCCCTGTCCTACGCCGACGGCCTGGCCAAGGCGTTCAAGCTGCGCGGCGAGCGCGAGCGCACGGTCGTCGCGGTGATCGGCGACGGCGCGCTCACCGGCGGCATGGCCTGGGAGGCGCTGAACAACATCGCCGCGATCAAAGACCTGCCCGTCGTGATCGTGGTCAACGACAACGGCCGCTCCTACTCCCCGACCATCGGCGGCCTGGCCTCCCACCTGTCCTCGCTGCGCGTCAACCGCCGCTACGAGGACATGCTCGAATACGTCAAGGACAAGCTCGGGAACGTTCCCGTCCTCTACGACGCCCTCCACGGCTTCAAGAAGGGCGTCAAGGACGTCCTGGCCCCGCAGGTCATGTTCGAGGACCTCGGCCTGAAGTACGTCGGCCCCATCGACGGCCACGACGAGCAGGCCATGGAGGCGGCGCTGCGCAAGGCCCGCGCCTTCCGCGGGCCGGTCATCGTGCACGCCCTCACCCAGAAGGGCCGCGGCTACACCCCCGCAGAGAACCACGACGAAGACCAGTTCCACTCGCCCGGCGCCTTCGACCGCGCCACCGGCGCCGAGAAGCCCAAGCCGCGCATCTGGACCAACGTCTTCAGCGAGGAGCTGGTCAGGCTCGGCAAGGAGCGCGAGGACCTGGTCGCCATCACCGCGGCCATGCTCCACCCCACCGGCCTCAACGCCTTCGCCGACGCCTTCCCCGACCGCATCTACGACGTCGGCATCGCCGAGCAGCACGCGCTGACCAGCGCCGCCGGCCTCGCGCTCGGCGGCCTGCACCCGGTCGTGGCCGTCTACGCCACCTTCCTCAACCGGGCCTTCGACCAGCTCCTGATGGACGTCGCCCTGCACCGGCTGCCGGTCACCGTCGTCCTCGACCGGGCCGGCGTCACCGGCGACGACGGCGCCAGCCACAACGGCATGTGGGACCTGTCGATCCTCCAGGTCGTGCCCGGCCTGCGGATCGCGGTGCCGCGCGACGGCGACCGCGTCACCGAGCTGCTGCGCGAGGCCGTGGAGGTCTCCGACGGGCCGACCGTGCTGCGCTTCCCCAAGGGCCCGGTGGCCGAGCCCCTGGAGTCCGTGGGCCGCCTGGGCGAGATGGACCTGCTGCGGGCCGCCGAGGGCGAGCCGGACGTGCTGCTGGTGGGCGTCGGCCCGATGGCGCACGTGTGCATGGAGGCGGCCGTCCTGCTCGACGCGCAGGGCATCTCGGCCACCGTGGTCGACCCGCGCTGGGTCAAGCCGCTCGACGAGGCGCTGACGCTGGCCGCCGGCGCCCACAAGCTGGTCGCCGTGGTCGAGGACAACGGCCGCGTGGGCGGCGTGGGCGACGCCGTGGCCCGCCTGCTCCGCGACGCCGACGTCGACGTCCCGGTGCGCACCTTCGGCATCCCGCAGGAGTTCCTCGACCACGCCAAGCGGGCCGCGATCCTCGGCCGCATCGGCCTGACCGGCCAGGACCTCGCGCGCCAGATCACCGAGGCCGTCGCGAAGCGGACCTCCCGCGTGGAGCAGCCGGTCCGCCGTTGAGCACCCGGCGGACCACGGCGGTGATCGCCAGCATGACGACCACCGCCGCGGCCGCCGCCGGCAGCAGCAGGCCCGCCTCCCGCCGCGCCATCTGCCCGGCCACCGCCCCCAGCACGATGTACGTGCTCACCCACGCCGTGCTGCCCAGCAGGGCCCACGGCATGAACCGGCGGTAGGGCATGCCCACCGCGCCCGCCAGGGCCGGCGTCAGCGCGTGCACCACCGGCAGGAAGTAGGCCAGGGCCAGCGCCCAGCCGCTGCGCCGCAGGATCTGCTCGGCCCGGGTCCAGCGCTCCTCGCCGACGCGCCGGCCGAGCCTGCTGTCGCGCAGGCGGGGGCCGTACCGGCGGCCCAGGCGGTGGCCGCCCGTCGCGCCCAGGACGCAGGCCAGCACGCCGGTGCCGATCAGGGCCAGCGTCTCCGGCACGCTGCCCGACGTGGCGCCCGCGACGAGCAGCAGGCCGTCGCCCGGCGTGATCAGGCCGATCCCGACCGAGGCGTCCAGGGTCAGGAAGACCAGGACGAGCGCCAGCACCACCGCCACGTCCTGACCGGCCAGCGTGTCCAGCAGGTCGTCCACCATGATGCGGGTCCGCTACCCCCGACGAGGCGCTTCACCGGCGGGCCCGGCGCGAGCGCATGATCACGGAGGGTCTGGGAAGGATCGCTGATCGTGGACATCTTTCGCACGAAGAGCGTCGAACAGTCGATCCGCGACACCGAGACTCCCGAGCACCAGCTGCGCAAGCGCCTGACCGCCATGGACCTCATGGTGTTCGGCATCGGCGTGATCGTCGGCACCGGGATCTTCGTGCTCACCGGCCAGGTGGCCAAGGAGGTGGCCGGGCCGGCGGTCGCGGTCTCGTTCGTCGTGGCGGCCGTCGTGTGCGGGCTGGCGGCGCTGTGCTACGCCGAGTTCGCCTCGACCATCCCCGTGGCCGGGTCCGCCTACACCTTCTCCTTCGCCACCCTCGGCGAGTTCCCCGCCTGGGTGATCGGCTGGGACCTGATCCTGGAGCTGGCGCTGGCCGCGGCCGTGGTGTCGGTCGGCTGGTCGGGCTACTTCGCCTCGATGCTCGACTCCGTCGGCATCCACCTGCCGGCCTCCATCGCGGGCGACGATCCCGTGGTCAACGTGCCCGCGGTGGCCATCGTGCTGATCCTCACCGCGATCCTGGTGGCCGGCATCAAGATCTCCTCGCGGGTCAACCTGATCCTGGTGATCACCAAGATCACGGTGGTGCTGCTGGTCATCGTGGCCGGGCTCTTCTTCGTCAAGGCCGCCAACTACACGCCCTTCATCCCCGAGCCGGTGGCCTCGCCGCGGGTCGAGGGGCTGAAGGCGCCGCTGATCCAGGTGCTGTTCGGGGTCACGCCCGTCGCGTTCGGCGTGATCGGCATCTTCTCGGCCGCGGCGATCGTGTTCTTCGCCTTCATCGGCTTCGACATCGTGGCCACCGCCGCCGAGGAGACCGTGCGCCCGCAGCGCGACGTGCCGCGCGGCATCATCGGCTCGCTGGCCGTCTGCACGATCCTCTACGTCGCCGTCTCGCTGGTGGTGGTCGGCATGCAGCCGTACAGGCAGCTGAGCACGAGCGCGCCGCTGTCGGACGCGTTCACCGCCGTCGGCCAGCCCTGGCTGGCCACCATCATCAGCGTGGGCGCCATCGCCGGTCTGACGACCGTGGTGCTGGTGCTGCTGCTCGGGCAGACCCGGGTGTTGTTCGCCATGTGCCGTGACGGCCTGCTGCCGCGCCGGCTGGCCGTCGTCCACCCCACCTTCGGCACGCCCGCCAGGCTCACCGTCCTCATCGGCCTGGTGACCATGGCGCTGGCCGGGTTCGTGTCGTTCGGGGAGCTGGCCGAGCTGGTGAACATCGGCACGCTGTTCGCGTTCATGGTGGTGTCCGTCGGCGTGATCGTGCTCCGGCGCACCCGGCCCGACCTGGAGCGGGCCTTCCGGGTGCCGATGGTGCCGCTGCTGCCGATCCTGTCGGTGCTGGCCTGCCTCTACCTGATGCTCAACCTGCCGCTGGAGACGTGGCTCAGGTTCGTCGTCTGGATGGTCATCGGCGTGGTCGTCTACTTCGCCTACGGCTACCGGCACAGCAGGCGGGGCGCCGTGCCCGGCCTGTGACGCGCGAGAGGGGCGGGCCGGCCGCCCGCCCCCCTCACCCGCTCAGATCGCCAGGAGCGTTCCGAGGCCCGCCTTCATCGTGCAGGCGTTGGTGTAGACCTTGCCCCACTGGACGGTCTTGCCGTACCACTTGCCGAGGATCATGACGGCGCGCGGCTCCACCTCCTTGCCGCAGGCCGCGGCCGCCTTCGGCGAGACGTTGATCTTGGCCGGGTCGCCCTTCACCTTGCGCAGGAGCTCGCAGGCGGCGTGGGCGGAGGGGTGGGTGCCGCCGTCGGGGCTGCAGTTGAGCCAGGCACCCTTGGTGGGGCCGTTCTTCACTGCCACGGTGACCTTGAGGGTGACCTTGGGGGTGGGGGGCGCCGCCGCCAGGGAGGGCGACGACGCGCCGAGCACGAGGGCTCCGCACAGAGCGATCGTGCCGACTGCTCGCATCATGGTTACTCTCCGTTCGTAGGACGGCACAGTACGCTACGGCGAAGGCGGCCATGACGTACGGAGACCCGCCGGGCGGGCCTCCGTAAAATCACGCGGGCAGCGAGGCCACACCGGGCGGAAGGAACCGGGGCTGGGCGATCCCTGACCTGTCCAGATAAGGCGTGATGCCACCCAGATGGAACGGCCAGCCGGCGCCCAGGATCATGCACAGGTCGATGTCCTGCGGCCCGGCGACGACGCCCTCGTCCAGCATGATCCGGATCTCCCGGGACAGCGCCCCGAGCACCCGCTCGCGGACCTGCTCGGCCGTGGACGGCGACGCGCCGCCGGCGAACAGGGCCACCGCCTCCGGGTCGAGCGAGAAGTCCGGACGGTAGACGCCCGGCTTGCCCGAGGCGACCAGCTTGGCCATGTTCTCCGAGACGCCGAACCGCTCGGGGAAGGCCGCGTGCAGCGTCTCGGCGACGTGCAGGCCGACGGCCGGGCCGACGAGCTGCAGCAGCGCGAAGGGCGTCATCGGCAGCCCCAGGCCGTCGAGCGCGTGCTCGGCGACCTCCAGCGGCGTGCCCTCGTCCACGGCGGCCACGACCTCGCCCATGAAGCAGGTCAGCAGCCGGTTGACCACGAACGCCGGCGCGTCCTTGACCAGCACGGACGACTTCCGCAGCGACTTGCCCACCGCGAACGCCGTGGCCAGCGTGGCGTCGTCGGTCGAGGCGCCCCGGATGATCTCCAGCAGCGGCATCACGGCGACCGGGTTGAAGAAGTGGAACCCGACCAGCCGCTCGGGGTGCGCCAGCCCGGCCCCCATCTCGGTGAGCGAGAGCGAGGAGGTGTTGGTGGCGAGCACGCACTCGGCCGACACCACGGCCTCGACCTCGGCGAACACCTGCTTCTTGACCGCCATGTCCTCGAAGACGGCCTCGATGACGAAGTCGGCGTCGGCGAAGGCGTCCTTGGTCAGGGAGCCGGTGACCAGGGACTTGAGCCGGTTGGCCTGGTCGGCCGAGACGCGGCCCTTGCCCAGCAGCTTGTCGACCTCGGCGTGCACGTACCCCACGCCCTTGTCCAGGCGGGACTGGTCGAGGTCGGTCAGCACGACCGGGACCTCCAGACGGCGGGCGAACAGCAGCGCCATCTGCGAGGCCATCAGCCCGGCGCCCACGACGCCGACCTTGGTGACCTTGCGGGCCAGCGACCTGTCCGGCGCGCCGGCCGGACGCTTGGCCCGGCGCTGGACCAGGTCGAAGGAGTAGAGCCCGGCCCGCAGTTCGTCGCCCATCAGCAGGTCGGCCAGCGCCTGCGTCTCGGCGGCGAAGCCCTCGTCGCGCGAGGCGGTCGCGGCCAGCGCGATGAGGTCGAGCGCCCGGTAGGGGGCGGGGGAGGCGCCGCGCAGCTTCATGTCCACCAGGAAGCGCGCGTCGGCGACGGCCTTGTCCCAGCCGTCGTGCTGCTGCCGCTCGACGGCGACCTCGCCCTTGACCACGCGGGCGGCCCAGCGCAGCGACTCCTCCAGGAAGTCGGCCGGCTCGAACATCGCGTCCGCGACGCCCAGCTTGTAGGCGTCCGCGCCCTTGATCATGCGGTTCTGCGACAGCGGGTTCTCGATGATCAGTTTGATCGCGTTCGCCGGGCCGATCAGGCGGGGGAGCAGCTGCGTGCCGCCCCAGCCGGGCACCAGGCCGAGGAAGCACTCGGGCAGCGCCACCGCGGGCACGCCGGAGGAGATCGTCCGGTACGCGCAGTGCAGCGCGATCTCCAGGCCGCCGCCCATGGCCGCGCCGTTCACGAACGCGAACGTCGGGATCGGCAGCTCGCCCAGCCTGCGGAAGACGTGGTGGCCCAGCGCGCCGATGGCCTCGGCCTCCGCGCGGGAGGCCACGGCGGCCGCGCCCTTGAGGTCGGCGCCGACGGCGAAGATGAACGGCTTGCCGGTGACGCCCACGGCGGCCAGGTCGGTGCGCTCCGCGATCCGCGACAGGGCCTCCTCCAGCGCGAACAGGCCGTGCGGGCCGAAGGTGTTGGGCTTGGTGTGGTCGAAGCCGTTGTCCAGGGTGATCAGGGCCATCGTGCCGGCGCCGCCGGGCAGCGGCACGTCGCGCACGAGGGCCTTGGTGACGACCTCGTCGGTGTTGCGCCCGCTCAGCAGCGCGCGCCAGGTCTCGATGTCGCTCATGCCAGGTTCTCCCAGATCACAGTGCCGCCCATGCCCATGCCGACGCACATGGTGGTGATGCCGTACCGCACGTCGGGCCGCTCGCCGAACTGGCGGGCGAGCTGCGTCATGAGCCGGACGCCCGAGGAGGCCAGCGGGTGGCCGAAGGCGATCGCGCCGCCGTAGGGGTTGACGCGCTGGTCGTCGTCGGCGATGCCGAAGTGCTCCAGGAAGGCCAGCACCTGGACGGCGAACGCCTCGTTGATCTCGAACAGGCCGATGTCGCCGATGGACAGCCCGGCCAGCCGCAGCGCCCGCTCGGTGGACGGGATCGGGCCCACGCCCATCACCTCGGGGTCCACGCCCGCGAAGGCGTAGGAGACCAGGCGCATCTTCGGCGTCAGGCCGAGCTCGCCGGCGACCTCGCGGGCGGCCACGATGCAGCCGGTGGCGCCGTCGTTGATGCCGGAGGAGTTGCCCGCGGTGACGTTGCCGTGCGGGCGGAAGGGCGTCTTGAGCGCGCCCAGCGCCTCCATCGTGGTGCCGGGGCGCGGCGCCTCGTCCTCGGCGGCCAGGCCCCAGCCCTTCTCGGCCGTCCGGACCGCGGTGGGCACGAGGTCGGGCTGGATCTTGCCGTCGGCGTACGCCTTGGCCGCCTTCTCCTGCGAGAGCACCGCGTAGGCGTCGGCGCGCTCCTTGGAGATCGACGGGTAGCGGTCGTGCAGGTTCTCCGCGGTCATGCCCATGACCAGCGCGCTCGGGTCGACCAGCTTCTCCGACAGGAACCGCGGGTTGGGGTCCACGCCCTCGCCCATCGGGTGGCGGCCCATGTGCTCGACGCCGCCGGCGATGGCCACGTCGTAGGCGCCGAAGGCGATGCCGCCCGCGACCGTGGTGACCGCGGTCATCGCGCCCGCGCACATGCGGTCGATCGCGTAGCCGGGCACGCTCTTGGGCAGACCGGCCAGCACCGCCGCCGAGCGGCCGATGGTCAGGCCCTGGTCGCCGATCTGGGTCGTCGCGGCGATGGCCACCTCGTCCACGCGCTCGGGAGGCAGACCGGGGTTGCGCCGGATGAGCTCGCGGATGACGCGGACGACCATGTCGTCGGCGCGGGTCTCCGCGTACAGTCCCTTCGGCCCTGACCTGCCGAAGGGCGTGCGTACGCCGTCGACGAACACGACGTCACGAGAGGAAGGCACGGATTCGCTCCTCGTTCTTGGATGGGGTTCCGCGCCTATGCTACTCGTCGGTAACCACCCCGCAGACGAGGGCGGCGGTCAGCAGCGCGTAAACGATCGGCATGGGCGGTTCCCAGAGATGGGCGCGGGCTCCGAGCAGGGCGGCGACCGCCACGGCCGCGCCCGTCCAGAGCGCCGCGCCCCCTCGTGGACGCGCGCCCCGGCCGGGATCCCACGGATCGCCAGGTGATCCTCCCGGACGACCGGCGCGCGCCACTATCCCCAGGGCGTCCCGTGCCCACCAGATGAGGAACGACACCCCCGCGGCCAGACCGAGCACCATGGCGGCCTCGACGACCCAGCTCAGGGCGTCGGCGAAGGCGTACAGGGCGGCCGCCCTGAACTGGCCCGGAGAGGTGGCGCCGAGCAGCAGCAGCACGGCCCAGCCGGACGCGACGCCGAGCCGGCTCAGCGGACGCCGCCGGGCCGAGGGCGGCACGGCGAACAGCTCGCGCTCGCGCCGGCGCACCAGGCGCGCCCGCGCGCCCCACACCAGCTGGGTGACCGCCAGGACGGGCAGCGCGATCGCGAACACCGCCAGCGAGAGCACGGCGAGCGGTAACGTCTGCTCTCTGGTCGGCGCGCGGTCGGCCAGCACCTGTGACGTGGCCAGCAGCGCGATCGAGCCGGCGAGGGCGACGAAGACGGCCCGGCGGGCGGTCCGGGCGGCGGTGCGCAGCCCGGCCAGCGCCTCGGCGCCTGGAGGGGGCGCCATCTCGGTCAGAAGCATGGACGTCATGATGGCGTCACGGACCGTAGTGACGCCGCGGATTCGCGCGCATTGCATGGAGCCCTCGCCGGACGCGTCCACCGGAGGCTACTATCGGGCGAAATTTGCGACACGCCGTATATACGGCGGATTGTCAGTATGCTGCGCGTCACACCAGAGGGGGCCGCGCTCTGCGAGGGGCGCGCGGGGGTGCGTCCTGTGCGGGCGCGCGTAGAGGGGGGCGCGTGAGCGAGGGCCGGAGAGCGGCGGGACGGCCGCAGCATCGCCCCGACCGCCACCCCGACCGCCACCCCGACCACCGCCCCGATCAGCGCCCCGACCGTCGCCTGGACCGGCCCCCGGGGCCTGCGCGGCGGATCACGCCGCTGGCGTGGGTGAGCATGGCGCTGACGTTCGTGCTGGTCGCCGTCACGCTGGGCGGGTACGCCTACTACCGCAGCATCGACAACGAGATCCCGCGCGTGCCCGTGGACGCCGGGCCGTCGCGGCCGCCCGAGACCGGCGCGCTGAACGTGCTGCTCGTCGGCTCGGACTCGCGCGAGGGCGACAACAAGAAGTACGGCGCGAAGTCGCAGGGCCTCGGCGAGCGCACCGACACGATCATGGTGCTGCACATCTCACCGGACCGGGACAAGGCCACTATGATCAGCTTCCCCCGGGACACCATGGTCATGATCCCGCAGTGCCGGAGCCGCACCGGCACGATGCTGGCCGGCGGGCTGCGCCAGATCAACTCCGCCTTCAACGACGGCGGCATCGACTGCACGGTCCGGACGCTCGAAGCGCTCACCAACATCAAGATCAACCACATCGTGAAGGTGGACTTCACCGGCTTCAAGGGCATCGTCGACGCCCTCGGCGGCATCGAGATCTGCCTGCCCAAGGCGGTCAACGACCCCAAGGCCAAGCTCGTGCTCAGCGCGGGCAAGCACGTCGTCAAGGGCGAGCAGGCCCTCGGCTACGTGCGCACCCGCTACGCCCTCGGTGACGGCAGCGACCTCGGCCGCATCCAGCGCCAGCAGGTCTTCCTCACCAAGGTGCTGGACAAGATCACCGATGGCGGGCTGCTCACCGACCCCGGCAAGCTGAACGCGTTCCTGCGGGCCGGGGCCAAGGCCGTCACTCTGGACGACAGGCTCACGCTGGACCGGATGCTGGAGATCGCCAGAAGCGTCCAGGGGCTGACCGCCAAGGAGCTCAAGGGCATCACCGTGCCGGTGGAGGCCTACCCGGCCGACAAGAACCGGGTGCAGCTCAAGCAGCCGGACGCGCGCAACTTCTTCGAGGCCGTGCGCTCCGACGTCAACGTGACCCCGCCCTCGGCCGCCGCCGCCAAGCCGAAGGTCGCGAACGAGCGGGTACGCGTCCAGGTGCTCAACGGCACGACCGAGCTGGGCAAGGCCGGTCAGGTGGCCGACGAGCTGGCCGACCAGGGGTTCGCCGTCGTCCAGGTCGGCAACGCCGCGCCGGTGGCCACCACGTCGATCCGGTACGCGAAGAAGGACGCCGAGAACGGCGCCGTCTACGGGGACGCCGTGGCCGCCCGGCTGTCGAAGGACAAGCGCACGCCGGTGGCGGGCAAGGTCGCCCCGGTGAACCCGAAGCCGTACGCGACCAAGGTCACCCCGCTGCCCGACGGGCCGATCGTGCAGCTCGTCATCGGGGCCGACTGGCCGGGCGTGCGGGTGGCGTCGGCGATCCCGGGCTCGCTCAAGGACAAGGTGGTCGACTCCACCACGAACCCCTGCCTGTGAGCCGGCCGGCGGGTTAGAGGTCCTCGGCCAGCAGCAGATCGACCAGGCCGGGGAAGCGGGCGTCGAGGTCGTCGCGGCGCAGCCGGATGAACAGCTTGCGGCCTTCCGGGCGCTGGCAGATGACGCCGGCCTCGCGCAGCACCCGCCAGTGGGCGGTCAGCGTCGACTTCGGCACGTCGGCCACGACCTCGCCGCAGAACAGCTCGTCCCCCGAGGCCAGCGCGCGCACGATCTTGGCGCGTACGGGATGGCCGAGCGCGGCGAGCACCTCCACCAACTGGATCTGGTCACGCGACGGGTGCAGCATGCCGCCATTGTACGGATAACACGAACGATGATTTGACGGACATTGTTCGTATGTACGAGGATTACGTACTCATCCGGGTTCGAGGAGGGTGCTGTGTTCGATGTCGCCGTGGTGGGTGGCGGGCCTGTGGGCATGTTGCTCGCCGCCGAGCTGGGCCTGCAGGGGGTGCGGCCGCTGGTGCTCGAACGGCTCGCCGTGCCGACCGGCCAGTCCAAGGCCGGGACGCTGCACGCGGGCGCGGCCCGCAGCCTCGACCGGCGCGGGCTGCTGGAGGCGGTGGGGCGGTCCACGTACGGGAGCGTGAGCTTCCACTTCTCCGGCATGTTCGGGCTCGACCTCGGCGCGGTCTCGGACGGCGGGCCCAGCATCGTGGGCAGCCCGCAGGCGTGGGCCGAGCAGGTGTTCGCCCGCCGCGCGGCGGCCCTCGGCGCGGAGATCCGGCGCGGCCAGGACGTCACCGGCCTGGAGCAGCGGGACGACCACGTCGCCCTGACCGTGAACGGCCACGAGCTGACCGCCCGGTACGTCGTCGGCGCCGACGGCGCGCGCAGCGTCGTGCGCAAGGCCGCCGGCATCCCGTTCACCGGCGCCGGGGCCCGGGTCGCCGCGCTCATGGGCGACGTGCGGCTGCTCGACCCGTACACGGTGCCGCCGGGCTACACGCGCACGCCGCGGGGCTGGGTCATCGTCTGGCTCGACCCCGCCGGGCACAGCCGCGTCACCACCTACGACTTCCGCGCCCCGCACGCCGACCGCGAGGCCCCCGTCGCGATCGAGGAGCTCCAGGAGGCGGCCGAGCACATCCTCGGCGTCCCGGTCCCGATGGCCGGCGCGCGCAACCTGTCCCGGTACGGCGACGCCGCCCTGCAGGCCGAGACCTACCGCGCGGGCCGCGTCCTGCTGGCCGGGGACGCCGCGCACGTGCACTTCCCGTGGGGCGGCCAGGGGCTGAACACCGGCCTGGGGGACGCCTTCAACCTGGGCTGGAAGCTGGCCGCCGAGGTGCGCGGCGAGGCCCCCGCCGGGCTGCTGGACAGCTACCACGCCGAGCGCCATCCGGCCGGCGCGCGGGTGTTGTGGAACGTGCGGGCCCAGAGCGCGCTGGCCCACCCCGACCCGGCCGTCGACCCGCTGCGCGAGCTGTTCGCCGAGCTGATGCGGTTCGACCAGGTCAACGAGTACCTGAGCGGGATGATCGCCGGGGTGGACACCGTCTACGACGTGGGCGTGCCGGGGGCCGGGCGGATGGCGCCCGACCTGCCGGTCAAGACGGCCGGCGGCGTGGTGCGCACCGCGGAGCTGCTGCGCGGCGGCCGGGCGCTGCTGCTGGACCTCGGCGGGCGCGACGACCTGGTGGCCGCGGCCGCGCCGTGGGCGGACCGGCTGGAGATCGTGCGGGGGAGCGCGGAGCACGACGCCGAGGCGCTGCTCGTGCGTCCCGACGGTTACACGGCCTGGACGTCGGAGGCCCGGGGGCACCCGCTGGAGGCCGCGCTCGCCCGCTGGCTGGGGCGAATGTGACGCAGAGTAACTTTAGTGAAACATGTGAAATATCCGGACAAGTCTGTTAAGAAAGGTCGCGGTCCGTATTCAGAGCTAGAGAGGTTCCATCGTGGCGCGCGACGAGAACGACAGGCCGTACGAGGATGGGCAGGCTAAACCGTTAAACCCGGAGCTGACCGGAGACGTGCTGTCCCCCCGGTGGAGCACCGAGGACACCGACGAGCAGCCCGCGATCCAGGTCTCCGGCAACGAGACCTACATCCTCCCGGCCGGCCAGGCCGCGCAGTCCGTCGAAGCCCCGGCCACGCCCGCGACCCCGGCCGACGCGCCGCACGACGTGCTCGACGGCCCGAGCGGCCCGCACGACGTCCTGGACGCGCCGAGCGGGTCCCACGAGGCCCTGAGCGGGCCGCACGAGACGCTGGCCGGGCCGTACGAGAGCCTGAGCGGGCCGCACGCCGTCGTCGAGGCGGACGGACCCGCCGTTCCCGGCGGTGACCCGGCGGCCGACGACGACCTGCCCTACCTGCCGCTGGACCAGGGCTACAAGCCCGAACGCGACGACGACGCGGGTGAGACCAGGCGCGGCTTCCTCGGCTCCGGCTGGACCGACGACGACGCCGACGACCGCCGGGGCGGCGCCGGACGTGATCGCGAGGTGCGCCGGCGTACCAGGGTGCTGGTGCTGGCGGCCGCCGCGGTGGTGCTGGTCGGCGCCGGGGCGGGCTGGCTGCTCACCGGCACCTCCTCCGACGACCCGTGCGGGGTCGGCACCTGCGCCGGCGCAAGCCAGGTCACCGCCCCGCCGCAGACCGCGCTCCCGGAGGAGACCGAGTCCGCCCCCGAGCCCGAGGAAACGGACACCGCCGAGCCGACCGTGTCCGAGACCGTAACCCCCACCCCCGTGGCCCGCCGCCCCCGTCCCACCCGCGAGCCGTCGGCGCGGCCCACCGCCACCCGCGAGAGCCGTCCGACGGCAACGCCCGACGAGAAGGTCACTCACGGCTCGCAGGACGAGATGAACGAGACCTCCGACGGCACCCCCGAGGACTCGGCCGGGGACTCGACCAAGGCGCCCGCCACCAGGCAGCCGGAGCGGCAGGAGAGCGCGCCTCCCACCCAGGCGCCGCCCGCGCAGCAGGAGCAGCCCGCCCCCTCGCCGAGCGAGAAGAAGGGCCTGTTCGACATCCTGTTCCCCTGGGCGTGAGTGACCCGTCGCCGTCCTGGTGAGCGCGGCGCCGCGGGTTGTGTCGCCGCCGGGGGCGGGCGTGCGAGGATGCGGAGCCAGGTCGCCGTCTGGCAGACTTGGAAACCGCTTTCCGGGAGGTCTCGTGGTCACGCTTGAGGACGTCGCCAAACAGGCGGGCGTCTCGCTCGCCACCGCCTCGCGGGTGCTCAACGGCAGCACCCGCCAGGTGGGCGCGACCCTGCGGGCCCGCGTCGAACGGGCCGCCGACGAGCTCGGCTACCGCGCCAACATCGCCGCCCAGACCCTGGCCCGCGGGGCGAGCAACGTCATCGGCATCGTCGTCCACGACCTGACCGACCCCTACTTCGCCGCGCTGGCCGACGGCGCGATGCGGGCCGCCGCCACCGAGGGCATGCTGGTCATGGTGGGCACCACCCACCGCGACCCCGAGCAGGAGATCGCCTACGTCGCCACCATGAACGCCCAGCGCGTGCGCGCCGTGCTGCTGGCCGGTTCGCGGGTCGACGACCCCGTCGTGACCGGGCGGCTGCGCGAGGAGCTGGCCCGCTACCAGGAGGGCGGCGGGCGGGCCGCGTGCGTCGGCCAGGACCTGCTCGGCGTGGACACCGTCGCGCCCGCCAACCGGGCCGGCGCCGCGGCCCTGGCCCGCGCGTTGGCCGGGCTCGGGCACACCCGCTTCGCCGTGCTGGCCGGGCCGCCCCACCTGGTGACCGCCGCCGACCGGTGCGCGGGGTTCGCGGCGGCGCTGCGGGAGCTGGGCCTGCCCGAGCCCGTCGTGGTCCACGGGCCGTTCGACCGCGACGGCGGCTACCGGGCCGCGACCGAGATCGGCGAGGCGACCTGCGTGTTCGCGGTCAACGACGTGATGGCCGTGGGGGCGCTGGCCGCCTGCCGGGAGCGCGGGATCCGGGTGCCCGAGGACGTCTCGGTGGCCGGGTTCGACGACATCGTCACGCTGCGTGACCACGTGCCCGCGCTGACGACCGTGCGGCTGCCGCTGACGGACATGGGGGCGCGGGCCCTGGAGCTCGCGCTCGGCCGCGAGGACGCCACCGCCGCCCCCGTGGTCGAGCACGTCGCGGGCGAGGTCGTGCTGCGGGAGAGCGTCAGGAGGATGGCGTGAGCGTGACGGGTGCGGAAGCCGGGGTGACGGCGTGAAGCTCGCGGTCAGCACGTTGGGGATGCCGGGGGAGGGGCTGGAGCGGGCGGCCGGGATCGCCGTCGCGCACGGCTGCCAGGGGCTTGAGCTGCGGCTGCATCCGGACACCGGCGTCCATGCCGGGCTCACCGCGCAGGAGCGGCGCGGCGTGCGGGAACGGGTGGAGCGGGCGGGGCTGGAGATCGCCGCCCTGGCTGGATATGTCGGCATCTGTGAGCCGGGACCGGACGCGCCGGTCGCCGACGCGCTCCTCGCCGACCTGCACCTGGCCGCCGACCTGGGCGCGCCGGGCGTGCGGGTGTTCCCGCGCGGCGACGATCCGGCGGTCGGCGCCCGCCGGCTGAGGTCCGTCGCCGGTACGGCCGCAGCCCTCGGCGTACGCGTCCTGGTCGAGACGCACGACCGGATGCCCACCGGCGCGGCCGTGTCCCGGCTGCTGGCCGAGGCGGGCCGCCCCGAGGTCACCGGCGCGCTGTGGGACCTGCTGCACCCCTGGCGGCACGGCGAGTCCCCGGCCGCCACGCTCGCGGCGCTCGGCCCCTCGCTCGCCTACGTCCAGGTCAAGGACGCCGTCTCGGCCGAGGACACCACCCCGGTCCCGATGGGGGCGGGCTCGGTCCCGCTGGAGGAGGCCGGCGACCTGCTGCGCGCGGCCGGGTACGCCGGATGGGTCTCGCTGGAGTGGGAGCGCACCTGGTACCCGGACGTGGCGCCGGTCGAGGAGATCCTGCCGGGCGCGGTCGCCTGGGTGCGGCGGTTCACCGCTTAGATAGGGGAATGCCCCTTAACAAGAACAAAGTCCTCGTGGTCGGCATGGACGGCCTGCGCTTCGACCGGCTCGTCGCCCTGGCCCCGCCGGTCCTGTCGTCGTTGATGGCCTCCGGCGCGTACGGCACCAGCAAGCTCCCGTACGGCGAGGCGGCGGCCCCGAGGACGGAGTCGCCCGGCGAGGTCGTGCCCAAGACGCCGGAGCCGCCGGCGGCGGGCCGCGTGATCAGGTCGCGCACGGACTCCGGCCCCGGCTGGTCGTCGATCGCCACGGGCGCCTGGCCCGACAAACACGGCGTCGTGGACAACAGCTTCACCAGCCCACAGTTCACGAAATTTCCGGACTTTTTGAGTCGTGCGAAGAATGCCCGCCCTGACCTCGTGACCGCCGCCTTCCTCTCCTGGGCCGCCCTCGGCGAGCACGGCGCGTTCGGCCCCGCCATCGACCACCGCATGGTCCTGGACGGCTACGCCCTCACCTGGACCGCCGCCGACCGGCAGATCGCCGACGCCGCCGAGCGCCACCTCGCCGAGACCGGCCCCGACCTCGCCTTCGTCTACCTCGGCGACACCGACGAGGTGGCCCACGCCCTCGGCCCCCACTGCCCCGAGTACGCCGCCGCCCTGCACGCCCAGGACGCCTACCTGGGCCGGCTGCTCGACGCCGTCCGCGCCCGTCCGGGGGAGAGCTGGACCGTGCTGGTCACCACCGACCACGGCCACGTGGACGAGGGCGGCCACGGCGGCACCTCGGCCGAGGAGCGCACGGTGTTCGTCATCGCGAACCGGCTGGACGCGGACCTCGGCGGCCGACCGCTGGCCGAGCCCCGCCTGGTGGACGTCGGCCCGACCGCCCTGGCCCTGCTCGGCGTGCCGCTCGACCCGGCCTGGGAGCTGGACGGGACACCGCTGTTCAACAGTTGGTGAATTTGTGGCAGACTCCGGAGAAGGGGTGCCTTCCATGAGGACCACACGCGACCTTTCCGAGATCGACGCCACGATGCTCGCCGAAGTGGGCGGAAAAGCCGCCAACCTCGGCGAGCTGACCCGCGCCGGGCTGCCCGTCCCGCCCGGCTGGGCCCTCACCACCGACGCCTACCGGCAGGTCGCCGCCGGGCTCGACCTGACCCCCGGCGACGGGCTCGCCGCGCGGGCCAGGCGCCACCTGCTCCGGGCCGAGATGCCCGCCCCGGTGCGCGAGGCGATCCTGACGTCCTACGCGCGGCTCGGCGCGGACGTCCCGGTGGCCGTGCGCTCCTCGGCCACGGCGGAGGACCTGCCGTTCGCCAGCTTCGCCGGCCAGCAGGACACCTTCCTCAACGTGGTGGGCGCCGAGGCGGTGCTCGACGCCGTGCGGCGCTGCTGGGCCTCGCTGTGGAGCGACCGGGCCGTGGCCTACCGGGAGGCCAACGGCGTCGGCCACGCCGGCGTCCGGCTCGCGGTGGTCGTCCAGGTGATGGTGGACGCGCGGGTGGCCGGGGTGATGTTCACCGCCAACCCGGTGACCGGCAGGCGGCGCGAGACCGTCCTCGACGCCGCGCCCGGACTCGGCGAGGCGGTCGTGTCCGGAGCCGTCGATCCCGACCGGTTCGTCGTCTCCGACGGCCGGGTGCGGGAACGGCGGGCGGGCGGGGCGGGATCTGCCGTCCGGCCCCGGCCCGGCGGCGGCGTCGAACGCGTCGAGACCGCCGCCGGGGGCCTGTGCCTGACCGACGCGCAGGTGCTGGCCCTGGCCGAGCTCGGCGCGCGCGTCGAGGACCACTACGGCACGCCCCAGGACACCGAGTGGGCCGTCGGCCAGGACGGCACGCTCTGGCTCACCCAGGCCAGGCCGATCACCACCCTCCACCCGCTGCCCCGGCCGGCCGGGCCCGGCCTGCGCGTCCACCTGTCGCTCAACGTCGCCCAGGGCGTGATGGGGCCGTTCACGCCGATGGGGGTCTCGGTGTTCAACCTGGTCGCCTCGGGGGCGGCGGCCCTGTTCTGGCACGCGCCCGCCGACCGGCTCGACGGCCCGGCGTTCCTGTCCGAGGCGGGGCAGCGGTTGTGGATCGACCTGACCACGCCGCTGCGCAGCCGTACCGGCCGGGCGGTCCTGACCCGCATGATGCCCCTGGGGGAGGCGCGGGCCGCGGCCGTCGTGCGGGAGCTGGCGGGCGACCCGCGGCTGTCGGTCGTCCAGACCTCGCCGCGCCCGTTCCTGCGCGGGCTGCGCCGCTTCGCGCGCCGCGTGCACGCGCCGGCGCGGGTCCGCGACGCGCTGCTGAGCCCGGCCAGGGCGCTCGCCCACGCCGCCCGCGTCGGCGAGGAGCTGGACCGCAGGCTCGAACCGCCGCCCGGCGCCACCCCCGCCCAGCGCCTCGACCACGCCGAACGCCTGCTCGGCGGGACGTTCCCGGCCATCGTCTCGATCATGCCGATCGTGATCACCGGCTACGCCCTGCTCGGCCTGGCCGCCCGGCTCTCCGGCACGCGGGTGGGCGACCTGCAGGACGTCCTGCGCGGCGTCCCGCACAACCCGACCACCGAGATGGACCTCGAACTGTGGGACCTGGCCGGCCGCGTCGAGCCCGAGGTGTTCCGTGAGGCGCCCGCGGCCGAGCTGGCCCGCCGCTACCGGGCTGGCGAGCTGCCGCCGCGGGCCCAGAAGGAGATCGCCGCCTTCCTCGGCCGGTACGGCCACCGCGGCGTGGCCGAGATCGACGTCGGCGTGCCCCGCTGGTCCGACGACCCCACGCACATCCTCGGCGTACTGGCCAACTACCTGCGCATGGACGCCGGCTCCGCCCTCGCCCCCGACGCGCTGTTCGCCAGGGGCGCGCGGGCGGCGCGGGACGAGGTCGAGCGGGTCGCCGCGCTGGCCGCGCGCAGGGGCCGGTGGCGGGCGCCCGTGGTGCGCTTCGCGCTCGGCCGCACCCGGGCGTACGCGGGGCTGCGCGAACTGCCCAAGTACCACGCGGTCAGGGCCATCGCCGCCGTCCGGCAGAGCCTGCGCGCGGTCGGGGAGCACCTGGCCGCCGCCGGCGTCCTGGACGACGCCGCCGACGTGTACTTCCTGCGCCTGGAGGAGGCCAGGGCCGCCCTGTCCGGCGGCGACCTGCGCGACCTGGTCCGCGAGCGGCGGACGGCGTACGAGCGGGAGGCGCGCCGCAGGCACGTGCCCCGGATCATGCTCTCCGACGGCACCGAGCCCGAGGCCCTGGCCGGACCCGTGCCCGCCGGCGCGCTGACCGGCACGGCGGCCTCGGCCGGCACGGTCACCGGCGTCGCCAGGGTGGTGCTCGACCCGAACGGCGCCCACCTCGAACCGGGCGAGATCCTGGTCTGCCCCTCGACCGACCCCGGCTGGACCCCGCTGTTCCTCACGGCCGGCGGCCTGGTGATGGAGATGGGCGGGGCCATGTCGCACGGCGCCGTGGTGGCCCGCGAGTACGGCATCCCCGCCGTCGTCGGCGTCCGCGACGCCATCGGCCGCATCGCCACGGGCCAGCAGATCACCGTCGACGGAGCGGCGGGCACGGTGACCCTTTAGAGCACTATGGTGATCAGGTGCCCGATCCGTACTGGAATCACCACGTGCACTACCAGCGGCTGGTGCCGACCCTGATCCCGCCCGGCTCGTCCCGCGCCGGCGCTGCCTGATCGTCTGGGACGCGTCCCGTTAAGCCCGTGCCGCCCCGGGTAACCGGGGGAGGCATCACGTTTCCGGACGAGGCGGTTCCATGCTGGTCACAGAGCTGGTGCGCAGGGTCGGCGGGACCCTCGCGCAGTCTCAAGGACGCTTCCCTCTCTACGCCGACCCCGTGACGGGCGAATGGGCCTGGTCCGAGGACGGAGACTGGTACGGCGGCTTCTGGGGCGGCCTGCTGTCCCTGGCCGCGGTCGTCACCGGCGAGCCCCGCTACGCCCGCGCCGCCGGCCAGGTCGCCGAACGGCTGGCCGCCCGCACCGACGCCCCCACCCTGCTGCGCGGCATGTTGTTCTGGTACGGCGCCGCGCTCCCGGCCGTGCTCGCCGGCGACGAGGATCCCGGCGCCACGACCGCCGTGGCCGCCGCCCGGTCGCTGAGCATCGGCTTCGACCCGCTGGCCGGCCTGCTGCCGCCCCAGGAGGAGGACGTCGTCAAGTACGGCTGGCCGCGCCCCGGCGCCTGCGTGGACGGCCTGCCCGGCACCGTCCCGCTGCTGGCCTTCGCCTGCGAGCGCACCGGCGCCCGCGAGCTGCTGGTGATGGCCGAGTCCCACGCCCGCACCTGCTACGCCATGTGCGTACGGGAGGACGGCTCGGTCGCCCAGACCTCGGCCGGCGCCGTCAACGGCTCCTCGCCGGGCAGCACCTGGGCCCGCGCGCAGGCGTGGGCCATGCTGGGCCTGGCCCAGGCCGCCCACCTGTCGGCCGAGTTCATCGGCCCGGCCACCGAGGTCGCCGACTGGTACCTGGCCCACGTCCCGTCCGACCTGGTCTGCTACTGGGACTTCGACGACCCCGGCATCCCCGCCGCGCCCCGCGACACCTCGGCCACCGCGATCGTCGCCGCCGCCCTGGCCAAGCTCGCGCCGCTGGCCAAGGACGGCTACCGCGAGCAGGCCGCCCGCACGCTGGACGCGCTGGCCCGCGACCACCTCAACGAGCACGGCGGCCTGGTGGACGGCTGCTACGACCGGCGCAAGGGCCTGGCCACCGCCCACGAGCTGGTCTGGGGCGACTACTTCCTGCTCGAAGCCGCCCTCACCCTCGACGGCACGATCGACCCCGGCCGCGTCTAGACCACCAGCTCGGCGTAGCGGGCCTTCATCGTGGCCAGCACCTCGTCCGGGTCGGCCGCCCAGACGTCGGCGTTGAAGATCTCGACCTCGATGTCGCCCGCGTACCCGGCGGCCAGCACCGCCCGGGTGATCGGCGCGAAGTCGATCACCCCGTCGCCCATCATGCCCCGCCCGAGCAGCACGTCGGCGGGCAGCGGGTGCAGGTAGTCGCACACCTGGTACGACGCGATGCGCCGCCCGGCCCGTGCGACGTCCTCGGCCAGCCTGGGGTCCCACCACACGTGGAAGGTGTCCACCACCACCCCGACCTGCTCCTCGGGGTAGGGCAGGCTGAGGTCGAGCGCCTGGCCCAGCGTGGACAGCACCGCCCGGTCGGGGCAGTAGATCGGATGCAGCGGCTCCAGCGCCAGCCTGACGCCGCGCTCGCCGGCGTAGGGCGCCAGCACCGACAGCGCCTCGGCGACCCGCTCCCGCGCCCCGGCGACGTCCTTGGAGAAACCGGGCGGCAGCGGCTCGCCCGGCCGCACCCCCGGCAGCCCGCCGACCACCATCACCAGGCACGCGGCCGCCAGCTCGGCCGCCTCGTCCACGGCCCGCCGGTTGTCGTCGAGCGCCCGCTCGAACGCGCGCCGCCCCTCCTCGCCGGGCAGCCCGCCCGCCGTGAGGAAGCCGCCCCGGCACAGCGAGGACACCCGCAGCCCGGCCTCGCGCACCAGCTTGGCGCTGCGCGCGAGCCCCTCCTCGGCCACCTTCTCGCGCCACAGCCCGATCGCCTCCAGGCCGTGCCGCGCGCAGCCGTCCACGGCCTCGGCGACCGACCAGCGCCTGGTCGTCCACTGGTTCAGCGACAGGCTCACCGGCCGTTCACCGCCAGCAGCGCCCTCATCCTGCGCACGGCCAGCTCCTGGTCGGCCAGCAGCCCGGCCCGGTCGGCCAGCACGAACACCTCCGCCAGGTGGCGCAGCGAGCGCGCCGACTGGGCGCCGTTCACCATGGCGAACGCGTCCTGGTGGCCGTTGAGCCAGGCCAGGAAGACGATGCCGGTCTTGTAGTGGTACGTCGGCGCCTCGAAGATCTTCCGCGACAGGGCGACCGTGGGGGCCAGGATCTCGTCGTAGCGGGCCAGGTGGCGGGCCGCCTCCTCGCCACCGGCCGCTTCGGCGGCGTCCAGCTCGCGCAGGGCCGCGGCGGCGGCCGGGGCGATGGCGTCGAAGATGCCGAGCAGCGCGTGCGAGCCCGACCTGATGAGCGAGGGGTAGTTGAAGTCGTCGCCGGTGTAGAGCCGGACGCCCTCGGGGAGCGCGGCGCGCAGCCGCACCTCGTGCTCCTCGTCCAGCAGCGACACCTTGACGCCGTCCACCACGGCGGCGTGGGCGTGGACCAGCTCCAGGAACGACTCCGTCGCCGCGTCCACGTCCGGCGCGCCCCAGTAACCGGCGAGCTGCGGGTCGAACATCTCGCCCAGCCAGTGCAGGATCACCGGGCGGTCGGCCAGGCCGAGGACCTTGCCGTACACCTGGTGGTAGTCGGCGGGCCCGGCCGCCACCCTGGCGAGCTGGCGGGAGGCCATGACGATCACGCCGGCCCCGGCCGCCTGGACGGCCTCCACCTGCTCGGCGTACGCGGCGGTGATCGTGTGCAGGTCGGCGGCGCCGGGCGCGTGGTCGGTGCCCGCGCCGCAGGCCACCAGCGCCGCCGGGTCGCCGAAGGCGCGCGCCTCCTCGGCGCTGAGCCGGATCAGCTCCTTGGTCGCCGCCCAGTCCAGGCCCATGTTGCGCTGGGCGGTGTCCATGGCGTCGGCCACCCGCAGGCCGTGCGACCACAGGTGGCGGCGGAAGCGCAGCGTGGCCTCCCAGTCCACGGCGGCGGGGGAGCCCGGCGTGTTGTCGCCGAGCGGGTCGGCGACGACGTGCGCGGCCGCGTAGACCACCCGGCTCGCGGCCGGGGCGGCCGACGTCGGCCAGGTCACCGGCTCGCCCAGCTCGTACGCGCCGCCCGGCAGGTCGATCCTCACAGCTGCGGCACCTCGATCCTGCGGCCCTCGGCGTTCGAGCGCAGGCCCAGCTCGGCGAGCTGCACGCCGCGCGCCCCCGAGGCGAAGTCGTTGGGGAACGGCGCGTCCTCCAGCACGTGCCGGACGAACGCCGCCCACTGGACCTTGAACCCGTTGTCGAACTCGGCGTTGTCCGGCACCTCCTGCCAGTCGTCGCGGAAGCGGGCCGTGGCGGGCAGGTCGGGGTTCCAGACCGGCTTGGGGGTGGCGGCCCGGTGCTGGAAGCGGCAGTTGCGCAGGCCGGCGACGGCGCTGCCGTGCGTGCCGTCCACCTGGAACTCGACCAGCTCGTCGCGGTTCACGCGGACCGTCCAGGAGGAGTTGATCTGCGCGATCACGTCCCCTTCGAGCTCGAAGATCCCGTACGCGGCGTCGTCCGCGGTGGCCTCGTACGCGCGGCCCTGCTCGTCCACCCGGGACGGGACGTGCGTCACGGCCTTGGCGTAGACCGACCGGACCCGGCCGAACAGGTTCTCCAGCACGTAGTGCCAGTGCGGGAACATGTCGAGCACGATCCCGCCGCCGTCCTGCGCCCGGTAGTTCCAGGACGGGCGCTGCGCCTCCTGCCAGTCGCCCTCGAACACCCAGTAGCCGAACTCGCCGCGCACCGACAGGATCCGGCCGAAGAACCCGCCGTCGATCAGCCGCTTCAGCTTGAGCAGGCCCGGCAGGAACAGCTTGTCCTGCACGACGCCGTTCTTCACGCCCCTGGCCGTGGCGGCCTCGGCCAGCGCGACGGCCTCCTGCACCGACTCGGCCGTGGGCTTCTCGGCGTAGACGTGCTTGCCCGCCTCGACGGCCTTGAGCACGGCCTTGACGCGGGCGCTGGTGACCTGGGCGTCGAAGTAGATCAGGTTGTCGTCGTCGGCGAGTGCGGCGTCGAGGTCGGTGGTGAAGTCGGGGATCCCGTGCCGGTCGGCGATGTCGGCCAGCTTGTCGGCGTTCCGGCCGACCAGGACCGGGCGCAGCCTGACCCGGTCGCCGTCCGAGAGCGTGACGCCGCCCTGCTCGTTGATGGCCAGGACGGAACGGACGAGGTGCTGGCGATAGCCCATTCGTCCGGTGACGCCGTTCATCACGACGCCGATGGTGCGCACGCTCATGGGGATCCCTTCAGGCAACGGATGGGGAAAGCGCTTTCCCGAAACGTACGGCCGTCCCCCTCCGAGCGTCAAGTGGGAGGGTGACGCCGGCGGGCGGAGGCGGCCCCTCCGCCCGTACGCCGGCGGGGAAGGCTAGCCGTCGAGCCGGGCCAGCGCCTTGGCGATGGGACGGGCCGTGAGCGAGAGCTGCCACTCACGCGCCCCGAGCGCGCGCAGCCGCGCGGTCACGCTCTCCTCGGTGATCTCGGCGGGGGGTTCCCAGGTGAGCCTGCGCACCGCGTCGGGCTGGAGCAGGTTCTCCGTGGGCATGCGGTGCTCCTCGGCCAGCGCGGCCACCACGGCCCGCGCCGCCGCCAGGCGCTTGGCCGCCGCCGGGTCGCGGTCGGCCCAGCGGTTGGGCGGGGGCGGCCCGTCGCCGGGCGTGCTCGGCTGGGGCAGCTCGGCGTCGGGCAACGTCCGCGCCCGGTTGACGGCGGCCAGCCAGTCGTTCATGTACCGGCGGGCGCTGCGGCCGGTGAAGGCCGAGATCTCGGTGAGGGCCTTCTTCGTGCGGGGCCCCTCCAGGGCGGCGGTGACGATCGCGGCGTCGGGCAGCACCCGGCCGGGGGCCAGGTCGTTCTCCCTGGCGATCGTGTCGCGCATGGTCCACAGCTCGCGCACGATGGCCAGCGCGCGCACGTTGCGCACCTTGTGGATGCCCGACGTACGCCGCCACGGGTCGGACCGCGGCATCGGCGGCGGGGTGTTGAGCACGGCCGCGAACTCCTCGCGCGCCCACTCCAGCTTCCCCGACCCGGCCAGCTCCTGGTGGAGCATGTCGCGCAGCTCGACCAGCACCTCGACGTCGAGGGCGGCGTAGCGCAGCCAGTCCTCCGGCAGCGGCCTGGTGGACCAGTCGGCGGCCGAGTGGCCCTTCTCCAGCCGCAGCCCGAGCACGGTCTCGACCATCGTGCCGAGCCCGACGCGTTCGTAACCGAGCAGCCGGCCGGCCAGCTCGGTGTCGAAGATCTCGCGCGGCTTGAAGCCGACCTCCATCAGGCACGGCAGGTCCTGGGACGCGGCGTGCAGCACGACCTCGGTGCCGGTGAGCGCGGCGTCGAGCGCCGACAGGTCGGGGCAGCCGACCGGATCGATCAACGCGGTGCCGGCGCCGGCCCGGCGCAGCTGGACCAGGTAGGCCCGGTTGCCGTAGCGGTAGCCGGAGGCGCGCTCGGCGTCGACCGCCACGGGCCCGGTGCCCGCGGCGAAGGCGTCGACGACCCGCGCGAGCCCGCGCGCGTCGGCGATCACCGGGGGGATGCCCTCGCGAGGTTCGAGCAGGGGCTCTACGATGCGTTCTTCTGTCATGAGCTCACCGACCTCATGACGCTGGTGCTGTCTTGACTGGTGCCCTCACTTCGTACGGTCACTCTCCGGATCATCACGTCGGCGCGGCAGCGCGGCCACGTCGGGCGGGAGCGGCGGGATCCCCGCCGCCAGGCACATGAGGTCGCACCAGGCGGCGACGTGGCCGGACAGATCCTCCTCGGCGGGCGACCAGGACGCACGCAGCTCGAGCTCGGTCGTGACCGGGTCTTCCGCCTTGTTGCCGAAGCCCTCGGACACGGCTCTAGTCACGGTACCGCCCGCGGCGGAGTAGTCGGCTTCGTGCGCCTCCAGGGCCTCGGTCAGCCAGCTCCACACGACCGGGCCGAGCAGCGGGTCGGAGGTGATCTCCGGCTCCATGTCGGCACGGACGTAGGCCACCAGCCGGAACGGGCCCTCCCAGCCGCGCTGGCCGTCGGGGTCGTAGAGCAGGATCAGCCGGCCGACCGCGAGCTCGTCGTCGTCGCGGTAGACCGAGGCGCCGATAGCGGCCGAGTAGGGGGCCAGCCGTTGCGGCGCGGGGAGGTCCTCCAGCTCGATCTCCGGCCTGACCTCGGACAGCCGCAGGCTCTGCGCCGCGCGGGTGAACGCGGCGGGCGGCGGTGGCTGGTCACCGAGGGTCATAGCCGAAGCGTAGGTCGAGGACGGACGGAAGGGGACCACGGGGGTGCTCATCCTTGGTGATCAAGCCGCTGCCGTAACCAGCTGGCGAACCGGTCGGGTGGTCTCGGCCGAGCCGAGCAGGATCGCGTGGCCGCATTCGGCGCAGGCCCATTCCGGGCACTCGCCAGGACCGTGCCCGTCGAAGCAGGGCGGCTGCTCGAACAGCCGCTCGCCGGCGCAGGCGGCACAGCGCTCGCTGCGTACCTCCGGGGAACTCCACAACGCGGTCATCGCACCAGTCATCGAACCGGGGCCTTTCTTCGGGTCGTGGCTCCGACGTTGGCACGAGCCGCTGACAATTCCCCGCAACGCGCTCGGCGTGTCCCGAAAGTGGTCGCTGAATCGGTGCCGCGCGGTGGGTTGGTGAACATTTGGTCCAGTCGAGACCGGCTCTCTGGGCGGGCATGGGGTGTGTTCGACCCGTGTGCGACGCCGCTGCCGGGCAGACCGGTAAACCTTCATCTGGCTATCTGATCATGATTTTGGGTATCCAATGCATGTTTTTCCGACACCTCGCGCCGATGTCCTGGCCGATCCGGTCACGTCGCGCCGATGTCCCGGCCGATCGGGTGCCATGGCACCCTTGGAGGGTGAATCTCGCCGACTCAGCCTTCCTGCGCGCCTGCCGCAGGCAGCCCGTCCCGCACACCCCGGTCTGGTACATGCGGCAGGCCGGGCGATCGCTGCCCGAATACCTGAAGGTCCGCGAGGGTGTGCCGATGCTCACCGCCTGCGCGACGCCCGACCTGATCGTCGAGATCACCATGCAGCCCGTGCGCCGCTACGGCGTCGACGCGGCCATCTTCTTCAGCGACATCGTCGTCCCGCTCAAGGCCATCGGCGTCGACCTCGACATCAAGCCGGGCGTCGGCCCGGTCGTCGCCGACCCGATCCGCGACGCGCGGGCCGTGGCGGCGCTGCGCCCGCTGGAGCCGGGCGACGTGCCGTACGTGACGGAGGCGATCTCGGCCCTGGTCGGCGAGCTGGGCGGCACCCCGCTGATCGGCTTCGCCGGCGCGCCCTTCACGCTCGGCTCCTACCTCATCGAGGGCGGCCCGTCGAAGAACCACGACCGCACCAAGGCCATGATGTACGGCGAGCCCGCCCTGTGGCACTCCCTCATGGAACGCCTGTCCGACATCGTGCTGGAGCACCTGCGCATCCAGATCGCGGCCGGCGCCTCGGCGATCCAGCTGTTCGACTCGTGGGTGGGCGCGGTGGCCCCGGAGGACTACCGCGAGTTCGTCCTGCCCCACACCCGGCGCATCTTCGAGGGCATCACCGGCGTGCCCCGCATCCACTTCGGCGTGGGCACCGGCGAGCTGCTCGGCGTGCTCGGCGAGGCCGGGGCCGACGTCGTGGGCGTCGACTGGCGGGTGCCCCTCGACGAGGCGGCCCGGCGCGTCGGGTCGGGCAAGGCGCTGCAGGGCAACCTCGACCCGGCGATCCTGCTCGCGCCGTGGGAGGTCGTGGAGCGCAGGGCCCGCGAGGTGCTGCGGCGCGGCGCGGCGGCCGAGGGGCACGTGTTCAACCTCGGCCACGGCGTGCTCCCCTCGACCGACCCCGACCAGCTCAAGCGCCTGACCGACCTGGTGCACGAAGCGGGCGCCTGACCCTCACGCCGCCGACGGCCCGGGCTCGGCGGGCTCGGGCTCGGGCGCGGCAGGGGGCACGGCAGGGGGCGCGGGGCGGCGTGCGCGGTTGCGCCGTACCAGGAACACCGCCACGGCCACCAGCGGCGCCAGGACGAGCAGCCACGGCAGCAGCGCGCCGAACACGGTCAGCGCCGTCTTGGTGAACGACACCAGCGCCTCCCACCCGGTCTTCAGCCCGCCGAGGAAGCCCGCCGGCTCCTCGGCCGGGTCCTCGACCACGGT
Source organism: Nonomuraea sp. NPDC001636 (assembly GCF_040298265.1). Taxonomy (NCBI): domain Bacteria; kingdom Bacillati; phylum Actinomycetota; class Actinomycetes; order Streptosporangiales; family Streptosporangiaceae; genus Nonomuraea; species Nonomuraea sp. NPDC001636. Next base: position 34,551 of record NZ_JBEOZT010000048.1, read on the forward strand.
CACCGGCCCGACCAGCCGGAGCGTCAGCGTGGCCATCGCGACCTGGGTGGCCAGCTCCTTCTGCTGGGCCTGCAACGCCTCCAGGTCCGCCTCGCGGGAGTTGATCTCCCGCTCCACCTGCAGCACCTGCCCGATGGTCTCGGCCTTCTTCAGCAGCGTGCGCAGCGACTCCAGCGACTTCTGCGCCGACCTCAACCGGCTCTCGACGTCGGCGACCTGGAGGGTGACGTCCTGGGTGCCCTGGGTCATCGAGAGCTGCTTGCCCAGCTCCTTGCCCAGCCTGGCGGTCACGTCGGCGTACCGGGCGGGCGGGATCTTGAACTCCAGCAGGGCCGAGTCCTCGGTGTCGCCGGCCGACTCGGCCTCCTCCTTCGACAGGTAGCCGCCGGCCGCCGTGACGAGCTGCTTGGCCTGCTGCGCGGCCGAGGTGACCTGCTTGGCGCGTACGGTCATGCTGCCGGTGTAGATCACCTGCCGGTCCGGCTGCCGCTGGGCCAGTTCGACGCCGGAGACCGCGCTGTCGCCGTCCTGCGGCGCGGCCTGCTTCCGCGGCGCGGCCAGGTCCCGCGCCTCGGGGGCGGCCATGCCCTGCGAGGCCACCGCGGGCGAGCCGCCCGACGCCACCTCGATGTTGCCGCCGCCGCAGCCCGCGAGCAGCAGGGTGGCGCAGGCCGAGAGCGCGATGCCTAACCGGATTCTCCTCATGCCCTTATGACGGAAACTGGATCACCCCGGTTTGGCGACATACATCACGGTAGGGTCACGTGCCCCGATCAGCTGGGCGGTCTGCCGAGGCGGTAGCGTCAGGAGACGTGGAAGGGAATCGGGCGCACGTCGTCGTCATCGGCGGTGGGATCTCCGGCCTGGCGGCCGCGTGGTTCCTCCGTCAGGGTACGAGCGAGCAGGTCAAGGTCACCGTGTTGGAGGGCAGCCCCCGCCTCGGCGGCAAGCTGCACGCCTCCGAGGTCGCGGGGGTGAGCCTCGACGCCGGGGCCGAGGCCATGCTGGCCCGCCGGCCGGAGGGCGTCGAGCTGGCCAAGGCCGTCGGGCTGGAGGACGAGCTGGTCCTCCCCGGCACCGTGCGGTCGGCCGTCTACTCCAGGGGCGCGCTGCGGCAGATGCCGAAGGGGCACGTCATGGGCGTGCCGTCCGACCTGGCGGAGCTGGCCAGGTCCGGCATCGTCTCGCCCGGCGGCCTGCTGCGGGTGCCGCTCGACCAGGTCCTGCCGCCCACGCTGGTGCGCACCGACGTGTCCGTGGCCTCCTACATCCGGGCCAGGATGGGCGGTGAGATCGTCGAGCGCCTGGTCGAGCCGCTGCTCGGCGGGGTCTACGCCGGCCGTTCCGACATGCTGTCGCTGGAGGCGACGATGCCGCAGGTCGCGGCCGTCGCCAGGGCCGAGCGCTCGTTGCTGAGCGCCGCCCGGCACATCGTCGAGGAGGCGCCCAAGAACGGCGGGCCGGTCTTCACGACGCTGCGCCAGGGCCTGGGCAGCCTGCCCGAGGCGGTGGCCAAGGCGTCCGGAGCCGACGTCCGGACCGGCGTGACCGTGCGCGAGCTCCACCGCACCGAGCACGGCTGGCGGCTGGTCGCCGGGCCGGTGCCGCGGCCCGAGGTGATCGAGGCCGACGCCGTCATCCTGGCCACGCCCGCGCCCGCCGCCGCCCGCCTGCTCAAGGGCGAGGTGCCCAAGGCCGCCGCCGAGCTGGCCAGGATCGAGTACGCCAGCATGGCCGTCGTCACGCTGGCCTACCCGATCGACGCGCTCCCGCAGCCGCCGACCGGCAGCGGCTACCTGGTGCCGCCGGTGGAGGGCCGGCCGGTCAAGGCGGTGACGTTCAGCTCGGTCAAGTGGCCCCACCTGGCCCAGGACCTGCTGCTCGTACGCTGCTCGGTCGGCAGGATCGGCGAGGAGCACCTGCTCCAGCGCGACGACGCCGAGCTGGTGTCGCTGGCCACGGCCGAGCTGGCCGACGTGATCGGCGTGCGCGGCCTGCCCGTCGACAGCCGGGTCACCCGCTGGGGCGGCGGGCTGCCGCAGTACAACGTGGGCCACCTCGACCGGGTGGCCAGGGTGCGCGCCGCGGTCTCCGGCGCCGCCGGGCTCGCCGTGTGCGGCGCGGCCTACGACGGCATCGGCGTCCCCGCCTGCATCGCGACCGCCCGCACGGCCGCGGCCCGGATTCTGGACCACCTGTCGCGAGAAGGAGAATGAAGGACATGACAGAGGGCGCGCCGCGGCCGAAGGCCCGCGATCTCAACCAGGTGATCCGTTACACCATGTGGTCGGTCTTCCAGGTGACCGAGCAGGTCCCGGGCAACCGGGAGAACATGGCCGACGAGGTCGAGGAGCTGCTCGCACAGGCGGCCGGGAAGGACGTCGTGACCAGGGGGGTCTACGACGTCGCCGGCTTCCGTGCCGACGCCGACTACATGTTCTGGTGGCACGCTCCCACACCCGAGGACCTCCAGGACGTCTACTCCCGGTTCCGCCGCACCGGCCTCGGCCGGCACAGCAGGCCGGTCTGGTCGGCCATGGCGCTCCACCGGCCGGCCGAGTTCAACAAGTCCCACATCCCGGCCTTCCTGGCCGAGGAGGAGCCGCGGGCGTACGTCAGCGTCTACCCGTTCGTGCGCTCCTACGAGTGGTACCTGCTGGAGGACTCCGAGCGGCGGGCGATGCTGGCCGAGCACGGCCGGATGGCCCGCGACTACCCCGACGTGCGGGCCAACACCGTGGCCTGCTTCTCGCTCAACGACTACGAGTGGATGCTGGCGTTCGAGGCCGACGAGCTCCACCGCATCGTCGACCTGATGCGCACGCTGCGCGGCGCGCAGGCCCGCCGCCACACCCGCGTGGAGATCCCGTTCTACACCGGCGCCCGCAAGCCGGTGCAGGAGCTCGTCGCGGCCCTGCCCTAGCGGTCATGGCGGCCCGGGGCGGCCCGGGGCGGCCCGGGGCGGCGCGGAACGTCGAGGCCAACTTGACGATCTCCCTGCAGTGATCTATCCCCTTTGTCACAATCGAGGGTGAATTCCCTTTCGGTGGCGTGACGTCGGTGGCACGGTCCACGCAGGGGCGAGGAGGGCCGGGTGGAACAGTCCGCGGAGGGTCAGGGCCCCGGGCGCCGGCGCGCGCCAGGCCGTCATGCGGCGTTACGGGACACGACACCGGCCGCCCAGCAGCCCGGCGACCGGACGGAACCCCGTACCGGCGGCCGGGCGGAGGCGCGCACGGGGCACGCGCGAGTGTCCGGCGGCCCGGCTGACGCGCGTACGAGGCACGCGCGGGTGACCGGCGGCCCGGCGGAGGCGCGTACGGGACGCGGGCGGCGTGGGCGGCGGCGGCGCGGGCGTACGGGAACGCGGGGCCTGGCCGCGGGCGCGGTGGCGCTGGCCGGGGGAGTGGCGCTGCTGCTCGGCCTGAACGGCGCGTTCGGCGGGACGGTCGCCGCCTCCGGAGCCCCGGCCGGCGCGGACGGCGCCACGGCCAGGCAGGACCCGGCGGCCGAGGGCGGCGTCCCGGCGAATCCGGGACGGGCGCCGGCCAGCGGCAAGGGCGCCGCGGAGGCACGCGAGCTGCCGAAGGGCCAGGCCCGGCCGAGCACGCCGGCCGCCGCCGACCCCGCCGGCTCAGGGACGCCCGCCACCACCGGCACCGCCGACCCCGCCGACCCCGCCGCGAAGCCGGACGCCGTCCAGGGCAAGCCGGACACCGTCACGGGGCAGACCGAGACCGGCGACGCCCAGGTCAGCCTGCCCGAGGCCGACGACCCGGGCGAGGCCAAGGGCGGCGACTCGGCCAGTTACAAGGCCGACGGGCCGTCGCGGCACACCGACCGGGAGGCCGCCGAGTACTTCCGCGCCCGTTGGGGGCGGGGCGACAAGGCGATGAAACACCTCAAGGACATCCGCACCGTAGGCGGATATCTGCGCATTTACACGAACTTACCGGACAGCGCCGACAACTCCGCCGCGGCCATCACGCTGTGCAAACGCGGCCTGGAGTACCTCAGGGCGAACGGCGTGCAGCGTCCGATCGTGTTCGTGCAGGCGGAGTTCGGCGAGAACGGGAACCCCGTCCTCGCCAACATCCTGGGCCCGTCCGATCACAGCTGCCGTGTCACCTACCCCCGGCCGAACTGACGTGCGCCGGGGAACCGCGAGAGCCCCCGAAGCGGGCTAGCGCACCCGGACCCTCGTCTTCGAGCACAGCTCACACCGCTGAGTCACGACACGCCCGATCGTCTCAATCGTCACCCAGCGGTGGCGAAGATGGACACGGTCCACAAGCAGGCCCCTACCCCTTGTGGACGATCGGTACGCTCTGTCGCTGATCGATCACCCCTTGGGTTCGAGCCTCAGCGAGACCGAGTTGATGCAGTAACGATCGTCGGTCGGCGTCGGATAACCCTCGCCGTGGAAGACGTGACCGAGGTGGGAGTCGCAGCGGGCGCAGCGCACCTCCGTGCGCACCATGCCGTGACTGTCGTCCTCGATCAGCTTCACCGCCTCCGACCCCGACGGCTCGAAGAAGCTCGGCCATCCGCAGTGCGACTCGAACTTCGTGTCGGACCGGAACAACTCGGCGCCGCAGGCACGGCACGAGTACACGCCCTCGGTCTTGGTGTCGACGTACTCCCCCGTGAACGGGCGCTCGGTCCCGGCCTCCCTGAGCACGTGGAACTCCTCAGGAGAGAGCCTGGCCCGCCATTCGGCCTCGCTCTTGACCACCTTGTCCATGCGTCCAGACTACGAGATCCGGCAAAAAGAGATCTCCGCAGGGTGAAGCATCCTTTCTCGGCCGAATTCGCGTCTTTGTCGGTAAGGGGGTGTCATCGCCTCCTGCCAAGGGGTGAGATCGTCCGCGGCTCGCCGTAGCGGCACAGCCCACGCCCGTGCTGGCGCCGCTGGCGACCCGAGATGGCCGGCCGGGTGGCGCGCCAGCGCCCGGAACGGCGATGGATGATCTTAGGTCCGTCCCGTCGAGCCCCGGTCCCGCCACCGACGCGGCTCCGGGACGGGCCCACCTCTCACGTCGGCCGTTCTGTCGGCGCGGGGGAGTAGGTTCGGTGGCATGGCATCGCCGTTCATAGAGCTCAAGGTGGGGGAGCGGACCGTCAAGGTCACCAATCCCGACAAGGTCTACTTCCCGGAGATCGGGGCGACAAAGCGCGAGCTGGTCGAGTACTACGTGAGCGTCGGCGAAGGGGCCCTGCGCGCGCTCAGAGACCGGCCGACCAACATCAAGCGCCATCCCGACGGCGTCCAGACCGAGGCCATCTACCAGAAGCGCATGCCGCCCAGGCATCCCGAGTGGCTGCAGTCGGTCACGGTCACCTTCCCCAGCGGCCGCACCGCCGACTCGCTCCGGGTGACCGAGGTCGCCGCGATCGCCTACTGCGCCAACCTGGGCACGATCGACTTCCACCCCTGGCAGGTGCGGGCCGCCGACGTCGAGCACCCCGACGAGCTGCGCATCGACCTCGACCCGCAGCCCGGCCTGGAGTTCGACGCCGCGCGCCGGGCCGCCGAGCGCACCCGCGAGGTGCTCGACGAGCTGGGCATGGCGGGGTTCGTCAAGACCTCGGGCAACCGCGGCGTGCACATCGCGGTGCGCATCGAGCCCCGCTGGGACTTCGTGCAGGTGCGTCACGCCGGCATCGCGCTGGCCAGGGCGGTCGAGGCCCGCGACCCCGCCCTGGTGACCACCGCGTGGTGGAAGGAGGAGCGCGGCGACCGCGTCTTCATCGACTTCAACCAGAACGCCAGAGACCGCACCGTCGCCAGCGCCTACTCCGTCCGGGCCCAGCCGCACGCCCCCGTCTCGACCCCGCTGACCTGGGACGAGCTGGCCGACGCCGACCCGCGCGACTTCGACATCCGCACCGTCCCGGCCCGCTTCGCCAAGCTGGGCGACGTGCACGCGGCCATCGACGACCGGGCGTACTCGATCGAGCCCCTGCTGGAGATGTACGCCGCCGACGACCGCGGCGACCTGCCCTACCCGCCCAACTACCCGAAGATGCCGGGCGAGCCCAAGCGCGTCCAGCCCAGCAAGGCGAGGAACGCGCCGGAGGAGAAGTGATCACTCACTTGTCGGGCGCAGCGGGAGTCCCGGTCGCCGACGGCTGATCCCCGGGTGACGGCAGCCCGAAAGGCCGGCCCCCGTCGTGGGGCCGGCCTTTTCCGCGGGGGCCGGTCAGCAGGTGTCGGCTCCGTCGAAGGTGCGCACGCCGCGCGGCACGCGCGAGTAGATGGTCTCGCCGGGGTCCACGGTCTGGCAGGCGCCGTCCGTCCCGCGCGCCCAGATGATCTTCAGACGGAGCCGGTAGCCGCAGTCGTTGCGGGCGTAGCCGGTCTTGGTGATGGTCCCGGTGTTCTGCCAGACGGTCACGCACGACGGCGCGTTCCCGGCCGGCGCCGCCCAGGCCGGCAACGAGCTGAAGGTGCAGCACGTGACGGCGAGGGTGACGAGAGCTGCGCGGGTGGCTGGGCGCATGTGAGGTGTCCTTCCGTTCCGGCCTCGGCCAGGCGGCTGCCTGGGCAGGGGGCGAGGTGGAGACATAAGTGAACATCTCAGATCGATAACGGCGGTGGCGATCGTGACCTCGTACAGGATGAGAGCCGCAGGTCTGGGCGTGTCGCGCGTAACGCTGGGACGACGCTTCCGAAAATGTGGTCGAGTCCCCACAAAGCCCTGCGCCTCTTCCGCCTGACGAAACGCGCCGGATGGCATGGGGGGCGAAAGGCTCCGGACGGCATGGGGGCGAACCGCTCCGAACGGCGTGGGGGGGAAACGTTCCGGACGGCATGACGGCCGGAAGTCACGCGGTTCGGGCCGAACTTGTCAGGCGTTTCCCGCATCGAAACGGTCATGAACTCAAGCGCCACGCACAAGAGCAGCCCGATGGCCCGCCGACTCCGCGTCTGGGCGTCGACCGTCGCCCTCTCGACCTCACTGGCGCCGATCCTCGCCACGGGCGCCGCCTTCGCCGCGACCGGCCCGGCGGCGACCGACCCGTTCCAGGGCATCGACTGGGCGCCCGTCGTGGAGCGGGCGCTGCACTGCCCCAAGCCGGGGCCGAAGGACAAGTGGTACGTCGTCCGCGCCCGCGTCGCCGCCGTCGGCGACCTCACGCGGGACGGGCGTCCCGACACCGTCGTCACCTCGTCCTGCCCGAGCCCCACGGCGGGGAACCCGGTGCTGGCTTTCGTCTACGACGGCGCGTCCCGGCGTTCGGCCCCGCGGCTGATCGGCACGCTCGGCAAGAACCGGTACTTCAAGACCCAGACCGTCGCCGTCCAGCACGGCGAGGTGCGCCTGAGCGGCAAGGTGGTCAGCGACAAGGCTCCCCGGTGCTGCCCCGACCTGCTCGTCCGCCAGACCTACAAGTGGACCGGCAAGGAGTTCAAGAGGACGTCGGAGAAGCTGGCCAAGCTTTCCTGAGCGGGGCGGCGGCTGTGGGCCGCACGGCCGGACCCGGTGCCTGGGACGGGACCCGACGGCCCGGCCGTGCGGCGGCACAGGAGGTGCGGCCGAGAACGAAGGTAACTCCCGTACCTCCCACCGGGGCAGAAATCGGATATGTAAACTTCCGCCCCCGGTAGGAGATTCCTCAACCGAGTAGAAGAAACCTCATCCCCGGCGAAACGCCGAAGCACCCGCCCGGCAAACTGCCTCGGACGGGCGGGGGTCCGGACAGGTGCGGCCCTTGGACGGGTGCAGGTTCGGACGGATGCGCGCTCCGGACGGGTGCTTGTCCGGACGGGTGTGCGCCTCGGACGGGGTGCGTCCCTCGGGCGGGCGCAGGTTCGGACGGATGCGGGCCCGGGCGGGTGCGGGGCCCGGACGGGTGCGGAGCGAGCGCTCAGCGGCGCACCCGTCCGGATGTGGAGCGGGCGGTCAGCGGCGCACGAGGTGGTGCGGCGCCAGTTCGCGGGTCTCGCCGCGTTCCAGGTAGACCACCCGGTCGGCCAGGCCCACCTGCTCGATGTGGTGCCGGAAGTCGTCCAGCGGTGAGCTGAAGACGCCGTAGTCGTCGAAGTGCACCGGCACCACGGTGTGCGGGTTGATCAGATCGACCCAGGTCGCGCCCTGCTCGCCGTCCATGGTGACCAGCAGGGTGCCGAGCAGACGGGTGCCGCCCAGGTGCACGAGCGCGAGGTCGACCTCGGGGAAGCGACGCGGGATCGCCTCCAGGCGGCGGTCGAGCAGGGTGTCGCCGCTGATGTGCAGGCGCAGCTCCACCAGGCCCTCGGGGCCGCGGAACTCCAGCATCGTCCCGATCACCGGCGGCAGCAGCGCCTCGGCGGGGCCGGGCGCGTGCCTGGCGGGCAGTGCGGTGACGGTCACGCTGCCCTGCGGGCCGCTCAGCTCGTGCTGCTCCCACACCTCCAGGCCCGTGCTGCGGCCGAAGCCGCGGCGGCGCAGCGTGCGCGCCGCCTGCCGGGTGGTGATGATCTGGGTGCCCTTGTCCAGGCCCTTCTCCGTCACCCGGTCCCAGTGGTCCCCGTGCAGGTGCGACAGCACCACCGCGTCGATGGGCGGCAGGTCCGACACGTCGATGGCCGGGTCCTTCAGCCGGCGCGAGCTCAGGCCGTAGCCCAGGTACGCCCGCTGGCCGCGGTGCAGGAAGTTGGGATCCGTCAGCAGCGTGAAGCCGTTGTAGCGGATCAGCGTGGTCGCGTTGCCGATGAACTGCAGGCTGCCCTTCATCCCGCTCACCCCGGATACGGCGGGTGCTGGCCCGGAGGCACGCCGCCGCCCTTGCCGCCGCCCTTGTGTCCTTTGTCGCTGCCGTGCGGCCGGCCGGCCCGCTTGCCGCCGCTCTTCGACTCCGGCACGGCGTCGGTGGATTTCGCGTTCGCGCCGGACTTACCCGACCGGCGAAGTTCGGGCTGTTGCGGATTACTCATGGCTTTTGTCCCCCTTTGCGGCTTATCACCTACCTCGCTGCTCCGCCGCCAAACCCGCAGCCAAACCCGCCGCCGAACCCGCCGCCCGTGGCGCCTACCTGGTCAGGCCCGCGTCGTGGGCGATGAGGCCCGCCTGGGTGCGGTTGTGGCAGCCCAGCTTGTCCAGCAGGCGCGACACGTACCCCTTGACGGTGGGTTCGGCCAGGTGGAGGCGGGCGGCGATCTGCGCGTTCGACAGCCCTTCGCCGAGGCAGGCCAGCACCTCGCGCTCGCGTCCGGTCAGCGACCCCAGCAGCTCGCGGGCGCGGGCGCGGGCCGGGTCCGCCGCGGCCGAGGCCGCCACCAGCCGGCGGGCGGCGATGGGCGACAGCACGGTGTGCCCTTCGGCGGCCACTCGGACGAGCCCGATCAGGTCCTCCGGCGGCGTGGACTTGACCAGGAAGCCGGCGGCCCCCGCGCGCAGGGCGCGCAGCACGTACTCGTCGGCGTCGAACGTCGTCAGCACCACGACGACCGGCGGCCGGGGCAGCTCGGCCAGGCGTTCGATCGCGGTGAGCCCGTCCACGCGGGGCATGCGCAGGTCCATCAGCACGACGTCCGGACGGCTGCGCACGACCGCCTCGACGCCGGCGGCGCCGTCGTGGGCCTCGTCCACGACCTCGATGTCGGGCGCCGAGCCGAGGATGGTGCGCAGGAAGCGGCAGACCATCGGCTCGTCGTCCACGACCACGACCCTGATCATGTCGCCACGTACGCCGGGAGAACGGCCTCGACGGTGAACCCGCCGTCGGGGGACGGCCCGGCGCGCAGCGTGCCGTGCACGACCTCGACCCGCCGCCGCAGGTCGGCGATGCCGAGGCCGGAGCCGGTGCCGGCCAGGGGGCCGCCGGGCAGGCCGGTCGGCGGCGTGTTGCGCACCGTGAGCCGTACCCGCGCCTGGCCGTACTCGATCCGCACCTGCACCCGCGCGCCCGGCGCGTGCTTGCGCACGTTGGTCAGCGCCTCGCGGACGATCCGGTACGCCGTGCGCCCCACCACCGGCGAGGCCAGCGCCCGGTCGCCCTCCTCGACCAGCTCGGCCGGGGTGCCCACGGAGGCGGACTCGGCGACCAGCGCGGCGAAGTCGGCCGCCGACGGCGGCACGTCCGGCTCCGGCGCGGTGCGCAGGACGCCGATCAGGTCCCGCAGCTCGTCGAGCACCTGGCAGCCCGCGGCCCGCAGTTCCTCGGCGGTCTGCCGGGTGTGCTCGTCGGCCGCGGTGACCCGCAGCGCGCCGGCCTGCAGCACCATGAGGCTCACCCGGTGGGTGACGACGTCGTGCATCTCGCCGGCCAGCCGGGCGCGCTCCTCGGCGCGGGCCTGCTCGGCCAGCAGGTGCCGCTCGCGTTCGGCCCGTTCGGCGCGTTCGACCAGCATCCTGAGCACCCGCCGCCGTCCGTCGAGGTAGAGCGCGAGCAGCGGGCCGACGGCCGTGCGCAGCACGCCGTCGACGAGCACGCCGGCCGACGGGTCCCACACCCGCGCGATCACCATCGTGTACGCGGCCAGCGCGGCGACGGCGATCCGCCGGTCCCTGCGGTCGTAGAGCGGTCCGTACGCCGCCGCGATGGTCGCGAACGGCGCCCACACGTTCCCCTGCCCGGCCGGGACCAGCAGCCCGCCCGGCGAGATCAGCAACGTCACCACGAGCGTGTACGTCCCCAGCACGCCCAGGACCGTCAGCGGCGCCCGGCGGCGGGCCACCAGCGACAGGCAGGCGGCCGCCTGGACCGCCAGCAGCGCCCAGGCGAGCGGACCGGGACGCTCGGGCCACCACGACAGGCCGAGCAGCGTCGAGCCGGTGTCCAGCAGCGCGAAGCCGCCCGCGATGACCACGTCCAGCACGAGGGAACGGCGACACGCCCCTGCACCCATGCCGCAAACGCTACGACATCCCCGCATGCCGTAAATATCGGGTAAGTGGGAAACCATACGAAAGTCGCATGCGCTCCCGCCGATCGTCGCCCCCACCACCGACGGCCCGCTCTGCCGCACGGCCACCCCGCCGCCGTGCAATGGACCCATGACGAACCTGCCCTCGCTGGGCCGCTACGAGATCGACACCGAGAACTCCGCGATCCACTTCACCACCCGGCACCTGTACGGCCTCGCCCGCGCCCGCGGCACCTTCGACGTCAGGGGCGGCACCGTGGACGTCGCCGAACCGCTCGCCGACTCCCGCGTGCGCGTGGAGATCGACGCCGCCGGCTTCCACACCGGCAACCACCGCCGCGACGAGACCGTGCGCTCGCCCCGCTTCCTCGACGCCGCCCGCCACCCCCTCATCACCTTCACCGGCCGCCCCGCCGGCGACGGGACGCTGACCGGCACGCTCACCGTCACCGGCGTCCAGCGCCCGCTCACCCTCACCGTCGAGCGCTGCGACGTGACCGCGAACGGCTTCACCGTCGTGGTCGCCGCCCGCGTGGACCGCACCGCCTTCGGGGTGACCGCCATGCCCGGGCTCGCCGCGCGGCACCTGGCGATGTCGGCCGAGGTCAGGTGCGTGCGGGCGGGCGTCACGGATCGCGGGGAAGGCCCAGCGCGCGCTCGGCGATGATGTTGAGCTGCACCTCCGTGGTGCCGCCGCCGATGGTGAAGGCCCGGGTGGTCAGGATCATGCGGTTCCAGTGGCGGTCGGACGGCGCCAGCGACCAGCAGAACTCCGAGACCGCCTGCGCGTGCCGCATGCCGAGCAGCTTGCGCACGCTGGAGGCGGGCCCCGGGTCGGCCCCGGCCAGCCTGGACAGCGTCACGCGCAGCCCGAGCGCCGAGATCGCCTGGCCCTCGGCCCACAGGCGGCCGGCCTGCTCGCGTTGCGACTGCCGCAGCGGCGGCAGGGCGCCGGCCAGCCGCATCATGTCGGTGTGCCGGGAGCCCGGCCCCCAGGAGTCGCCGAGCGCGACCCGCTCGTGGGAGAGCGTGTCGCGGGCCACCCGCCAGCCGCCGTCCACCTCGCCCACCACCAGGTCGTCCGGGACGAAGACGTCGTCGAGGAACACCTCGTTGAAGATCTCGTCCCCGTTGATCTCCTTGAGCGGCCTGACCGTGACGCCGGGGGCGGACATGTCCACCAGGAAGTACGTGATCCCCTCGTGCTTGGGCCTGTCGGGGGAGTGCGGGCCAGGCAGATGCCCCAGTGGGCGTACTGGGCGAGGGACGTCCAGATCTTCTGGCCGGTCAGCGACCAGCCGCCGGCCACGCGGGTGGCCCTGGTGGACAGACCGGCCAGGTCGGACCCGGCGCCCGGCTCGCTGAACAGCTGGCACCACACGAGCTCGCCGGTGAACGTCCTGGGCAGGAAACGCTCCTGCTGCTCGGGGGTGCCGTACGTGACGATGGACGGGACCGCCCAGGCGGCGATCCCCAGGTTGGGACGCTTGAGGGCGCGGAACTCCTGGTGGATGATCACCTGTTCCAGCGGCGTGGCCGCGCGGCCCCACGGCCTGGGCAGGTAGGGCATGATCCAGCCCTCCCGCGCGAACCGGCCCAGCCGGGCGAGCGGCTCCTCGCGCCGCAACGACTCGGCCTCCGCCCTGATCGCCTCCCTGAGCGGGACGGACTCCTCGGGCAGGTCGGGCTCCATCGCGCGGCGGGCGCCCGCCAGGGCCAGCTCGGCGACCTGCTCGGCCCACGGCCCCGGGTCGCCGGCGAGCATGCGGCCGGACAGGGCGCGGCGGTAGTGGCGGTGGGCGTCGTGCTCGAAGGTGTAACCGATGCCGCCGAGCACCTGGATGGCGTCGGCCGCGCAGCGCACCGCCGCGTCCGGCCCCAGCACCGCCGCCACCCCGACGGCCAGCCGCACGTCGTCACCGAGCCCGCCGGGCGCTTGGGGCTCTCCCACGTGCGGCGCGTCCAAGGCGCGGGCGGCGTCCCAGACGGCGGCGCGAGCCTGCTCCAGGGCCACCAGGGCGGCCGCCACCCGGTGCTTGACGCCCTGGAACTGGCCGATCGGGCGGCCGAACTGCTCGCGTGTCTTGGCGTGGGCGGCGGCCGTGCCGACCGCCCAGGCGGCGGTGCCGCACGCGTCGGCGCCGAGCAGCACCGCGGCCAGCTCCCGCACCGGCACCGGCCCCAGCAGGCGCTCCGGCTGGACGTCGCGGCCCGCGACGGCCGTGACCGTGCACAGGTCCCGGTCCAGGTCGACGCACTCGGCGGGCTCGGCGCGCACGCCGGCCCGGTCGAGCAGCGCCCACCCGTCACCGTGCGGCACGAGGAACAGGTCGGCCCCGGACGACCCGAGGGCGAGCGGCCCGAGCGCGACGGCCGCCGTCAGCGAACCGTCGGCCAGCCCGCGCAGCAGGCCGGACGCGGGCCTCGCCGATCGGGCGAGCGCCGCCGAGGCCAGCACGACCGGCAGGTACGGCCCCGCCACCCGCAGCTCGCCCAGCACCTCCAGCGCCACGCACAGCTCGACCAGCCCGTACCCCTGCCCGCCGTGCTCCTCCGGCAGGTGCAGCCCCAGCAGCCCCTGCCCGGCCAGCGCCCGGTGCTCGACGGTACGTCCCGCCAGCCCCCGTACGGAGGCCGCCAGCGCCCGGTGTTCCTCGGTCAGCCCGATCCCCATGGACGAACACTAGAACGATATTCGGTCGATCTCCAGGGCCCGGGAAAACCGTTGGCGCGGCGTCGGCGGGGGTGGTTACCCTGGCGACTGTCCCGTTCGGTGCGATTTCTGGAGGTGGGTTGATGCCCGGCACGGCGCCCAGCGCGCCTCTTCGTGTCACGGGTGTGCCCGCCTCCCCTGTGTTCCAGAGCCTGAGGACGAGCATCTGAAGTCCTGGCCCCACTGGGCCGGACCGCCCGTGGCACCAGCGTGCCTGTGAGGCCCGCTCGGCGCTCCCTTGCTGCCTTTTTTTCACGACAAATCCGGCAAGGAGAACCCAGGTTGTCTGCCAACGGCAAACCTCGTTCCATCATCAGCACCGACACCTTCGCCTGCGTCCGCTGCGGCCTGACCGTCGCCGCGTACGCGCCCGGCGGCGTCCGCCGTAACCACTGCCCGAGCTGCCTGCACTCGTTGCACGTGCTCGACCGGGTGGAGGGCGGCCCGTCGGAGTGCCGGTCGCGGATGAACCCGATCTCCATCGCGGTCCTCCGCACCGGCGACTGGATGATCATCCATCGCTGCTCGCGCTGCGGCGAGCTGACGTCCAACCCGATCTGCGGGGACGACAACCAGCTCATCCTCATGCGCATGGCCGTACGCCCGCTCGCGCAGCCGCCGTTCCCGCTCGAAGCGTTCGGCGACCTGTGACATGCCCAGGAGGAACCCTGGCCGGGCCAGGCCGCAACAGCCCAAGGCCGTACGACGTGACGAGCGCGGCGACGCGTTCCGCTGCGTCGGCTGCCGGCTGGACGTACCGATGGACGCGCCCGGCACGGCGCACCGCAACCACTGCCCGCACTGCCTGACCAGCCTGCACGTCGACCACCGGATCCCGGGGGACCGGCGGGCGGGCTGCCGGGGCCCGATGGCGGCGCTCAGCGTCACCGTCAGGCCGGACGGGGAGTGGCTGATCATCCACCACTGCCAGGCGTGCGGCGGGCTCAGCGCCAACCGCATCGCCGGCGACGACAACGCGCTGGCCCTGCTGCGCATCGCCGTACGGCCGCTGTCCGACAGCCGCCTGCCGGTGAACGCCCTGCTGGCGCTCTGACAGAAGGCGCTGTCGAAGAGATGCCGTCACGACGGCGGGCCGCCCTCCGGGGCGGCCCGCCGCGCGGCGAACGGCGCACACGTAGGCCAAAACCACGCGCAGGGGCCCCGGGTAGTAGCACACCGCCGCCACCTGCCGCAACAAAAACAGGGAGAAAAAGCCGC